>PAVA01000016.1 GCA_002712945.1 Citromicrobium sp.
CGCCCCGTGGCCCCCTCGGGACGCATGCGAAGATGGACGGCAATGCCGGATTTATCCACGACACAAAGTCCACTCTTGCTATCGAATCGGGTTAATGATTCCCTATGTAGGTTGTTCGCACGCTAGCCCGGAGATACCAGATGTCGTTGCTCGAAGCCCGCAAGACCTACAAGCCCTTTGAATATCCCTGGGCCTACGAGTTCTGGAAGCGCCAGCAGCAGGTCCACTGGATGCCCGAGGAAGTTCCCCTGGGCGAGGACTGCCGCGACTGGGCGCAGAACCTGACGGAGCACGAGCGCAACCTGCTCACGCAGATCTTCCGCTTCTTCACCCAGGCCGACGTGGAAGTGCAGGATTGCTACCACGAGAAATACGGCCGCGTGTTCAAGCCGACCGAGATCAAGATGATGCTGACCGCGTTCTCCAACATGGAGACGGTCCACATCGCGGCCTATAGCCACCTGCTCGACACGATCGGCATGCCCGAAAGCGAATATTCCGCCTTCCTCGAATACGAGGAGATGAAGGACAAGCACGACTTCCTGCAGCAGTTCGGGGTCGACACGGACGAGGATATCGCCCGCACGCTCGCCGCTTTCGGCGCCTTCACCGAAGGGCTGCAACTGTTCGCCAGCTTCGCGATGCTGATGAACTTCCCGCGCTACAACAAGATGAAGGGCATGGGGCAGATCGTCAGCTGGTCGGTCCGCGACGAGTCGCTCCACTGCGAAGGCATCATCCGCCTGTTCCACGAATTCGTGCGCGAGCGCGACTGCATGACCCGCGCGGTGAAGGAGGATATCATCGATATCTGCCAGAAGAGCGTGCGGCTGGAGGACAATTTCATCGATCTCGCGTTCGAGATGGGCCCGGTGCCGGGCATGACCGCGAAGGAGATCAAGAAATATATCCGCTACATCGCGGACTGGCGGCTGGGCCAGCTCAACATGCAGCCGATCTACATGGTCGACGAGCATCCGCTGCCCTGGCTCGCGCCGCTGCTGAACGGGGTGGAGCACGCCAACTTCTTCGAACAGCGCGCGACCGAGTATTCCAAGGGCGCCACCAAGGGCAACTGGCAGGACGTGTGGAGCACCTTCGACAAGCGCAACAAGGCCAAGGCCGCGAACGAGGAAGAGGCGGTCGACGACGGCCCGGGCCTGTTCGGGGACGATGCCGGCGGGAGTAGCCAGCCCGAAGCGGCGGAGTGACTTGACCTAAGATCAATTCTTTCTTAAGGACTCTCTGCCATCAAACACGGAGGATACCGTGGCGAAACTTGAGCAGGTTGACGAACTTTCGCGCGAGTATGTCGCTGCGGTCCGTGCAAGTTGGAATGGAGATTTGGCATTCGGAAGCGGAACCCTGAAATGGCTTCGCGCGAATGGATATGATCAGATCGACATTCTGGACATCGTGGAAGATGGCGTACCTACGTTAGTTCTCAAGGAGTCTGCCCATGCAACGGATATCGAAATTTGCGGAACAGCCACGGCTGGCGCGCGTCTTCGCGTAGCTCTGTCATATGATCCGCACCTTCCTGCACTTTTGGTAGTGGAGGTGTCGGAGTTTTAGGAGATAGGAGATGGCCACCGCGATGAAACCTCAAATTGTCGAAGAGTACCATGCTCAAGATCTTGGTGCTCCGTTTAAGGTTGTACTGATAAACTCAGTAAAGCAACTCGTAGATGAAGACACCGGAGAGGTTGAGCAGGTAATCATCCCAAACCTTCGTGGACTGATTAAGTGTATCGCTATTACAAGGATACTAAATCCTCGGAAGCTGTCTGGGAGCGAAATCAAGTTTGTTCGAAAAGCTGTGAAGCTGTCCGCTAAGCATGTGGCGAAAATGATTGATGTTTCCCCTGAGCACCTTTCTAGGTGTGAAGCTGGAAGCAAAATTCTTTCGCCGAGTGCTGAAAAGTGCTTAAGGGTTTCGATTTTCTTAGAGCAGTTTAAGATGCTCGATGATATCGATGCCCTCGCCTTGGAGGATAAGGACCTTCTTGACAAAGTTAAGAAAGTACGGACGGCAATTCGCGCTATAAGCGCGATTGTCGAAGAAATGGAAATATCTTCGGCGTTCGATCCAGAACCTCTAGAATTCCGTTTTAAGATTGTTTCGGCAATCGAGGCAAATCTATTTGATGACGAGCCTAACGCAGATTGGTCATCAAACGATGATTGCTTGGAGATGGCAGCCTAAGTCATGGTGATGGGGGGTCCAAACTCCCATCACCTGAATGCCTCTTGATTGAGCAGTCTCATATGCGGGTAAAGGAACTTTAGTTCACCATTCCTCGCAACGCTCCGCACACCACCCTAGACACATGGTCGCGCGCATGAAACGCGTGCTCGAAGGTGCCGTGACAATCGGCGTGATCGGAACTCTGACGGTCGCCAAGTTCGGCATGCCCGCCGGTCTGCCGCCCTTCTCCGCCAGCGAGGAAAGCGTCGATCCGCAGACCGCCTTCGATCAGCGCTGGGGAGAGCAATCGATCCGGCAGGAGGTTGGCGCCTTCTACAAGAACTGCGACGCGGCGCGGGCGGCGGGGGCTGCTCCGATGCGCGTGGGCGATCCGGGTTATCGCGTAAACCTTGACCGCGATGGCGACGGCATCGCCTGCGAGCCCTATCGGGGCTACTAGACCAGTACTTCCACTTATTGACGATTCTGCTAATTCGGCTCTCAATCGAACTTCGATAGATAGGAGTTCGATATGCCTAACTTCATTGTAAACACCACTGCTCAGTCCAATGGCGACCACGAGGTGCATAACACCACTGCCGGTTGCAGTTATATGCCTTCGACCAGCAATCAGAAGAACCTTGGCACCCACTCTGACTGTCACGGTGCGGTGACCGAAGCCAAGAAGACGTATTCGCAATCGAATGGCTGCTATTACTGCTGTAACGCCTGTCACACCAGCTGACTGGGCCTGTCTAGGTCACGCGCTCAGCACCAACTCCGCCCAGCACCACCCCACCGCGTAGCAACACCCTCGGCCACAAGCGCATCGACCGCGCTCGTGCCGCCCCGCGCCAGCACGCGCAGCTTGCGGCCGTAGCGGTCCGCGTCGCGGCCGTCGGGGTTGGGCAGCACCTCGAAGGCGCCTGCGTTGAGCCACTGCGTCAGCCGCGCGGTGGCGCGCAGGCCCGCCTCGCGTTCTGCCGGGCAGTCGGGCGAGAACACCTCGGGCGCGTCGATATCGGCGATGCGGATTTTTACATCGTTGAGCCAGATCGTGTCGCCATCGACGACGCAGGTATGGCGTTCGCCGCCGATGCAGGGGCCGAACCGTTTGTCGACCCGCTGCACCTCCGCTGCCGCCTGAGCGCTCTGCGGCGTGGCGCTCAGGCCGGGCAATCCGTCGTGCAGCAGGATGGCGGTGAACACCGCCAGCGGTGCGGCCACCAGCACCAGGCCGAGCCCGCGTGCGGCGTCCCACCAGGCTGCGCGCTTCGTCTTGCGCAAAGGCGCAGCCGGGCGCGCGCCCGGGTCGCGGTGCGAAGCGGAGCGGAAGGAGGGGCGGCGAAAGGAGACGGGATCGCCCATGACCGGCCCATGGACGGCAAGGTCTCAAGGGCGGATTAAGCCTGATCCTTAATGCGCTCCTACCGGGGCGGAGGGCCAACTCTCAGAAAAGCCACGTCTTCGGGTTGGGCATGGGCCGCTGGTTGGCCGCATTGGCGAGCGAGAGGATGCACCGCACGCAGTACCACACGAACAGCAGGAAGCCGATCGCGATGCCGCCGAAGATCAGCGCGATCATCGCGGGCGGGGGCGGGCCGCCTTCGTGCATGGCGTTGGGGCCGACCTGTTCGGCCATGTGACCCGCGGCCGCCAGCGCGATTGCTCCGCCCACCACCGCGACAACCACCAGGATCGTCAGCCAGAAGCCGATCCAGAAGGTGCGGATCAGGTAGGTGAGGTGGGTGTCCTCCCACTCGCTCGTCGTCTCCTCGTTGCGCCAGACATAGGCGAGGATCAGGCCGATCAGCACGGTGAAGCCGGTCAGCAGGTTGAGCAGGTAGAGGATCGCCACGATGATCGGGCGATAGAGCGTTACGCCCGTCGTCTCGGCCTGCCTGTCGGGCGCGATGCCCGCAGCCTGCGTCGTATCCTCGGTCATGGCGCTCGTCTCCCCTGTCCCCTGCAGGCCATCATAGGCCGAAGGCCGGGGGGAGCAAGGCGGCGCGCGGGTAGGCACATCGTTCCGCGTCCCGTGCCCGCCCTGTCCCGCGCAACTCCCGCGCGCTGTCCTACAGGGTGCCCGCTCTGCTAGATCGCTCGCATGCCGCCCCTTCGCGCCCTGCTCAGCACGCTTTTGCCGGGCGCGCGATCCGGGCAGGTTTTTGGCCCCATGACACTGTGTCAGGTGTGTCAGGCCGCTCTCCGGTCGAGGCTCCGGTCAAGGTGCGCTCGCGTGACAATTTGGTCGCGCGTCCGAACCGCTCTCGCTATTCCCAGCCCCATGCGGGCGGCGGCGCGGGGACCGGATCGCTTGCGTCGAATTCCACCCGGAACAGGCGCGAGGGGTCGTTGCGGCGGGTCAGCTGGTAGGCGAAGGTCGCGTCCGGCGCGCCTGCCGGGTCAACCTCGATCCGCCACACATTGGTCAGCGATGCGTCGAGGCCCTGCCGCTCGAACAGCGCGATGCTCTCGCCGTCGACGGGGAAGTCCTGCGCGCGTGCGGTGCCGGGGCCGGCGGTGGTGCCGCCGTAGAAGGTCACCGCATCCGCCTCGCCGTCGGCATGGCGGTGGTCGTGCTTGAGCGTGATCGGCCCGCCCGGGTTGTCGCGCGTCACGATCCAGGTGCGGCTGCGGTTCCACCCGCCATGCGCGTCGCCGTCCTCGATATGGAAGGCGATCGCGATCCGGGTGTCGCTGCATTCGGCCCAGTTGGCGATCATGTCGACGCCGCGAAAGGCCTCGTCACGCGCGTCCCCGCTGGCGAGCGCGCCCGCGTAGGCATTGCCGCAATGGCTCGAAAGCGCCTCCCAGAACGCCTCCTGCGGGTCGGCGGCGGGCGCGGTCGTGCAGGAGGCGAGCGCCGGTGTCAGAGCGAAGAGGGCCAGCGCGGCGAGGCAGGATGTGCGGTGCGTCATCGGGGGAGAGTGGCACCCGCGCGCCCCGCGCTCAAGCGGGAAGCGGGCGGGGGCGCGGGCGAAATCGGAACAACGCGCCCGCGCCGCTTGTTGGATGGGCATACCGCCCGGCGCTGCCGGGCCGCATAGCAACAGGAGCAAGACACATGGCCGACGATGACGTGATCCAGACAAAGGGCTCGAGCAAGTGGCTGTGGGTCGGCGTGATCGTCCTGCTGGCGGTGGCTGTGGTCATCATCTTCCTCAATGCCGATGGCGACGAGCCCGACCTGCCCGATTCGGCCGTCACCACCCAGGAAGAACGGCTCGAAACCGATCTGACCGACGAGCAGGAGCTGACCGACGAAGCGCTCGAAGACGTGCGCGGGGTCAACCAGATCGACACCGTTACGCCGGAAGGCATGGAAGAAACGGACGACAGCGGCGAGCCGGAAGTCGATCCGATGCCCGAATAGGCCGGCTGTCTTGCCATGCGGGGCGAGCGGTGCGAATTTGCGCCGACTCGTTCTGTCAGGAGATTGCCATGACCAAGCGTTTTGCCACCATCGCCCTCCCGCTCGCCGCGGCCCTGTCGCTCGGCGCCTGCGCGGAGGCTGAGGAAGAGAAGACCTACGAAACCGACGTGGTCGACGAGAGTGGCGGCGAGCTGATCGTGAGCGACGCGGATGCCGAAGGCGTGCCGGTCGACACGCCCGATACGCCGATGACCAACGTCCCGCCCGAAGATGCGGAGGCCGATACCGAGGCCGAACCTGCCGAATAGGCGTAGCAGGGGCGGGGCGCTTGCAGGAAGGCACGCGCTCCCGCCTTCCCAAATCGCGCGTCCCCCGCTAGCGCGCGGGGCATGAGCGAGACTTCCCAGGTGACCGTCGACGCGCCGCTGGATGCCGGCGCAAAGGCCAGCGTGCTGATCGAGGCGCTGCCCTTCCTGCGCCGCTATGCCGGACGCACCTTTGTGGTGAAGTACGGCGGACACGCGATGGGCGACCATGCCGCCGCCGCGAGCTTCGCGCAGGATGTGGTGCTGCTCAAGGCGGTCGGTATCAACCCGGTGGTGGTCCATGGCGGCGGCCCGCAGATCGGCGCGATGCTGGAGCGGGTCGGTGTCGAAAGCCGCTTCGTCGACGGCCTGCGCGTGACCGACGAGGCGACGGTAGAGATCGCCGAGATGGTCCTCTCGGGCGCGATCAACAAGCAGATCGTCGCCGCGATCCACGCCGCCGGAGGGCGCGCGCTGGGCCTGTCGGGCAAGGATGCCGGGCTGGTGCGCGCGCGCAAGGTCAGCCGCGACACGCGAGTCGAGGACAGCGCGATCGAACAACTGGTCGATCTGGGCTTCGTTGGCGAGCCCGAAACGATCGATCCGGGCGTGATCGAGATGGCGACCGCCAGCGGGCTGATCCCGGTGATCGCCCCCATCGGCGCGGGCGACAAGGGCGAGACCTTCAACATCAATGCGGACACCATGGCGGGCGCGATCGCCGGTGCCATGGGCGCGGCGCGGCTGCTGCTGCTGACCGATGTGGCAGGCGTGCTCGATGGCGAGGGGCGGTTGGTGAGCGAGCTGGACGAGACCAAGATCGAGGCCCTGCGCAAGCAGGGCGTCATCACCGGCGGGATGATCCCCAAGCTCGAAACCTGCCTCGCCGCGACCCGCGGCGGGTGCGAAGCGGCGGTCATCCTCGACGGACGGGTGCCGCACGCGATGCTGCTCGAGTTCTTCACCGAGAGCGGTGCCGGTACGCTCGTCAGGGCGGCCGAAAACGGCTAGGGCGACCCCAAGAGAAGGCCTTGCCTTCGCATCAAGGCGTCTTACTCTTGTAATACGCCAACGCAAAAACGCCAGGAGACCGGGCCACCATGCAAGCCCTAATCGCAATCAGAGACATCATCGACCTGATCGTGAGCGTGTTCATCATGCTGATTATCGTGCAGTTCGTGATCGGCCTGCTGCTCGCCTTCAACGTGGTCAGCCGGGGCAACGATTTCGTTCTCGCCATCTATCGCTCGATCAACTCGCTGCTCGATCCGGTTCTGCGGCCGATCCGCAACATGCTGCCGCAAACGGGCGCGATCGACTTCTCCCCGCTGGTGCTGATTATCGGGTTGCAGATCTTCCGGATTATCCTGAACTCCATCATCGCGAGCCTCTATTGACCGCCCAACTGATCGACGGGAAGGCCTTCGCGGCCAGCTTGCGCGAGAAGGTGGGGCAGCACGCCGCTGCGTTCGCCGAAAAGGCCGGGCGCAGGGCGGGGCTGGCCGTGGTGCTGGTGGGCGAAGACCCGGCAAGCCAGGTGTATGTCGGCGCCAAGGGCAAGGCGACCTTCGCCGCCGGGATGGAAAGCTTCGAGCATCGCCTGCCCGCCGATACCCCGCAGGGCGATCTGATCGCGCTGGTCGAAAAGCTCAACGCCGATCCGGCGGTCGACGGAATCCTCGTCCAGCTCCCGCTGCCCGGCGACCTCGACGAACAGGCAGTGATCGCGACCATCACGCCCGAGAAGGACGTCGACGGCTTCCACGTCGCCAATGCGGGCAAGCTGATGGTCGGGCGCGAAGGCTTCGTGCCCTGCACCCCGCTCGGCTGCATGATGCTGCTGAGGGACAGGCTGGGCGACCTGTCGGGTCTCAACGCGGTCGTCATCGGGCGCTCCAACATCGTCGGCAAGCCGATGGCGCAGTTGCTGCTGGATGCCAACGCCACGGTCACCATCGCCCATAGCCGCACGAAAGACCTGCCCGCCGTCGTCCGCCAGGCGGACATCGTTGTCGCCGCTGTGGGGCGCGCCGAAATGGTCAAGGCGGACTGGCTCAAGCCCGGCGCAACCGTGATCGACGTCGGCATCAATCGCCTCGAGCCTGCCGAGGGCGAGACCAAGGGGCGTCTTGTGGGCGATGTCGATTTCGTAGGCGCGCAGGGCGTCGCGGGGGCGATCACCCCGGTCCCGGGCGGAGTCGGCCCGATGACCATCGCGGTGCTGCTGCGTAACACGCTTGTCGCCGCGCACGCGCATGAGGGGCTCGAACCGCCGGAGGGACTGTGAAGAACACGCTGCCAATCGCCTGCCTCGTCGGGGCCGGACTGATACTCGCCGGGTGTGCGGGCAATTCCGAGCGGCGCTATCCGCGAACGCAGATCGACCGGGCGCTGAGCACCGCGCAATATACCGCGCAGCCGAGCCTGGTGGTAGCGCGCGAGATCGAATTCGCCCGCGCCGCGCGCGAGGATGGCCAGTGGACCGCGTTTCGCGCCTTTGCCACCGACGATGCGGTACTCCACGGGCGCAACGGCCCGGTGCCCGCCAGGCCGGTGCTGGCGACGCTGGAAGACCCCGAAAAGGCGGTCCAGTGGTCGCCGCGCACGGTGATGATGAGCTGCGATGGCCGCATGGCCGTCAGCACGGGGCGGTTCCGCGAGCCCGACGGGCTGGTGGGCGATTTCGTGACCGTGTGGGAACGCGACGGGTTCGACGACGAATACGAGTGGTCCTACGATGCCGGCGGGCTCGACGATCCGCAGCCCGCACCGGAGGAGGTCGACGAAGATGCCATCGTGGTGACCGCCTATGATGCCGTACAGGGCCTCGTGGCCGATTGCCCGAAGGCGGGGGAGACGATCCCGGCGCCGGTTAGGACAGTGATGCCCCGGACGGAATCCAAGTCTTTCCTATCGCCCGACAAGACGCTTCTGTGGGAGTGGTTCCACTTCCCCGATGGTCGCAAGGCTGTGCGTGCGAGCTATTGGAAGGAGGGCGATTGGCAGCTTATCGTCAATCGTCGTCTCAACGCCTCCGAAGACTGAAATCTCACCGGCACCTGCGCAGCGCCAAGACCCCGTATAAGGCCCAATGCTCGAACTCTTCTTCTCTGCCTTCGTGACGTTCTTCGTGGTGGTCGACCCGCCGGGGTGCGCACCGATCTATGCCGGGCTCACCCGCGAGGCGACCCGCGCGCAGACCGTGTCCATGGCGGTCCGGGCGACGCTGATCTCGGGCCTGATCCTGCTGGTGTTCGGCCTGTTCGGCGAACAACTGCTCGGCGCGCTCGGCATCGAGCTCGACAGCTTCCGCATCGCGGGCGGGATCATGCTGTTCATGATCGCGATCGACATGGTGTTCGAGAAGCGGACCGAACGGCGCGAGGAACGCGCGGAGAAGATCAGCGCCAACCCCGAGATAGAGGACGTGTCGGTCTTCCCCATGGCGATGCCCATGATGGCCGGGCCGGGCGCGATCGCGGCGATCATGCTGCTGATGAACCAGGCCACGGGGATCGAGGAAAGCGCGGTGGTGTTCGCCGCCGCCGGGTTCGTTCTGCTGCTGACCATGCTGGCGCTGATCGCGGCGCGCCCGCTGATGAACCTGGTCGGGACCAAGGTCGAGGCCGCGATCACGCGGCTGCTGGGCGTGGTGCTCGCCGCGCTGGCCTCGCAATTCGTGATCGACGGGCTGCGCGGGACTCTTTTGGCTTAGCGGCAGCCGGCGGCCTGAACCCGGAAACCTACTGCAAGGTCACCCGGTCGTCGGTCCCGCTCTGGCGGCCGAAGAAGTACATCAGCTGGATCAGCAGTTCGCAGCGCGCGGCAAGATCGGGCGCTTCGAGCAGGGCCTGCTTGGAGGCGCCGTCGAAGGGCGCGATCTGGCTGACGCCGTTGATGAGTGACTGGTCGTCGAGCTGGGCGACCGCGTCCCAGTCCACGCTGTAGCCCTGCGCGTCGGCGAAGCGGCGTGCCTCGCGCTCGAACCCGGCGCGCTCGATACCGCTCAGCACCTCGTCGCCATCCTCGACGATCAGCTCGCCCTCGATCTGCCGGAAGGGCGTGGTGACGTCGAGCTCGCGCGTCATGCGAAAGCGGCTCTCTCCGTCGAGGACGAGGTTGTAGCGCCCGTCGTCCAGCGCCTCGACCTCCGCGATCTTGCCCACGCAGCCGACATCGTAGAGCGGCGCGCCCTCTCGCGCCTGCTTGGGCTGGATCATCGCGATCCGCCGGTCGCGTGCCAGCGCATCGCCGACCAGCGCGCGGTAGCGCGGCTCGAACATGTGCAGCGGCAATTGCAGGCCGGGGAACAGGATCGCGCCTGTCAGCGGGAATATCGAAAGGCGCATCGCGCTTATCCGAACAGGATCTTCGACAGGCGGCGGCGGGTGGCGACCACCCACGGGTCTTCGAGGCCGACCGCCTCGAAAATCTGGAGCAGCTTGGTGCGCGCGGCACCTTCGTTCCACTCGCGGTCTTCCTCGACCATGGCGAGCAGCTCGTCCGCCGCCGCATCGCGCTGGCCTGCGGCGAAGGCGGCTTCGGCATAGGCGTAGCGTGCGTCCATGTCGCCGCCCTGCGCCTTGTCCTTCAGCGCGGCGAGCTCGCCCTCGTCGACCTTGTCGCCGGCGAGGTCGATCGCGGAGCGCGCCTGCTGGATTTCGGGCGTTTCGGCGAGCGTGGGATCGAGACTGTCGAGATGCTCGCGCGCCTCGGCGACCTTGTCCATCGCGACGAGCGCGCGGACCAGCCCGGCATGGGCGGCGGCATTATCGGGCGCCATGTCGACCACCTGCGCGAAGATGCCGACCGCGCGCTCCGCATCGCCCTCGGCCAGCACATTTTCGGCCATCTCGATGAACTGCGCGACGTCCTGCCCCTGCTGCCCGTTCTCACCCCCTTCGCCGACGGGAAGCTGGGCGAGGATCTGGTCGAGCGCCTGCTTGAGCTGGCTTTCGCTACGCGCGCTGGTGAGGTCGGCGACGGGGCGGCCCTGGAACATGGCATAGACCGTGGGGATCGACTGGACCTGGAACTGGCTCGCGATGAATTGCTCTTCGTCGACATTGAGCTTCTTCAGAACCACGCCCTTGTCGGCATATTCGGCGGTGACCTTTTCCAGCATCGGCGCCAGCGCCTTGCACGGCCCGCACCATTCGGCCCAGAAATCGAGCACCACCAGCTTCGACATCGAAGGCTCGACGACCTCCTGGCGGAAGCGGTCGACGGCTTTCTGTTCCTCGAGATTGAGCCCCATGCTGGCCAAGTGCGTATCCCCTTGTGATGCAATTGCGAGTGGCCCCAATGTGGGCGTTTGGGTGTGGATGTGAAGGGTGCAGATCGCCACGCGATTTTGCGCTTGCGGAGGCGCACTCGCATTGCTACTTGCCCGCTTCCCGTTCCGGCCGAGTGCTTCGAGCCACGCCGGAAACGCCATGTGAGCGGGCGTAGCTCAGGGGTAGAGCACAACCTTGCCAAGGTTGGGGTCGGGCGTTCGAATCGCCTCGCCCGCTCCAGTTTTTCCGAAACCAGTATCATTTCCGACCAACGACCGATCGCGGTCGTTGGACGTATGAGATTGCTGTTGCGCAGGCTCGCCTTCGATGTTAGCGGCAAATGATATATTGTAACCTTATCGGAATCGCAGCCTCATGAAGAACCCCCGCTTCGCCCGCCTGCCGCTACTGGCCCTCGCCGTGGCCATGGTCCCCCAGATCGCCCATGCTCAGCAGACCCAGCCCGCGCCGGAGACCGGCGAGCCGGAGGGCGAGGAGTACGACGACGACTTCCACAACCGGGCCAATTCGCAGGTCGATATCATCGTCAGCGCGGGCGAAGGTATCCGGCAGTTGGACGTTCTGGCGGGCACCTCCGTGGTTGAAGGGCTGGAACTGCAGCGCTCGCTCGATGGTCAGGTGGGCGAAATCCTGGAGGACCTGCCCGGCGTTTCCGGCACCGGCTTCACCGCCGGCGCGTCGCGCCCGATCCTGCGCGGCTTCGGCGGGGAGCGGATCCGCGTGCTGACCGATGGCGTGGGGACGCTCGATGCGTCCAACACCTCGGACGACCATGCGGTTAGCATCGATCCGCTGACGGTCGAGCGGATCGAGGTGCTCCGCGGCCCGGCCGTGCTGCTCTACGGCAGCCAGGCGATCGGGGGTGCGGTCAACGTGATCGACAAGCGCATTCCGCGCAGCATTCCGGATGAACCGATCCATCTCGACACGCTCGCCAGCTATGATTCGGTCAACGACGAATATCGCATCGGCGGCTCGGCAACCGCGCCGCTGGGTGGCGGCTTCGTGTTCCATATCGACGGAAGCTATCTCGATGCCGGCGACGTCTCTGTCCCGGGCTTCGCGCTTACCGACGATCTGCGAGCCGAGCTGCTCGCCGAGGCGGACGAGCACGAAGGCGACGGCGAGTTCGAGGAAGCCGAGGAACTGCGCGAGCAGGCCAATGCCGAGGGCACGGTGCCCAATACCTTCGTCGAGACGACCTCGGTCAATGGCGGCCTCTCCTTCATCCGCGGCGAAAGCCGCTTCGGCTTCGGCGCGGGCTATTACGACACGCTTTACGGTGTGCCGGCGAACCCGGCGGGCGGACACCATCACGAAGAAGCCGGCGGCGGCGGGGAAGAAGAAGAGGAAGAAGGCGTTTCGATCGGCCTCGAGCAGTTCCGCGCCGACTTCAGCGGAGACATCGCGCTCGGGTCGGGCTTCCTCGATCGTCTGCTTACCCGTGTGGGCTACAGCGACTATACCCACACCGAATTCGAGGGCTCCGAGGTCGGCACGGTGTTCGACGTCGAAGGCTTCGAGGGGCGCATGGAGTTCGTCCAGAACCCCATTGGCAACTTGCGCGGTTCGTTCGGCGGGCAGTTCTACATCCGCGATTTCGCTGCGGTGGGTGAGGAAGCCTTCGTCGCGCCCAACGAGACCGAGCAGTTCGGCTTCTTTACTCTGCAGGAACTGAGCTTCGGCAATTTCCAGCTCGAAGGTGCGGCCCGCTACGAGACCACCAGCGCCTCGTCCGACCTACTGGGGGTCGATCGCAATTTCGACGTGCTCTCGGGCGCGCTCGGCCTCTCCTACGACGTCGGGGGCCTTCGCATCGGTGTGAACGGATCGCGCGTGGGCCGTGCGCCTGCGGGCGAGGAGCTGTTCGCCAACGGGGCGCATGTCGCGACCGGGCAATACGAGGTGGGCGACGTCGATCTCGGTATCGAACGCGCTTGGGGGCTTGAAGGCTTCGTGCGCGGCAGCCTGGGCCCGGCGACGGTCAACCTGACCGTCTTCGGCAGCTGGTTCGACGACTATATCTACCTCGACAATACCGGCACCTTTGTCGACGAGGAAGGCGATCCGGTTCCCGGCGACGACGAGGAGGCCATCCCGCTGTTCGTCTATCTGCAGCAGGATGCGACCTATTTCGGCGTCGAGGCCGAGGTCAGCGTGCCTCTGATCGAGACCGACGACGTCTCGGTGATCGGCGAGGCCAGCGCCGAGTATGTCGATGCCGAACTGGCGGACGGCACGCCCATTCCCCGCATCCCGCCGCTGGGTCTCGCGGGCGCCCTTACGGTGAGCACCGGGGCTTTCGACCTGCGCGGCGAGGTCGAGTATTTCGGCGAGCAGGACGATGTGCCCGCCTTCGAAAGCACGACCGACGCCTTCACCTTCGTCAATGCCTCACTCGCGTGGCGTCCGCTGCGTGGCAACGAGAACGTGACCCTGCTTGCGAAGGTCGAGAACATCTTCGACACCGAAGGCCGCCGGGCGACCAGCTTCACCCGCGACTATGTGCCGCTGCCGGGCCGCAATTTCTCGGTCAGCCTGCGGACGAGCTTCTAGGTCAGTCCTCCGCCACGGTGCCGCGGGAAGCCTCGGCGCGGGCTTCCTCGGCACCCATTTCGCGCCCTTCGGCCCGCGCCGCGCGGATCTCCGCGCGGCGCGACCGATCCCGCTCGCGCCAGACGTCGACCGATCCGCGCGCCTGCCCGTAGGCGAACACCATCAGCAATCCGCCCGCGATCGCGAGGTTCTTGAGCGCGGCCTGCAGCACCTGCGGATCGCCGACCTGATTGTGGAAGAAGAAAATCGTCGCCAGCGTGAAGCCAAACAGCAGGAGGCTGCTGATCCGGGTGAGGAAGCCGATCGCCAGGAACACCCCGAACACCAGTTCGAATATCCCCACCGGAAGCGCGATATTGGTGGGCAATGTAGTCGCGCTCTCGATGAACTCGGCCGTCCGGGAGACGTTCATCACCTTGGTGATGCCCGAAATGATGAAGATCAGGGCCAGAAGCATCCGGCCGAGAACAGAAGCTAGAAACGCCATTTCCAAAGTCTCCCCGTTGCCACCCTCATCCAATGTGCCGGGAGCGCGAAACGCTCCCGACAAGTCTCACTCCTCCACCTCGAAGGTCAATTCGGCATGGTCGCGCAAGCGCTCCACCAGCGCTTCGCCGAGGATCGAGCCCGGCGTGCCGATCCCGCCCGCTGCATCGCTTTCGAGCAGGGCAAGGCCCGTCTCGCCGATCATCCGGCTGGTCGAGCCATAGCCGGGATCGTAGCGGCCCTTGACCGCATAGCGGATCGTGCGGCCATCGGGCATCTCGCCGATGAACAGCACGTCGTAATGTCCGTTCTCGCGCTCCTCGGGCGTGGGCCCTTCGCCGGGCTTGGGCGGCTTCGCGCCGAACGGGTTCTTCATCATCTCCGCCGCCGCCTCGGCCGCCGCCTTGCCCGCCTCGCCGGGGCTGGTCAGCACCATCTCGTCGTAGCGGAAATCCTCGCCATAGGGGTGACCGCGCAGGAAGTTGGTCCGGTGGACGTTCTTGGTATTGATCGCCGCCATCACGAAAGGCGCGGCCCACTTGCCCAGATCCTCCTCGTAATGCGGGACCATGCCCGATGGCTGGTCCGGCCCCTCGAATCCCGGCGTCAGGCCGAAGGGGCTGCGCATGATCGGGATGAGCGAGGGATCGCGCGCCATCGCCTTCAGGCTTTCGGTCAGGCTGGCGGCGGTGCCCCCGCTGAAGGTGCCCTTCATCGCCCGCACGCGCCCGCGCACACGGGGGCAGGGCGCGCCGAAACGCTCCCTGGCTTCCTTCTGCAGCATCAGCACGCCCAGATCGAAGGGGATCGAATCGAACCCGGAGGAGAAGCTGATCCGCGCGCCGCTGGCTTTCGCATCCGCATCGTACTTGTCGATCATCCGCCGCATCCACCCCGGCTCGCCGCACAGGTCGGCATAATGCGTGCCGCTCTTGGCGCAGGCGGCGAGCAGGGGTTCGCCGTAAAGCTGGTAGGGGCCGACCGTGGTGATGACGACCTTGGCCTGTTCGCACATCTGGTCGAGGCTGACCTTGTCGGCGGCATCGGCGACGATGGCGGGCGTCGAAGCGGGTGCGCCGATTTCGGCCTTCACTTCGGCCAGCTTGTCCGGATTGCGGCCCGCCATCGCCCATTTCGGAGCATCGGGCCTGTCGCCAAATCGCCGCACGAAATGCTCCGCGACGAGCCGCCCAGTATAGCCCGTGGCACCGTAAATCACGACATCGAATTGCTTGTCGGCCATAAGTCCTCTCCAGTCATCCCGGTGCGCTCATCCCATCGAAAGCGGGATCGCTTTCGGGCATGTCACGCTCACGGCGAAGGATGCCAGCTTTCGCTGGCCGGACGCAAGCGCGCCGGGCCGCCTGACACACCTGACACAGTGTTCAGGGAGGGAAAAACTCGCCCCCTTCGCACACGAGCCGGTGCGTATATGCGATCGCAGGAAAGAGGCGAGCCAGGCCACATGGTCGCACCATGGCAGCGCAGGGCCGAGTAGGAAAATGCCGACGCGCCTCACCCGCACCGCAGCCATGCTTCGCCCCGTGCAGCGGATGCAAACCCCCAGCCTAAGCTGCGGTTCATCGCGAAGGCCGCAGAAGAAGCGAACCCGAAAGCAGCGTGGGGAGGTAAGCTGGTGAGGTCTCGTTTCGTTATCGGTGCCGCGTGTCTTGCGGTCTTGATGCTCTCCCCTTCGGTCCACGCACAGATGGCCCCGGAGGCGGTCGCGGCGCTTCAGGCCCCGGTGTCTGTCGAGCGGACGCAGGACGTCGAAACGATCCCGCTCATCCCCCACATGGGCAAGTACGCGATCCGTGCGAGCACGAACGGGGTGGAGCGCAGCTTCGTGTTCGACACGGGTTCGCCGACCATGATCTCGCAGGCTCTGGCCGACGAGCTGGATCTGACCATCATCGGATCGAATACCGGGCGCGATGCCAACGGGCAGGATTTCACCACGCAAATCGCGGTCGTGGACCGGCTGACGATCGGCGGGCTGACCTTCTCGCGGGTTCCGGTCTTGATAGCCGACTTCGCGGTTGCCGATCCAGATCGCTGTTTCTTCGATGGCGGCGTCATCGGGTCCAACATATTTCCGGGCAGCGCCTGGCATTTCGACGGCGCGCGAAACATCCTTCGGGTCGCGCGCGAGGCAGGCGATATTCCGGGGTTGGAGGGCAGGGCTGCGGCGAGCACTGCCGCGCTCCATGCCGATGGATACCCCTACGCGCCGGTGGTCGACTACGCCCTCGGTTCGTTGAAGGACCGGGCGCTTTTCGACACCGGCAGTTCGGAAACGATCGTCCTGTTCGACCGGCTTCTGCAAGATGGGCAGGTCCGGCAGGCGATCGTGCAGGGCAGCGAGAAGGAAGGGCGCGGATCGCACGGCGTTTCTGCCGCAGGGCCCGGCGAGATTACCGATCTCCTGCGGTTCCAGCTGGAGGGCCTGACCCTCGGCGCAAGTCTCCCCCGGCTGCCCGGCACCACCCGCACCGCGCCGCCCACGCTGATCGGCCTCGGCATTCTGGACCGATACGATGTGACGCTCGACTATCCGGCGGGCCGGATGCTGCTGCATGAACGCGCCTCGCCTGCGGCTCCTGCCGAATTCCCCGGCTATGCGCTGATGATGAGAGAGGGATCGGTAAAGGTCGTCCAGCTTTACGAGGGGTCGGCCGCGAAAAGCGCCGGGCTGCGGCTGGGCGACGAAGTGGTCGCGATCGACGGGCGCTCGCTTGCGCCGCAGGACGCGCCCTGCGCCTCGCAGCGCTGGCTTTCCGAGGAGCGACCCACCTATGGCGCGCGCACCCTTACGGTGCTGCGCGAGGGCAAGCCGCTCGAGCTGACGGTACGGCGAGACTGAGGCTTCGCACAGGTTTCCGCGGGCGAGGTCGCGCGCAGCAAGCGCTCTTCAGCGTCGCTCCCCCTGAAGCTGCGGACTGGGTGCCGCTGGGCCTGGTATCTGCCCGGGCGTGCGATTCTCGGAACGAGGCATGCGCCTGCGGATTTCCCCTGCATGAAGACCTTCTGGCTCGCGTTGGCCATGCTCGTGGCCGGTTGCGCCCCGTTCCCGCGCGATGCGGCGGGCACGACCGAACGCATCGAAAGGGCCGGCGTGATGCAGGTAGGCGTGGTCGCGGGGACGGCCGACTGGTCGGACGCGCGTCGTATCGCAGAGCGCCTGGCCGCAGATCACGGGGCTACGACAAGCACGCAGTCCGGCCCCGCATCGCTGCTTCTGAGAGATCTCGACGAAGGGCGCGTGGACCTGGTTGTCGGCGAATTCGGACGAAGCGGGCCGGTCTCCAGGGAGGCAAGCCTTTCGCAGGCTGTCGGCCAACCCGAACCGCGCGATGGCAAGCTCCCGGTCCTCCGTCTCGCGCGCAAGAAGGGCGAAAACGGGCTGATAACGGCTTCGGACAAGATGGTGATGCAGTGATCGCGGATTCCGACATTCCCGACGAAGTGCGCGAGGGATTGTCCCGGGGGCGGACCCTCTGCCTGTGGACCCTGTTCTGGCTGGGGACCATTTCGATCCTGATGTATCTGGTCATGGGCCAGAGCCAGGCGATGAAGACCGCCTTCATCGAAGACGTTCTGAGCCTCGTGCCTTCGATCACGTTCCTGATCGCCGCATCGCTCGAGCATAAGCCGCCCAGTCAGAAATTCCCGTTCGGTTTCAAGCGGTTCAACAGTATCGCCTTCCTTATCTCGGCCACCGCGCTGCTCTCTATCGGCAGCTTCATGGCCTACGAGGCCGTCATGGGCCTACTGAAGATGGAGCATCCCAGCATCGGTGCCATTTCCGTTTTCGGCGTGGAGCTGTGGCTGGGCTGGGTCATGCTCGCGGCCCTCGCCTATTCCGCCATTCCGCCGGTCATCCTCGGTCGCATGAAGAAGCCGATTGCGGAAAAGATCGAGGACAAGGTGCTGTTCACCGACGCCCAGACGCAGAAGGCGGACTGGCAAACGGCCCTTGCGGGCATGGTCGGGGTGGTCGGCATCGGCCTCGGGATATGGTGGGCCGATGCGGCAGCCGCCTTGTTCATCTCGCTCAGCATCCTGCGAGACGGATGGAAGGCGATCGGCAAGTCGGCCGCCGAACTAGCCGACGGCGCGCCCCGCGAACTCGATAGTCAGGAAATCGATACCGAGGCCCAGGAGGTGATGGACAAGCTCGCCCAGGCTTTTCCCCGCTCCTCCGCAAGGGTCCGGGAATCGGGGCGCTACATGCTCGCCCAGGTTACCGGCCCCGATGCGGTCGGGCCGATCGATATCGAGGATTTCTGTCCGCAGAAACGGCCATGGCGCCTGGCCGAGCTGAGCCTGATCGAGCGCGAGAGCGATCGTACCTAACGGGCGGCGCAAGGCGCGCGCCCGTGACTACCTCACAATCTCGGCAGCGTGACCCCGCGCTGGCCCATATATTTGCCCGCACGGTCCCTGTAACTCGTCTCGCAGCGCTCGTTGCCCTTGAGGAACAGGAACTGGCACGCGCCTTCGTTGGCGTAGATTCGGGCGGGCAGCGGCGTGGTGTTGGAAAACTCCAGCGTCACATGGCCTTCCCAGCCCGGCTCAAGCGGAGTGACGTTCACGATGATCCCGCAGCGCGCATAGGTGCTCTTGCCGAGGCAGATCACCAGCACATCCTCGGGCACGCGGAAATATTCGACCGTGCGTGCCAGCGCGAAGGAGTTGGGCGGGATCACGCAGATATCGGTCTCGCGGTCGACGAAGCTGTTCGCGTCGAACTTCTTGGGGTCGACCACGGCGCTGTCGACATTGGTGAAGATCTTGAACTCGGGGGCCACGCGCGCGTCGTAGCCATAGGAGCTGAGCCCGTAGGAGATGCAGCCGTCACGCCGCTGCGCCTCCTCGAACGGCTCGATCATGCCGTGCTTTTGCGCCTGCTCGCGAATCCAGCGGTCCGATTGAATGGCCATGGCTCACGTGATGTGGAAGCCGCACGCGGCGTGCAAGCCTCCCCGCGCCAATTATCCGCGAGCATGCGCCGCAGGCGTGCCGTTACAGGCTCGCCAGCAGCGTCGCGTTGCCGCCAGCCGCGGTCGTATCCACGGTCACCACCCGCTCGGTCGCGAAGCGCGCGACATAGTGAGGGCCGCCCGCCTTGGGGCCGGTGCCCGACAGGCCCTCGCCACCGAAGGGCTGGCTCTCGACCACCGCGCCGATCTGGTTGCGGTTGACGTAGAAATTGCCGACCCGGATCTTCGATTCGACGAACCGGCGCGTCGCCTCAACCCGGCTGTGGAGGCCGCAGGTGAGGCCGTAGCCAAGCGCGTTGATATCGTCGACGACCTTGCCCAGTTCCTTGCCCTTGAACTTGGCGACGTGGAGCACGGGGCCGAAATTCTCGCGCTGGAGATCGCCGATCGCGCCGATCTCGATAATCGTCGGCAGCACGAAGCTGCCGCGCGCGAAGGCCGGATCGTCCTCGGCCCGCCAGATGGTCCGACCGATCGTGGCCGAGCGCGCGATATGGCGTTCGAGGGCAGCCTGCGCGTCATGGTCGATCACCGGGCCGACATCGGTCGAGAACTCGGTCGGGTCGCCGACGACCAGCGCCTGGAAGGCACCGCGGATCATCGTCAGCATCTCGTCGTAGACGTCTTCCTGGATGTAGAGCACGCGCTGGGCCGAACAGCGCTGGCCCGCGCTCTGGAAGGCGCTCGCGATCACGTCGCGCGTCACCTGTTCGGGCAGGGCGGTGCTGTCGACGATCATCGCGTTCTGCCCGCCGGTCTCGGCGATCAGGGTCGGGATGTTGTTCTCGCGCGCGGCAAGCGAGCGGTTGATCGCCTGCGCGGTCGCGGTGCTGCCGGTGAAGGAAACGCCTGCAATGCGCGAATCGCCGGTAATCAGCTGGCCCACTTCGCCCGCGCCGGGAAGCAGCTGGAACACCTCTTTCGGGATGCCTGCATCGTGGCACAGCTTCACCGCCAGCGCGGCGATCAGCGGGGTCTGTTCGGCGGGCTTGGCGACCACCGTGTTGCCCGCCGCGAGCGCCGCTGCGGCAGGGCCGATGAAGATC
>PAVA01000017.1 GCA_002712945.1 Citromicrobium sp.
AAGAACACGATCCGCATCGCCCGCCAGGCCGTCGAAAAGGCCGGGCAGTACGCCTATCGCGACCGCAAGGTTAAGAAGCGCAACTTCCGCGCGCTGTGGATCCAGCGCATCAACGCCGCTGTCCGCGCCGAAGGCCTCACCTATTCGCAGTTCATGCACGGCACCAAGCTGGCCGGCATCGAGCTCGACCGGAAGGTGATGGCCGACCTCGCCATGAACGAGGAAGCGGCCTTCAAGGCGATCATCAAGCAGGCGAAGGACGCCCTGCCTGCGTAAAGCAGGCCGGGCGGAAGCCTGTCCCGGACCCCGATCCGGGGCGCTTCCCGCCTGATTGATCGAAGCCGTTTGAAAAGAGGAAGCGCCACCCGCCCGGGTAGGCGCTTTTTCTTTGCCCTCCATTCGTCTAGCGAGCGCCCCATAATGAGCACCGAACACGAAGCACAAGTCACGCAGACGCTGGAGCGGCTCCATGCCGCCGACACTGTCGATGCGGTCGAGGCGATCCGGGTAGAGGCGCTGGGCAAGCAGGGCTGGCTCAACGCGCTGATGAAGACGCTGGGCAAGATGAGCCCCGAGGAACGCCAGACCGAAGGCCCGCGCCTGCAGGGCATGCGCGCGCGCGTTGCCGAGGCGATCGAGGATCGCAAAAGCGTGCTCGAAGCCGCCGCGCTCGAAGCGAAGCTCGCCACAGAAGTCCTCGACCTGACCCTGCCCGCACCCCGGATGCCGCAGGGCAGCGTGCATCCGGTCAGCCAGGTGATGGACGAGCTGGCGGAAATCTTCGCCGACCTCGGCTTCGCGGTCGCCACCGGACCCGAGATCGAGGACGAGTGGCACAATTTCACCGCGCTCAACATGGCCGAGACGCACCCCGCGCGCGCCGAGCACGATACGTTCTATTTCCCCGACCGCGATGCCGACGGCCACCGCATGCTGCTGCGCACGCATACTTCGCCGGTGCAGATCCGCACGATGGTGGCTGAGGGCGCGCCGGTGCGGATCATCGCGCCGGGCCGGACCTATCGCAGCGACAGCGATGCGACCCACACGCCGATGTTCCATCAGGTGGAAGGGCTCGCGATCGACCGCGACATCCACCTGGGCCATCTCAAGTGGACGCTGGAGACCTTCCTCAAGGCCTTCTTCGAGCGTGACGATATCGTTCTGCGGCTGCGCCCGTCCTACTTCCCCTTCACCGAGCCTTCGGTGGAGGTCGATGTCGGCTATTCCAACGAGGGCGGTCGTCGCGTCGTGGGTGGTCACGGCGATGCCGAGGGCCATGCGTGGATGGAGCTGCTCGGCTCGGGCATGGTCAACCCGCGGGTGATCGAGGCCGCCGGGCTAGACCCCGACGAATATCAGGGCTTCGCCTTCGGTTGCGGGATCGACCGCCTCGCCATGCTCAAATACGGAATGAACGACTTGCGCGCCTTCTTCGATGGCGATGGCCGCTGGCTGTCGCACTACGGCTTCTCGCCCTTCGACCAGCCCACGCTCTCGGGCGGTGTGGGAGCACGCGCATGAAGTTCAGCATCGAATGGCTCCGCCACTTCCTCGACACCGAGGCTGGCGTGCAGGAGATCGCAGACACGCTCAATGCGATCGGCCACGAGGTCGAAGGGATCGAGGATCCGGCGGAAAAGCTCGCCGGGTTCACCGTTGCCGAAGTGCTCACCGCCGGGCCGCACCCCGATGCGGACAAGCTGCAGGTGCTCTCCGTTTCCACGGGCGAGGGGGAGCCTTTGCAGGTCGTGTGCGGCGCGCCCAATGCGCGCGCCGGGATGAAGGGCGTGCTCGGCCTACCCGGCGCGGTCGTGCCCGCCAATGGCATGGAGCTCAAGAAGTCCAAGATTCGCGGCGTCGAATCGAACGGCATGATGTGCTCGGTGCGCGAGCTCGAGCTGGGCGAGGAACACGACGGGATTATCGAGCTGCCCGGCGATGCGCCCGTAGGCGCGAGTTTCGCCGAATATCACGCCGCCTCCCCGGTCATCGACGTGGCGATCACCCCCGACCGGCCCGATTGCATGGGCGTGATGGGCATTGCGCGCGATCTGGCCGCGGCGGGCCTCGGCACATTCAAGCCGGTCGAGGTTCCCGACATCGCAGGCAGCGGGCCCATCGCCATGCCGATCGCAATTGAACCGGATGCGGATTGCAGCGCTTGGTACGGGCGCTCGATCCGCGGGGTCACCAACGGGTCCAGCCCGGACTGGATGCAACGGCGGCTGAAGGCGGCGGGCCAGCGGCCTATCTCGGCGCTGGTCGATTGCACCAATTATCTGATGCTGGCGACCGGACGCCCTGCGCACGTCTACGATCTCGCGAAGCTTTCGGGCGGTATGGCCGCGCGGCGCGCCCGCGACGGCGAGACCGTCGAAGCGCTGAACGAGAAGACCTACACGCTCGATTCCACCATGACCGTGATCGCCGACGAAGCAGGCGTTCACGACATCGCCGGAATCATGGGCGGCGAGCATTCGGGCGTGCAGCCGGATACAACCGACGTGCTGCTGGAGATTGCGTTCTTCGATCCCGCGCCGATCGGGGTGACGGGCCGCAAGCTGGGCCTGACGTCCGACGCGCGCACCCGATTCGAGCGCGGCGTCGATCCCGAATTCCTCGACGCTGGCCTCGCTTTGCTGACCGACCTGATTCTCAAGACCTGCGGCGGCGAGCCGAGCGAGGTGGTGCGCGTGGGGAAGCCGCCGGTCGAGCCCAAGGTGGTCCAGTTCGATCCGGCCCGCACCGCGAAGCTGGGCGGGATCGAGGTGGCGGAAGACCGTCAGCGCGCGATCCTGACCGCGCTCGAATTCAAGGTGGCCGACGACTGGACTGTCACCTGCCCGCCGCGCCGTCACGATATCGAAGGGCCCGCCGATCTGGTCGAGGAAGTCGTCCGGATCGAAGGGCTGGACAAGGTCGCCAGCGTCCCGCTGACCCGCGCGCCCGGTGTCGCCAGGCCGACCGCCACGCCCGAGCAGCTGGTGCAGCGCAAGCTGCGACGTGCGGCGGCCGCACGCGGGCTGCACGAGGCAGTGACCTGGAGCTTCCTTCCCGTCCCCGACGCCGAGCATTTCATGGATGAAGGGGCCCTCTGGGTACTCGAAAACCCGATCAGCGAAGACCTGAAGGCGATGCGCCCCTCGCTGTTGCCGGGCCTGCTGGCGGCGGCCAAGCGCAACGCGGATCGCGGCGCGCCGGGCGTGGGGCTGTTCGAGATCGGACGGCGTTATTTCCGGGGCGAGGGCGGCCATAGCGACGAGCGTTCGACGCTCGGCCTCGTGCTCGCGGGCGAGAAGACGCCGCGCGGCTGGGCGAATGGCAAGGCGCAGGGCTTCGATGCCTACGACGCCAAGGCCGAAGCGCTCGCCCTGCTCGAAGCGGCGGGCGCTCCGGTCGACAACCTGATGGTGATGGGTGATGCAGGCCCGCAGTTCCACCCGGGCCAGTCGGCCACGCTGCGGCTGGGGCCGAAAAAAGGGCTCGCGCGCTTTGGCACGCTGCATCCCGCGACGCTGAAAGCGTTCGATATCGACGGGCCGGTGGTCGCTGCGGAGATCTTCCTCGACGCTATCCCGGTGAAGAAGAATGCCGAGTTTGCGCGCAGCACCTTTAGTCCGCCCGCGCTCCAGCCGGTGACGCGCGATTTCGCCTTCCTCGTCGATAGCGCGCTTCCGGCGGGCGACCTGGTGAAGGCGGTGCGCGGCGCGGACAAGAACGCCATCGTCGATGCGCGCATCTTCGACCGCTTTGCCGGGCAGGGCGTCCCCGAGGGCAAGACCTCGCTCGCGCTCGAGGTGACACTTCAGCCGGGTGAGAAGAGCTTCACCGACGAGGAGCTCAAGGCGATTTCCGAGCGTGTCGTCAAAGCTGCCGAGAAGACCGGAGCGGAGTTGAGAGCATGAAAACCGCATTGATCACCGGAGCGACCGCAGGGATCGGTCAGGCGACCACGCGGCTGCTGGTCGAGAACGGCTGGCGTGTGATCGGCACCGGGCGGAGGCAGGAGCGGCTCGACGCGCTGGCGCAGGAGCTGGGCGCGGATCGCTTCCTCGGCCTCGCCTTCGACATCACCGACGATGCGGCGCGCGATGCGGCGATCGACGGGTTGCCGGAAGACTGGCGCGGGATCGACCTGCTGGTGAACAATGCCGGCCTCGCCAAGGGCCTCAACCCTGCGCAGGACGCCGATCTCGACGACTGGCAGACCATGATCGACACCAATGTGACCGCGATGGTCCGGCTGACGCGAAAGATGCTGCCCGGCCTGATCGAGCGCAAGGGTGTGCTGGTGAACATCGGCTCGGTCGCGGGGAGCTATGTCTATCCCGGCGGCAACGTATATGCCGGGTCCAAGGCTTTCGTGAACCACTTCACGCTGGCACTGCGCGCTGACCTGCACGGCACCGGCGTGCGCGTGACCAGCATCGAGCCGGGGATGGTCGAGACCGAATTCACCACCGTGCGCACCGGTAGCCAGGATAAGTCGGACGAATTCTATTCGGGCGCGCACCCGATGACGGGCGAGGATATTGCCGAGACGATCCGCTGGATCGCCGAACTGCCCGCGCATCTCAACGTCAACCGGCTGGAGATCATGCCCGTGACGCAGGACTTCGCGGGCTTCCGCGTGGCGCGGGATTCTTAGCGTCATCCCAGCGCAAGCTGGGATCGCCACCGGCCAAGCGCTAACTTCACACCGATCCCAGCTTTCGCTGGGATGACGAGAAACACATGACCTCCGAACGCCGTACCTTCGCGATCATTTCGCACCCCGACGCGGGTAAGACCACGCTGACCGAGAAGCTGCTGCTTCGCGGCGGGGCGATCCATCTGGCCGGCGAGGTCAAGGCGCGCGGGGCGGCGCGGCGGGCGCGGTCGGACTGGATGAGCATCGAGCAGCAGCGCGGCATCTCGGTCACTTCTTCCGTGATGACCTTCGAGCGCAACGGCATCACCTTCAACCTGCTCGACACGCCGGGGCACGAGGATTTCTCGGAAGACACCTACCGCACGCTGACCGCGGTCGATTCGGCGATCATGGTGCTCGATGCGGCAGCGGGTATCGAGGCGCAGACGTTGAAGCTGTTCGAGGTCTGCCGCCTGCGCTCCGTGCCGATCATCACCTTCATCAACAAGATCGACCGCGAGGGGCGCGAACCCTTCGAGCTGCTCGACGAGATTGCCGAAAAACTGGCGCTCGACACAGCGCCGATGAGCTGGCCGGTCGGCATGGGCGGGTTGTTCGAAGGCGTCTACGACTTCGAGGAGAACGAGCTGTATCTGCCCGAAGGCGACGGCAAGGAGTTCAAGGGCAAGACGGTCAAGGTCGATGGGCCGGAGGACGAGAAGCTCGCCGAGCATCTTTCCGCCGACGGGGTCGCCCGCGTGGCCGAGGAAGGCCTGCTGGCGCGCGAAGGCTACGCCCCGTTCGATTTCGAGGCCTATCGCAATGGCGACCTGACGCCGGTCTATTTCGGCTCCGCGCTCAAGGAATTCGGGGTCGAGGCGATCATCGACGCGATCGCGAAATTCGCACCTCCGCCGCGCCCGCAGCCCGCCGACGAGGGCGAGATTGCGCCCGACCGCGATGAAGTCACCGGCTTCATCTTCAAGGTGCAGGCCAATATGGACCCCAACCACCGCGACCGGATCGCCTTCATGCGGCAGGTCTCGGGCACGTTCAAACGTGGCATGAAGCTGACGCCGAGCGGGCTGGGCAAGCCGATCGCGGTGCATTCGCCGATCCTGTTCTTCGCGCAGGACCGCGAGATCGCCGACAATGCCTACCCCGGCGATATCATCGGCATTCCCAACCATGGGACTTTGCGCGTGGGCGACACGCTGAGCGAGAAGAACGAGGTGCGGTTCACCGGCCTGCCCAACTTCGCTCCCGAAATCCTGCGCCGCGTGCAGCTGAAGGACCCGACCAAGACCAAGCAGTTGCGCAAGGCGCTCGACGACTTGTCAGAAGAGGGCGTGATCCAGGTCTTCTACCCGGAGATTGGCGCAAACCATATCGTTGGCGTGGTCGGGCAGCTCCAGCTCGAAGTGCTGATCAGCAGGCTCTCGGCCGAATACAAGGTGGATGCCGCGCTGGAGCCCGCACCCTTCGCGACTGCGCGCTGGGTGAAGGGCGACGCCAAGGCCATGGACGAGTTCGAGAAGTTCAACCGCGCGAATCTCGCCAAGGACCGCGACGGAGACATGGTGTTCCTCGCCAAAAGCCCGTGGGACGTGAACTACCAGGCGGAAAAGAACCCGGACCTGACCTTCTCCGCGACGAAGGAGAGATAACCCCGCCATTCCCGCGCAAGCGGGACCCCCGCCTGCGCGGGGGTGACGGCTAGCGTGTCTTGGAGTAATTCTACTTACATGGCCGATTTCTCCGAGACCCTGACCGACAAGCACATCGCGATGATCGCGAAGCAGCCGGTCTTCTTCGTCGCCACCGCTGCCGAGGACGCGCGGATCAACCTCAGCCCCAAGGGCTATGATGCGTTTCGGGTGCTCGCACCGGACCGGGTCGCCTATCTCGACCTCGGCGGCTCTGGCAACGAGACCCACGCGCACCTCGCTGCGGATGGCCGCATCACGCTGATGTTTTGCAATTTCGACCGGCCCGCGCTGATCCTGCGCATCTACGGGCGCGGTCGCCCCGTGCTGCCGCAGGACGATGGGTGGGACGAACTGGCCGGGCACTTCACCCTGCTGCCCGGCACCCGGCAGATCTTCGACATTTCGGTCGAAAGCGTCCAGACCAGCTGCGGCTGGGGCGTGCCCTTCATGGCCTACGAGGCCGAGCGACCGACCCTGCAGAAGGCGCACGCGCAGGCCGACCCGGACCAGTGGGTCACCAAGGTCGCGAACCGCACGGAGAGCATCGACGGCCTCCCCACGCGCCCCACCGATCGCTTCATCGAAGGCACCCGGACAAGTTGAGGCAACACCCCACGCGGTAATTCCCGGCCCCGGAAACCAGTGCTTCTGCCCCAAGGCGGGACATGATATGGTTAACGCAAGAGGCAATCATGGGAAGGACCATTGATGCGTTCGCTTTTGCTTGCAATTTCGCTTGTCCTGTTCGGTTTCGCACCAGCCTTCGCGCAGGTCGCCACACCGCCGTCCGACGGGGGGCTGCCCGAGGATTTCTACGGCAAGGTCCAGTATTTCGGTAACCACAGCGGCGAAGTCGTCGCGACCGTGCCCGGCACGCCCCGGCGGACCGACACCAAGTGCCCCAAGCGCGAAGGCGGTTGCCCGGAACTGATCGGCGGCAGCTTCCAGGCCGAACTCGAATTCGACGGCGATATCGTGAAGGGCAAGTATCGCGGCACCGGCGGGATGCGCCCCTCGACGCTGATCGGCCGCCGCAACGGCGCCAATTGCCGCCTGTTCGACACGACCGATGGCTCGGTGTGGAGCGGCCGGTGCGACCGCGAGGCCTTCATCGGCACGGTCCGCAGCGTTCCCAACGCGCCCGAGCAGATCGACCTCGCCTTCGAGACGGTCGGCGTGAACACGGTCGACTTCTACGAGCGGGACCGGACGCGCGAACTCATCCGCGCCTACGACCAGTTCGGCGGCATCGCCTTCGGCCAGGGCGCGGGCGAGGCGCGGCTCGATGCGATCCTTCAGCTCCACGGCTATTTCGTGGAACCGGGACAGGCCTATCGCTCGGGCACGCTGCGCAACGTGGAGCGCGAGAGCGACAAGAAGAACAGCCCGATCTACTCGGTCTATGGCGACTATACGACGATCAACGGCGCATCCGCCTGGGCGCGTGCGCGGTTCGAGTATGACCGCTTCGTCTGCATCGAGACGTCGGTCGAGCAGGGCTATTGCCGCCCCATCGAATCGACGGCACCGGTGCTCGACCCGGACGAAGACCTGTTCGATTTCGCCGGGACTACGCCTGCACAGGCCTATTGATCGCTTCGAGCCGCAGGCGGGCGCTCAGCCCGCCTTTTCGGCCTCGATCACGAAATCGGCGCAACGCTCCCCGATCATGATCGCGGGAGCGTTCGTGTTTCCGGACACGATCTTGGGCATGACCGAGGCATCGGCGATCCACAGACCTTCGAGCCCACGCGCCTTCAGCTTCGGGTCGACCACCGCGTCCTCGTCGGAGCCCATGCGGCAGGTGCCGACCGGGTGATAGACCGTGTCGGCGCGTTGCCGGAGCAGCGCGTCGAGCGCGGTATCGTCGGCCAGATCGACCGGATGCCTGTCGGTGAGGCCATAATCCGCCAGCGGAGCGGTTTCGGCGATCCGGTGCGACAGGCGCACGCCTTCGCGCAGCACCGCGATGTCGCGTTCGTCGTCGAGGAAATTCGGGTCGATCGCGGGCGCATCGCCTGCATCGCGGCTCGCGAGGCGGACCGTCCCGCGGCTCTCGGGGCGCAGCACGCAGGCATGGAGCGAGACGCCGTGGCCGTTCACCTTCTCGCGCCCGTGGTCCTCCAGCATGGCAGGGACGAAGTGCCACTGCACGTCGGGGGCCGGGGCATCGGGGGACACGGTCCAGAACCCGCCCGCCTCGGCATAGGGCGTGGTCATCGCGCCCGAACGCTTGCGCCGATGCTCGACCAGCGCGCGCGCCATCCGCAAAGTCCCTTCGGCGCTGTTGCCGATAGGAACGCGGCTCTCGGTCTCCCAGCACGAGACATAGTCGATATGATCCTGCAGGTTGCTGCCGACGGCCGGGCGGTCGAGCACGACCGGAATATCGTGCGCATTCAGGTGGCGGCCCGGCCCGATTCCCGACAGCATCAGGATCTGCGGCGAGTTGAACGCACCGCCCGACAGGATCACGCCGCGCCGCGCGAAAATCTTGTCGCGTCGCTTGCCATTGCGGATCGCCACTCCGGTGACGCGCCCGCCTTCGACGATCAGCTTTTCGACCAGCGTATTGGTGCGGATGTCGAGATTGGTCTGGTTGCGGATCGGTTCGACATAGGCGCGGGCAGCGGACCACCGCTCCCCGTTGCGCTGGGTGACCTGATAGATTCCGAAGCCGGCCTGGCGCGGACCATTGAAGTCGTCCGTCTCGGTCAGCTGGAGCGATGCGGCGCTCTGGACGAAGGCGCGGCTGGTCTCGTTGGGCCAGTGCTGGTCGGATACGAACAGCGGGCCGCCCGCGCCGTGATAGTCGTCCGCGCCGCGCTCGTTCGCCTCGGCCTTCCGGAACCAGGGCAGCACGTCCTCGTAGGACCAGCCCTCGCAACCCAGCGCGGCCCAGTTGTCGTAGTCCCACCCATTGCCGCGGATGTAGATCATCGCGTTGATTGCCGAGGATCCGCCCAAGCCCTTCCCGCGTGGCTGGTGGCCGATTCGCCCGCCGAGCCCCTTTTGGGCGACGGTCTGGTAGAGATAGTTCGGCTTTTCCCCGAGGAACGGCAGCATGCCCGGCGTCTTGATCCGAAAATTGTTGTTACGCCCGCCGGCCTCGACCAGGCAGACGCTCCGGCTTCCGCCGACGGCGAGCCTGCCGGTCACCGCGCAGCCTGCGCTGCCGCCGCCGATGACGATATAGTCGTATTGGGTCATGCCGTTCCTCTCCGTTTACGGAAAGGTTAGGCGGCGCGACGGGGGCTCGCAATCGGCTTTTTGGGTGCGGCTTCCTCTTCTACCGGAGCGAGGGGCGGCGTCTTCTGCCCGGCTTCCCAGCGGGCGCGAATCATGTCCGATGTCTCGCGGCTGCCGTCATGGCTCCAGCCCGGCTCGCGCAGCAGGTAGGAAAGCTTGTGCTTCCAGGGTGCGCGCCAGATATCGCCCAGCATTCCGATCCATTCATGGAATACCGACCACAGCAGGTTGAAGCTGCCCAGCTGCTTCACGATGCCGTAGCGAATCGGCTCTTCCTCGCGGGGTCGTTCGGGCTCGAAAGTGCCGAACATCCGGTCCCACACGATGAACACGCCCGCATAGTTGCGGTCGAGATAGCGCGGATTGGTCGCGTGGTGAACGCGGTGATGGCTGGGTGTGTTCATTACCGCCTCGAACCAGCGGGGCATCCGGTCGATCGCCTCGGTATGGATCCAGAACTGGTAGATCAGGTTGAAGCCGCCGCAGATCGCGATCATGCCGGGATGGAAGCCCAGCAGCACCAGCGGCACGGCAAACAGGAAGCCGAGCGTGAAGGCGCCGGTCCAGGTCTGCCGCAGGGCGGTGCTGAGGTTGTAGTGCTGGCTCGAATGGTGGTTCACATGGCTCGCCCAAAACCACCGGCTGCGGTGGCCGAAGCGGTGGATCCAGTAATATTTGAGGTCGTCGAGCACGAAGCAGACCGGCCAGGCCCACCATTCCCAGCCGATGGTGAACAGGCGGACCTCGTAGGCGGCGAGGAAGACGGCGAGCGCGAAGCCGCCGAACAGCAGCCCGGCCACCGTGCTGCCGAGACCGAAGGCGAGGCTGACCAGCGTGTCCTTGGGCTCGTAGGCGCGCGGACTGCGCCAGCGCGCCCAGATCATCTCGACCAGCACCAGCGCGACGAACGCGGGGATCGCATAGGGGACAGGATCGAAATCGGGCATGACGCCGCTATCCTAGCGCGTTGACGCGCGACTCCCAAGCCTGCGCGTGCTCGCCCAGATCGAGCCGCACGGGACCGAAGCGCCGGTCGGCCGGGGTCACGACGAGCATGCCGTTACTGCAAGCGGCCTGTGCGCCGGGTTCCAGCATGCGGGCGGCAAAGTGCGTGCCGTGGCGTTTGAGCACCATGATTCGCCCCTCCGCGTCCGCCAGAATCGCCGCAGCCCCGTCCTGCGAGACCGTCGCTTCGGCCGGATCGAAGCCGGTATCGGCCTCGCGTGCCAGCCCGAACGCTTCCTCTGCGTCCGCCACGACGGGCCCTTGCCCGAGCTTGAGCGCCCACGCGATCGCCGCCAGCGCGAGGATCGCGGCGAGGCTTCCGAGCAGCTGGAGGAGTTGGTCGTCCACGGCTCAGGCCCCCTTTGCACCACGCGCAATTTCCAGCAAGATCAGGGCATTGCCCGCATGCCGGAGGGCCCGATCGGTCATCAGCGCGAGGATCTTCATGGGTCCCGGCCAATGCCCCCTCGCGCGCGGGCGTGCAAGCACCCTTGGCATCGCGGCGGGCATCGAAACCTCCGATCGAAATTGTCACATTCATGCGGAATCTAGGGGCAGTGGCGATTTGGTTCGCGCTGGCCCGCGTTCTGCGGTAAAGGTGGCACCAGCTTGGTGGGGGATTTGCGCAAGACGTCGATCGTTTGCCTGATAAGCAATGCCGGGGGGTGGCCGTCCGCACCCGCCGGGATTTCGATGTGAGGGCGGATGGAAGTAGCAAGGTTTTTGGCGAGTTATGGGTTACGATAAAGGACGTCGGCGCGGTCGCGACAAGCGGGACAACATCGGCGAAGAGGGCTTCGAGCCGTTTCCCGGCGGTGATTTCGGCGGCGGATTTCAGGATCGCGGAGGATTCGACGATCGCGGTGGCGGTGGCTACCAGGATCGCGGCGGTTTCAACGACCGTGGCGGTTTCCATGATCGCGGCCCGGGTGGCGGCGGTCGTGGCGGCTTCGGCGGCGGCGGCGGTGGTCCGCGCGGCGGCGGTGGTGGCGGCGGCGGTTTCAACCGCATGCCCGCACAGGTCGTCGGCACCGGCAAGGGCCAGGTGAAATTCTTCAACGGCCAGAAGGGCTTCGGCTTCATCCAGCAGGAAGGCGGCGGGGACGATGTGTTCGTTCACATCAGCGCCGTCGAACGGGCCGGGCTCGAAGGCCTTGCCGAAGGGCAGGAGCTCGAATTCAACCTCGTCGACCGGGGCGGGAAGATTTCCGCGCAGGATCTGCAGGTCGTCGGTGATGTCATCCCCGTCAGCGGTGGCGGCGCCAGCCGCGATGCCGGACCGGGCGGTGCAGGTGGCCCGCCGCGGCGCGAGCTGACTGGCGAGAAGGCGACCGGAACGGTCAAGTTCTTCAACGCGATGAAGGGCTTCGGCTTCCTCGTGCGCGACGATGGCCAGCCCGATGCCTTCGTGCATATCAGCGCGGTGGAGCGTTCGGGCCTGTCCCAGATCAACGAGGGCGAGCGGTACGAGTTCGATCTCGAGGTCGACCGACGAGGCAAGTATTCGGCGGTCAATCTCGTTCCCGTGCAGGAATGATGCCTTGGCCCGGCGGGTTTGACCCGAGCCGGGCAAGGCAATAGATCGCCGATAGGATTTCAGATGGCGGTTCCCTTGCGGGGCCGCCATTTGTCTTTGCCCCCTCGTTTTCTGGAGTTGCCATGTCGATCCCCGCCCTCATGCCCGTCTATCCCCGTTGCGATGTTCGCCCCGTCAAGGGCGAGCATTGCCACCTGATCGACGAGGACGGGACGCGCTATCTCGACTTTGCCAGCGGCATCGCGGTCAACCTGCTCGGCCATAGCCACGAAGGGCTGATCGGCGCGATCCAGAAGCAGGCGGCGACGTTGATGCACGTCTCCAACCTCTACGGCAGCCCGCAGGGCGAGAAGCTGGCGCAGATGCTGGTCGACAAGACCTTCGCCGACACGGTGTTCTTCACCAATTCGGGCGCCGAGGCGGTCGAGTGCGCGATCAAGACCGCGCGCGCCTTCCACCAGCACGAGGATGGCGACCCGGCGCGGACCGAGCTGATCACCTTCAACAATGCCTTCCACGGGCGCACGATGGCCACCATCAGCGCCTCGGACCAGTCGAAGATGCACAAGGGCTTCCTGCCGCTGCTCGGCGGATTCAAATATTGCCCGTTCGACGATCTGGAAGCCGCCCGGGCGGCGGTCGGCCCACAGACCGCGGGCTTCCTGGTCGAACCGATCCAGGGCGAGGGCGGCATTCGCCCGGCGAGCCAGGAGTTCATGCAGGGCCTGCGCGATCTGGCCGACGAGCACGGGCTGATGCTGGTGCTCGACGAGGTGCAGTGCGGTGTCGCGCGCACCGGCAAGCTCTACGCGCACGAACTCTATGGCATCACGCCGGATATCATGGCGACCGCCAAGGGCATCGGCGGCGGCTTCCCGCTCGGCGCGTGCCTTGCGACCGAACATGCCGCGCGCGGGATGACCTTCGGCACGCATGGCTCGACCTATGGCGGCAATCCGCTGGCCATGGCGGCGGGCGTGGCGGTGATGGAAGCCGTCGCCAACGACGAGTTCCTCGAACATGTGCGCGACACGGGCGCGCGGCTGAAGGCGCGGCTCGAGCAGTTCATCGGCAATTATCCCGAACTGTTCGAGCTGGTGCGTGGCGAAGGCCTGATGCTGGGGATCAAGATGAAGGTGGAAAGCCGCCCCTTCTTCCAGCACCTGCGCGACAACCACCAGTTGCTGACGGTCGCGGCGGGCGACAACACGCTGCGCGTGCTTCCGCCGCTGGTGATCGGCGATGCCGAGATCGACGAGTTCTTCGACAAGCTTTCGGCCGGGGCGGCCGACTACAAGGTGCCGGAAGCCGGCTGAATGGAGGCCTGATGGGCGTGCGTCACTTCCTCGATCTGGGCGATGCCGGCGGCGATGCGATCGCCGCGATGATCAACGACGCGCAGGATCGCAAGGCGGCGCGCGCAGGCTGGCCGAAGGCCCGCGCCGATGCCGATGCGCCGCTGAAAGATCATGTGCTCGCGATGATCTTCGAGAAAAGCTCGACCCGCACCCGCGCCAGCTTCGACATTGCGATCCGCCAGCTGGGCGGCAGCGCAATGGTGATGGAAGGCGGATCGATGCAACTCGGCCGGGGGGAAAGCATCGCCGACACCGCACGCGTGCTCAGCCGGATGGTCGATGCGATCATGATCCGCACCGACGACCACGCCAAGATCGAGGAAATGGCGCACCACGCCAGCGTGCCGGTGATCAACGGGCTGACCGACAAGTCCCACCCGTGCCAGATCGTCGCCGACCTGCTCACGATCATCGAAGGCGGGAAGGCATTGCCGGGGCTGGAGCTGGCGTGGTTCGGCGATGGCAACAATGTTTTGCACTCGATCCTCGAGGCGGCGGGAATCTTCAGGTTCAACGTCCGCATCGCGACCCCGGTGGGGTTCGAGCCCGAAGCAGAATTCGTCGAGCTGGCGCGCGCAGGCGGAGCGAAGGTCACGCTGACACAGGATGCACAGGCCGCTGCGCGCGATGCCGACGTGATCGTCACCGATACCTGGGTCTCGATGGGGCAGGAGAATGTCGAGAACAAGCTGGGCGCGATGCAGCCCTATAAGGTCGATGACGCGCTGATGGCGCTGGCCGCGCCCGAGGCCGACTTCCTCCACTGCCTGCCCGCGCATGTTGGTGATGAGGTGACGCAGAGCGTGATCGAAGGACCGCGCAGCCGTGTGTTCGACGAGGCCGAGAACCGCATCCACGCGCAGAAATCCATCCTGCTGTGGGCCTTCGGGAAACTCTGACGCGCCGTAAGATCGGGCGAAGGGTTGGGCCCGGCGACAGCGCCCCCATATAGCGCGCCGTGAGCGAACTCTCTTCCCCATCCGATACGCCGCAGGGCGAAACCTTTGCCGATCGCTGGCTCGGCGCCTCGATCCCCGGACGCGACACGCGCTTGCGGCTGGTCCGGCTCGACGAAACCCTGTCCGAGGTTCTCGCCGCGCACGACTATCCGCCCGCGATCCGTCATCTGCTGGCGGAGGCGCTGGTGCTCGGCGCGCTGGTTGGCAGCCTGATTGACGAGGATGAGGGGCAGATGACCATGCAGGCGCAGACCCAGAGCGGCGTCGTCAAGCTGCTGGTGTGCGATTACCGCGCGGGCGCCATCCGCGGCTATGCCGATTTCGACGCGGAGCGGCTGGCCGCGCTCGGCTCCAACCCCTCGCTGGCGACTCTGTTCGGCGAGGGCTATCTCGCGATCACCTTCGATGTGCCGGAACGCGGCGGGCGGTATCAGGGGATCGTCCCGCTGGAAGGCGAGAGCCTGTCGGAGGCGTGCGAGACCTATTTCATCCAGTCCGAACAGGTGCCCACGCTGGTCCGCGTCGCGGTTCAGACCGAGGGCGATCGGACGATGGCGGCGGGCCTGCTGGCGCAGCACCTGCCCGATGGCGAAGTCGGGCGCGAACGGCTGCACGTCCGCCTCGCCCATCCGCAGTGGGAGCATGTGGAGGTGATGGCTTCCTCGATCCGGCACGAGGAGCTGCTGGACGAAGAGGTGCCGCTCGAAGCGCTTGTCTGGCGGCTGTTCCATGAAGAGGACGAGGTGCGGGTCTTCCAGGGGGCGCAGCTCCAACGCGGCTGCCGATGCAGCATCGAGCACTACGAATCGGTGATTCGCCGCTTTCCCGAAGAGGAACGCGCAGCCATGCGCAACGACGCGGGAGACATCGAAGTCGACTGCGCGTTCTGCTCGAAAATCTTTACGATCGCAGCCTGACGTTCGGCGGATTGCCGAGCGGGCTTGCCGTGATGCCTCGCGAGGCGCTAGCGCCGTTGGATGGCTGCCGAAGACCGCATGAATATTGCCGCCGTTCTCCTGTCGGGCGGGCTCGATTCGATGGTTGCGGCCGCGCTCGCGCAGGAGGCGGGGCATGAGGTCCACGCGCTGACGATCGACTACGGGCAGCGCCACAAGCGCGAGATCGAGGCCGCGCGCGCGATCGCAAAGGCGCTGGGCCTTGCCAGCCATTCGGAAATCGCGCTGGACCTGCGCCAGTTCGGCGGATCGGCCCTGACCGCCGATATCGACGTGCCCAAGGAGGGCGTCGGCGAGAGCATCCCGGTGACCTACGTGCCGGCGCGCAATCTCGTCTTCCTGTCGCTCACGACCGCTTTTGCCGAGAGCATCGGGGCGGGCCGGATCGTGATCGGCGTCAACGCGCTCGACTATTCGGGCTACCCCGATTGTCGTCCCGAGTTCGTCGCCGCCTTCGCCGAGGCGGCGCGGCTGGGCACGAAGGCCGGGATAGAGGGCGGAGGATTTGCGATCGACGCTCCGCTGCAATTCCTCAGCAAGGCGGATATTGCGCGGGAAGCGGATCGTCTCGGGCTCGATACCGGGCTCAGCTGGTCGTGTTACGATCCGAGAGGGGATGGCCTCCCCTGCGGATTATGCGATAGCTGTCGCCTGCGCCTCGGCGGATTTGCCGCGGCGGGCCTGGTCGATGGTCTCGACTATCCGGCGAAATAAGAACGAAAGAAGAGGGGATCGATGAGCGAGACTGAACCGCCCGCCACCGCGGAGAAGGCCCGTGTGCCAGCCTATAGCTGGTATGCGCTGAGCGTGCTCGTGCTGGTCTATGTGCTGAACTTCATCGACCGGCAGATTCTCTCGATCCTGGCGAACGACATCAAGGCCGATCTCGGCGTCGACGACGCGTTTCTGGGCTTTCTCTACGGTACGGCCTTCGCGATCTTCTATGCGCTGTTCGGCATTCCACTCGGCAAGCTGGCGGATAGCTGGCACCGGGTCCGGCTGATGACGATCGGCCTGGGGCTGTGGTCGGTTATGACTGCGCTGTCGGGCTTTGCGAAGAACGCCGGGGTTCTCTCGGGCGCGCGAATCGGCGTCGGTATCGGCGAAGCAACCGCCAGCCCCTCGGCCTATTCGCTCATATCGGACTGGTTCCCTGCACGCCTTCGGGCGACCGCGCTCGCGGTCTATTCGTCGGGCCTCTATGTCGGCGGCGGGATTTCGTTGCTGATCGGCGGCCTGATCGTCGAGAACTGGAATGCATCCTTCCCCGATGGCGGGCCACTGGGCCTGGCCGGCTGGCAGGCCGCCTTCATCGCGGTCGGCGCCCCCGGCATCCTGCTGGCGTTCTGGGTGCTGACCTTGAAGGAGCCGGTCCGCGGTCTGATCGACGGCATGCCCAGCGAACCCGTCGAGAAGCCGTTCCGGGGCTTCTTCGAGGAACTGCTGCAGATTATCCCGCCGTTTACGATCGCCGGTGCCGCGCGGCGCAGCCCGGCGGCGCTTGCCGGAAACCTCGCGGGGCTGGTCGGGTTCTTCTTCGCAGCCTGGCTCATCACGCTGCTGGCCGATACCGGGCAGGGCTTCATCATGGGTTCGCTCGGCTTCGATCTGGCAATCTCTGACCAGTGGTTCCTGCTCGCCATCGGCTATTACGCCATTTTCAGCTGGGCGAGCGCCTTGCGGTCGCGCGACCCGGAGACTTTCTCGCTGACCTGGGGTTCGCCGGCTTTCCTGTGCACGATCCTCGGCTACGGGACGGTCGCCTTCATTTCCTACGCCACCTCGTATTGGGGGGCGCCCTATGGCGAGCGGGTGTTCGAGATTTCCAAGAGCGAGCTGGGCCTGCTTCTTGGCGCACCCGCAGCCGTCACGGGCTTCCTCGGCGTCATCATCGGCGGACGCATGGCCGACTGGCTGTATACGAAGCTGCCCGCCGGGCGTCTCTACGTCGTGCTGTTCGGCCTGCTGGCGCCGGTGCCAGTGGTCTGGGTGATGTTTACCACCGACAGCAAGACGGTGTTTCTGATCCTGGCAGCGGTCGCCCAATTGTTCGCTTCGAGCGCGCTGGGCGCGGCGGCGGCGACCAGTCAGGCGCTGGTCCTGCCCCGGATGCGGGGGGTCGCAACGGCCACCTTCTTCCTCGCGACGACGCTCGTTGGACTGGCGCTCGGCCCCTATCTGGCCGGGCTCGTCTCGGCCAAGGCGGGCGGAGATCTTTCGCTGGGGATGCTGAGCCTCTTGTGGATCGCGCCCATCGGCCTGGTGTTGCTGGTCGCCGCGCTCAGGCTGGTCCCCAGGGCTCAGGAGCGTGTGCTGGAGATGGGCAAGGCCTAGGCTACGTCACGCCCGCGAGCGATAGAGGCTCGCGGGCGACAAAAGCTCGCTTGGGCTTGGGTTATACGCGCTCGAGAACGCCGCAGCGCACCCGGCTGCCGGCATCGCCCGACGGGTCGGTGCGTCCATCGTCGGCCTCGGCGTGGATCACAACCGCCGTGCCGTCTGTGTCGAAAATCTGCGCCAGAACGTAGCTCCGGGTTCCGCCGATCGGAACCTGGACGCTCGCCGTGCCGTTGGCGCGAACCGTCAGGTTGGGCAGATCGCCAAGATGGTTGCCGTCGTTATCGAGCAGGCCATGGCCCTCGTTCGAGGGGTTAAGATGGCCTCCGGCGGAGGTGAAATCGGGCAGCGCGCAGCGGCCGGTGGTGTGCAGGTGGAAGCCGTGTTCGCCCGGGGTAAGGCCCTGCACCGTTACTGCCAGTTCGACTCTGTCGCCGACGCCGATCAGCCGGGCTTCGCCGGTCGGCGTGCCGCTGGTGTCCATCAGCGAGGCGGTGGCGATGGTTTCGCCATCCACGGAAGGCGTCGTGGCACAGGCGGCGAGGGCCAAAGCGAGCGGAACGGCGGCGGTGGCGCGGAGGGCGATGGTGGCGGGGCGTAGCATGTGGGCAAGTCTCCTTCTGATACTCGCCCAACGAAAAAGGGGCCGGATTGCTCCGGCCCCTTCTCGTGTTTTCGTAGCGGAGAACCGCTCGATTACATGCCCGAACCCGGACCGTAGGTGATTTCCACGCGACGGTTCTGCAGCTCGCGGACACCGTCGGCGGTCGGAACACGGGGGTTCGCTTCACCGAAGGCTTCGCTGCTGATGCGGGCGTCGGGGATGCCGCGGCCGGTCATGTACTGACGGACCGAAGCGTTACGACGTGCCGCGAGGCCGAGGTTGTACTGCACGGTACCCGAACGGTCGGTGTAACCGGCGAGCATCACCGAGGCGGTGCCGCAGTTCTGGTAGGCCGAGATGGCGTTGTTCAGAACGGTCGCCGCTTCCGGCGTGATGTTCGACTTATCCCAGTCGAAGAACACGATGTAGGGGCCCGTGTTGCACGTCTGCGCCGGGGGCGGAGGCGGCGGCGGGGGAGGCGGCGGCGGGGGAGG
>PAVA01000018.1 GCA_002712945.1 Citromicrobium sp.
CCCTCCGGATTGCCGCGCGGGAAGACATCGCGCCCCACCCTGTCGCGCCCCATCAGGCGGCCCGCTGCCTCGCGCATCGCGCCAAGCCGTTGCAGCCGCAGATGCAGCCGCAGCGCCAGTTCCTCCGGGCTGGGGTCTTCCTGCTCGTCCTTGGGCAGGAGCAGCGCCGACTTGAGGTAGGCGAGCCACGCGGCCATCACGAGATAGTCGGCGGCGACCTCCAGCTTGAGCTGTTCGGCGCCGTCGAGAAATTCGAGATACTGGTCGACCAGCGCGAGGATCGAGATTTCGCGCAGATCCACCTTCTGCTTGCGCGCGAGTTCCAGCAGCAGGGCGAGCGGGCCTTCCCACCCGTCGAGCGCAAGATAAAGTGCGTCATCCTCGCCCGCACCGCTCGCGGCGACGCCGCGCCATTCGGCCCCGTCGCTCTCCTCGAAATCGAGCACGGTTCCGCCTTCGGGATACCCGGTCACGGTGCCAGCCCTGCAGCGGTGAAGAGCGCGTCGCGCATCGCGCACAGCGCACCGATATCGGCGGGTTCGGCAGGCTCGGAAACGCTCGTCAGCGCGCGCTCCAGCCGTTCCGCGCTATCCTCGCGGATCGTGCCGCAGGCTTCGACGATGCCGACCTGATCGTCCATCTTCGCCCAGCAATTGAGCACGAGGTCGCACCCGGCCTCCAGCGCGCGTGCCGCGCGTTCGGGGATAGACCCGTCCAGCGCCTGCATGTCGATATCGTCGGTCAGCAGCAGACCGTCGAACCCGATCCGGTTGCGGATGATATTCTCGACCACCCACGATGACTGCGTTGCGGGCCGCTCCGCGTCCCAGTCGGTGAAGACGATATGCGCGGTCATCCCGATCTGCGCACGCGGTGCCAGCCGCTCGAACGGGGCGATGTCGACCGCGAGTTCGGCATCGGGTGCATCGACCACGGGAAGGTGCTTGTGGCTGTCCGCCGTGGCGCGGCCATGGCCGGGCATGTGCTTGAGGCAGCCGACCACGCCGCCCGCCGCCATCCCGTCCAGAATGGCGCGGCCCAGCGCGGCGACCTGCATCGGCTCTGCGCCCAGCGCGCGGTCGCCGATCACGTCGTCGGTCTCGGGCCGGGCCACATCGCAGGGGGCGTGGAAATCGACCGAAATGCCCGCCGCCGCCAGCTCGGCTGCCATCGCCTCGCTGTTGAGGCGCATTGCCTCGATGCCGGAGGCCGGCGCCTGTTCGTACAGTTCGGCAAAGCGCGCCGGCGCGGGCCACTTGCGCCACGCGGGCGGGCCGAGCCGGGCGACCCGGCCGCCTTCCTGGTCGATCGAGACCAGCAGGCGATCGCGACCGTGAATCTCGCGCAGGGAATCGGTCAGGCGGCGCAGCTGGTCCGGCGTGTCGCAATTGCGCTTGAACAGGATGTAACCCGCAGGGTCGGCTTCGCGGAAGAATGCCCGCTCGTCGGCGGTCAGTTCGAGGCCGGAACAGCCGAAGATTGCTGGGGTCATGACGTTACGGACGCTGGCAAGAAAGCGCGCCCGCCGCAAGCTGCGCGGGGTGCGCCATGGTGGATACTCTGGCGGGCAACGCTCCTGCGGAGAACCGGGCGAGCCCTGCCCGCCCGGCTACATCGCTCAGCGCTTGATCTGCGCCGCAATCCCGTCCGCTTCCAGTGCCGAAGACAGGCGGCGCGCGGCGGCCATGTCGCCCGGCAGCGCCTGCAGGCGGTACACGGTGCCGATATCGGCCTGCCCCTTCACGATCCGGTATTCGACTCCGGACAGCGCGTCGGTCCGGCCCTGGAGCTGGCGCCACCCCTGCTCGGCGGCTGCCTCGTCGAAATAGGCACCCACCTGAACCGCGATGTGGTTGTCGCTCGCCGCGGGCGTGCTCGGCGTGTCCTGCGTCGGCGCAGCGGCTTCCTCTTCGGCGGGTTCGGACGCGACCGGCTCCGGCGTGGCGGAACCTTCCGCCAACCGTCCCTCGCGGGTTTCGCCCTCGCCCACGGCCGGGGCCATGTCACCCGTCCCCTCGAAGGTCTTGCCGCCCGGATCATCGGGCCGTTCCTTGTAGGGCGTGTCGGGCGCCTCGATCGTGCTGCCGTCGGCCACGGGCACGCCATCGCCGTCCTTGTTGCTGAAATACCAGATCCCGCCGATCAGCAGCGCCAACACGACAAGCCCGAGTACGACAAAGCCGGTGATGCGCCAGGCATCGACGGTTTCGATATCTTCGTAGTCCGAGGATTCGAGCCACGGCAACGCGTCATCGTCGCTCACCAGGCCGAGGTCGTCGTCGTCGAAGACCGGCTCTTCCTCGCTCTCGTCGAGCGCGTCGGTTTCCTCTTCAGCGGATTCTTCCGCGGATTCGACGGTGCCGCCTTCGTCCGACTCGCTGTCGAGCGTCATCGCGGGCGTGCTGTCGGCCTCTTCCGTCGCATCGGCTTCGGTCTGATCGGTCGCTTGATCCTCGCCCCCCTGATCCTCCTCCGATGTTTCGATCGGAGAAGTCCCCTCGCCCTCGCGGTCATCATCCCGATCGACCATCGTCACATCTCCTCCACGGCCTCCACCCCGAGGAGACCCAGTCCATTGCGGATAACCTGACCTATTTGCGCGACCAAATAAAGCCTTGCACCGCTAAGCTTGCGGTCCTGTGTCAGGATGACCCTTTTTGAAGGATCATCGTTGCCGGCATTCCAGAAGGCGTGGAACGCGGCGGCAAGATCGTAGAGATAGAACGCGATCCGGTGCGGTTCGCGCGCCTGCGCGGCCGATTCGACCACCCGCGGATACTGCGCCGCCAGCTTGACCAGCGCGATATCCTCCGCGGTCAGGCCGTCGAGCGCCTCGTCGGAGGGTGCCAGCCCCTCCTGTGCGCCCTTGCGCAGCGTCGAGCGGATGCGGGCATGCGCGTACTGGACGTAGAACACGGGGTTGTCCTTCGATGCCTCGACAACGCGCGCGAAGTCGAAATCCATCTGCGCTTCGGGCTTGCGGGTCAGCATGGTGAACCGCACGACATCCTTGCCGACTTCGTCGACCACATCGGCCAGCGTCACGAAGTTGCCCGAGCGTTTGGACATCTTCACCGGCTCGCCGTCACGCATCAGCTGGACCATCTGGACCAGCTTGACGTCGAACGGGATCGGCTTGCCCTGCCCCTGGGACAGCGCCGCGACCGCCGCCTTGATCCGCTTGACCGTGCCCGCATGGTCCGCGCCCCAGATGTCGATCAGCGCATCGGCATTCTCGGCCTTCTGCATGTGGTAGGCGAGATCGGCACCGAAATAGGTCCAGCTGCCGTCGGACTTGCGGATCGGGCGATCCTGATCGTCGCCGAACTGCGTCGAGCGGAACAGCGGCAACTCGACCGGCTCCCAGTCTTCCGGGGTTTTCCCCTTGGGCTTTTCCAGTTCCCCATCATAGACAAGGCCCTGTTCGCGCAGCCATTTCTCGGCTTCGGCGGGCTTGCCCGCAGCCTGCAACTCGGCCTCCGATGCAAAAACATCGTGCGCGATACCCAGCTTGGCGAGATCGGCGCGGATCAGGTCCATCATCGCCGCGACCGCGCGCGGGCGGAACAGCGGAAGCCAGTCTGCCTCGGGCGCATCGGCGTATTGGCTACCGAATTCCTCGGCCAGCGCCTTGCCCACGGGGACGAGGTAGTCGCCGGGATAGAGCCCCTCGGGGATTTCGCCGACATCCTCGCCCAGCGCCTCGCGGTAGCGGACATGCGCCGAGCGGGCGAGCACGTCGACCTGGCCGCCCGCGTCATTGACGTAATATTCGCGCGTGACCTTGTGCCCGGTCGCTTCGAGCAGGCTGGCGAGCGCATCGCCGACCACCGCGCCCCGGCAATGGCCCATGTGCATCGGGCCGGTCGGATTGGCGGAGACATATTCCACGTTGACGCGGCTATCCCGCCCCATTGCCGAGCGGCCATAGCCCTCGCCGAGCGAGGCAATCGCGCGCACCTCGTCCACCCATGCACGGTCCGCGATCCGCAGGTTGATGAAGCCCGGCCCCGCGATCTCGGCGCTTTCGATGTCGGGCTCGCGGTTCAGATGCTCGACGATCTGCTCGGCCAGCGCGCGCGGATTGGTCTTCGCCGGCTTGGCGAGGACCATCGCCGCATTGGTCGCGATATCGCCATGCGAGGGATCGCGCGGCGGTTCGACCGCGACATTGGCGCGGCTGACATCGGGTGGCAGCGCGCCTTCCATCTCGAGCGCGGAAAGCACGGCGTCGATCCGCTCTGCATAGGCGGCGTAGATAGTATCGGTTTCGGACATGGCGGCGCGGTTAGCTCAATACGCCGCGGCGGGGAAGCGGGTCAGCGCGTCGCGTTGTAGGCCAGCTGGTCGTCGGTCAGCTGAAAGCCGACCAGCAGCTCGAACGTCGCCGCCTGAACCGCCGCGCGCACCTCCGGGTCCGCCAGCGGGTCGAGCGCCGCGTCGACATCCCCGGGCTTGCGTTCCCGGGTGATCCGGTCGCGCACGTCCTGGGGCAGCGTTGCATCGGCGCGGTTGATGAAGGCCCCGGCCTGGCCCCGGCCGACGGCGCGGTCCTGCCCGTCGGCAAAGGTCACCCGCACGGTGCCCACGCGCTTGGTGACGACCGAGCTTCCGCCGCGCAGCACGACCGAGAAGTAGGGCAGTTCGACCGTGCGGCTGCCCTGCGTATCGGTGCGGCTGGCGTAAACATCGAAGGTGGCGTTGGCGTAGATCCGCTCGCCCTGCTCGTCGCAGGTCGTGCGCAGATTGGTGATGCTCGCCTCGATATCCAGATCGCTCGCCAGACGGCTGTTCGGCGCGCGGAAGGTGGTGATATCGCCGGTGTAGTCGGGGATGCCGACCGCGGGGCACAGGCTGCGAAACGCCGTCACGCCCACGCCCTGGTCCACAACGAGGTCGCCTTCCTTGGAACAACCGGCGAGAGCCAGCACGGCAACGGCAGGCAGGAGAAAGCGGGCGGCAGGATGCATCTTGGATCGTTTCCCTGATCGGTCTTGTCGTCAAACTCGCTCCGGCCACCTAGCGGCGCGCGAGCATATTGGCTAGATAGGGCCGCATGAACGCCGCCTTTCCCGTCAAGACGCCCTCTGCCGAAGATGCACGCGATGCCACGTCGCTACGCCCCGGCCTGACCATCCTGATCGCGGCCCCGCGGGGCTTTTGCGCCGGGGTCGACCGCGCGATCGAGATCGTGGAGCGCGCGCTCGAGAAATATGGCGCGCCGGTCTATGTCCGGCACGAGATCGTGCATAACCGCTTTGTCGTGGACAATCTGCGGGCCAAGGGCGCGATTTTCGTCGAGGAGCTGGACGAGGTGCCGGACGATGCCCCGGTCGTGTTCAGCGCCCATGGCGTGCCCAAATCGGTCCCCGCCGAGGCGGAGCGGCGCAAGCTGCTCTATGTCGATGCGACCTGCCCGCTGGTGAGCAAAGTCCACCGCCAAGCGGAGCGCCAGCTGGAGAAGGACCGGCATATCATCTTCATCGGCCACGAAGGCCACCCCGAGGTGATCGGCACGATGGGACAGGTGCCCGCCGGCAAGATCACGCTGGTCGAGACGGTCGAGGATGTCGCCGCGCTCCCCTTCGGCAAGGACGACGAACTGTCCTTCCTCACCCAGACGACGCTTTCGGTGGACGATACTGCGCATGTGATCGAGGCTCTGCAGGCGCGCTTTCCGCAGATCGTCGGACCCAAGGCGGAAGATATCTGCTACGCGACCTCCAACCGGCAGGCGGCGGTCAAGCAGCTTGCGCCGGGTAGCGATCTGGTGCTGGTGATCGGCGCGCCCAATTCCTCCAATTCGCTGCGGCTGGTCGAGGTAGCGGAGCGCTGCGGCACGCCAGCCAGGCTGATCCAGCGCGCGAGCGAGATCGAACCCGAGTGGCTCGACGGTGTAGGCACGGTCGGCCTGACCGCCGGAGCCTCGGCCCCGGAAATGCTCGTGCGCGAGGTTGTCGACAAGCTGGGCGAATGGCGCGAGGTCGAGGAACGGCCGATCCTGGTCACCGAAGAGAAGATGACCTTCAAGCTGCCTCGCCAGCTGGCCGACTGATCGCGCACGAAAAGGACCGGGCGTGGCGGTCTACACCCACCTCACCTCTGCCGATATCGGGCAAGTCCTGGCCGCCTACGATGTAGGTGCCCTGCGTTCGGCGAAGGGCATCGCGGAAGGCGTCTCCAACAGCAATTGGCTGATCGAGACCGAGCACGAAGGCGCCACGCGGCGCTTCATCCTGACCGTGTTCGAGGCGCGGACCGAGACGGCGGACCTGCCCTTCTTCCTGTCGCTGCTCGATCACCTCTCGGCCAGGGGCCAGCCCGTGCCGCGCACGATCCACACCCGCGAGGATGCGCGAATGATCGAGGTCCGCGGCAAGCCCGCCGCGCTGATCGAGTTCCTGCCCGGCATCTCGATCGACGAGCCTTCGCCGGGCGAAGCGCGTTCGGTCGGCGGGGCGCTTGCCGGCCTGCACGAGGCGACGCAGGACTTTGCGCAAACCCGCGCCTCCTCGCTTCCGCTGACGACATGCGTGGCCATGCTGCGCGACCATGCGGACAGGTTCGGCGAAATCGACCCGCAGCTTGCGGCGATCCTGCCCGATTGCGGCGCGGAACTGGTCGAGCGCTGGCCCGACGATCTGCCGACCGGCACGATCCATGCCGATCTTTTCCCCGACAATGTGCTGCTGGTCGACGGCGCGGTGACCGGGCTGATCGACTTCTACTTCGCCTGCACCGGGATGCTCGCCTTCGACCTTGCCGTCACCCACGCCGCGTGGAGCTTCGCCGCGAGCGACAATGCCTTCCGGCCCGGGATCGGCGCGGCGCTGATCGGAGGTTACGAAGGCCGCCGGCCCTTGTCCGACGCCGAACGGGCAGCCCTGCCGCTGCTGGCCCAGGGGGCATGCCTGCGGTTCGTCGCGACGCGGGTGGAAGACTGGTTCGCGACGCCCGCCGATGGGCTGGTGCGCCGCAAGGATCCGATGCAATTCGCCCGCAGGCTTGCATTCTACCGGACGCACGGCGAAGCGGCGTTCCGGACTTGAATTGGGCGCATAATGAGTGACGTGCAGATTTTCACCGACGGGGCCTGCAAGGGCAATCCCGGCCCCGGCGGCTGGGGCGTCTTGCTGCGGAAGGGCACGACCGAAAGGGAGCTTTCGGGTGCCGAACCCGACACCACCAACAACCGGATGGAGATGACTGCGGCGATCGAGGGTCTCTCCGCGCTCAAGCGTCGCTGCACGGTCGACCTCTATACCGACAGCAAGTACCTGATCGACGGGATCACCAAGTGGCTGCCCGGCTGGCAGCGGCGCGGCTGGAAAACCGCGAGCAAGAAGCCGGTCAAGAACGAGGACTTGTGGCGCAAGCTGGCGCAGCTGGAGGCCGAGCACCGCATTACCTGGCACTGGGTCAAGGGCCACGCGGGCCATCCCGAGAACGAACGGGCCGACCAGCTCGCCAGCGACGCGGCGGACAGCCTCCGCCGCTAGCTAGCAGGCGCTAGCAGTTGTCGACAGTCGGGGCACCCGGTCCGTTGGTCTTGATCGAATCGATCGCGTTCTGCGCGCTCGCCTTGCTCGAATAGCCCTCGGTCGAGAACATGATCTCCGAGTTGTACTTGAAACGAACCCGGAATTCCCCGGCCCTGTCCTTGTAGATTTCGAATGCGTAGCCCATCGCGCTTCTCCCGCCAGCGATCCGTGGAGCCCCGAACCTAACCCATAGGGCGGCGATTCTCTACCCGAAGCGGGCGGGCGAGAAGGTCTCCGCATCGAGCGCTTCGGTCATCGCGTCGCGCGGATGGTCGAGGAACAGCTGCGCGCCCAGCCGCGCGGCAGCGGGCGCGGTCTGGATGCCGAAACCGCCCTGCCCGGCGAACCAGAAGAAGCCCTCGGTCTCCCGATCCCAACCATAGACGGGCTTGCGATCGGGCGCGAAGCTCCGCAGCCCCGCCCACGTCCTTTCCACCCGCCCGATCCGGGCATCGAAGACGGTCTCGAAGCGATCCAGCGCCTCGGCCACCGCGATCTCCTCGGGCGCCGCATCGGTGGGGGGAACGGGCGTTTCGTCATGCGGGCTGAACCACAGGCTGCCGCCCACTTCGGGCTTGAAGTAGAACCACCCCGCAATGTCGAGCGTCAACGGCCCCCCGCGCGGCAGTGCGGGCTCGACCGCAAGTTGCAGCATCGTGCGCTGGAGCGGCTGGATGCCGAGCTCACGCGCCCCGGCCAGCTGCGCCACGCCATCCGCCCAGGCTCCGGCGGCATTGGCGATTGCCGAGGCGCGCCATTCGCGGCCATCGCCGGAGCGCAGCAGCCAGCCGGCACCCTCGCGCTCGATCGCCTCGATCCGGGCATGGGTGACAAGCTGCACGCCCGCCGCCTTCGCAACTTTGAGGTAATGCTGGTGAAGCCCCGCGACGTCGATATCGGCGCAGTGCGGCTGCCAGATCGCCTCGCGCCATTCCTCGCGCAGCGACGGCACCCGCGCATGGACGGCACCTGGTGCCAACCGCTCGAACCGCGCGCCCGTATTCGCGAAGCGCGCCTCGAAGGCGTCCATCTTCGCCGCATCCCCGTTGCGCCCGATATAGAGCGCACCGCGCGGGCTCAGGAAACCGCCATCGCGCAGGTAGCTTTCCGAGGCACGGCTGAGCGGGACAATTTCGGGCCCGCCATAGCACTCCTCCCAGAACGCCGCCGAGCGCCCGGTGGTATGATAGCCGGGGAACTCCTCCGCCTCGAGCAACAGCACGCGGGCATGCGGGCCGACTTCGGCGGCAAGGCTCGCGCCCGCCATCCCGGCGCCGATGATCGCGAGGTCGTAATCAGCCATGGGAACGATCTAGGTTTTGCGCGGCGCTTTACGATCCAGAAAGTCCGCGATCCCGTCCATTGCGCGCCCGCGCACGCGGTCCACCTCGCGGAAGATTTCGTGATGCGCCTCGTTCCCGAATTGCAGCAGCTCGCCATGCGGCAGGCGCGAGGCCGCCCGCTCGATCGCCTTCCAGGCAACGAGCTTGTCGTTGGTGGTCCCGAACAGGAGGACCGGCGTATCGACCGCTTCGAGCGCGCCCTTCGCCTCGATCACCCGCATCGATGCAATCGCGGCGGCGACCCAGCCCCAGCTCGCCGGTCCCATCGCGACCTCGGGCCGTTCGCCGCGCCACCACAGCTCATCCTCGTAACGGTCCGGATCGTGGGTCAGCAGCGCGCCGCGATCCTCTGGCAAGGCGCCGGGCTTCTCGCTCGCCTTCCAAGCAGGCCGTTTCGGATCGCCGAGCGCCGCGAGCGTTTTCGACAGCGGCCCGAGCAGCCACAGCGGCCCGGGTGTGCCGACAAGGCCAAGCATGGGCGCGGACAGGACCGCAGCATCGGGATCGACCCGCTTCTCGACCAGCGCGCGCAACACCAGATGTCCGCCCATCGAATGCCCGATGAGGATATGCGGGCCCGGCGTTTCGGCCTTCCACTGGCTCCACAGCACTGCGAGATCGGCGGTCCAGATGCCGAAATCCTCGATATGGCCGGTATGCGCGTCCCGCCCCAGCCGCCCCGAGGTGCCCTGCCCGCGCCAGTCGCTCGCGGTCACGCGCCAGCCTTCGCGGGCCCACTCGTCCAGCGTTTCGAGATATTTCTCGTAGTGATCGCCGCGCCCCGGCATAAACAGGATGGAGCCGCGCGCACTTCCGGGCTCGCCCTGCGGCTGCCAGTCGATCCGCCGGATATTCGTCCCGTCCCCGGCCTGCCAGTGGCCTTCCGTGGCGGCGGAAGGGATCGCACGGCGATCGAACGTGGGGGTGGTCGCGGAAGGCATCTCGTTCAAACTCGCAATCTGAAGCTCGTGGTTACTTTTTGGTAAGCGCGAGCGCGTAGCACGGCTTCCGGACATTGGGAGACGGGCGTCTTCATGAGCGACTACCTGCAATATGCACTGCTGGTCGGGCTGGCAATCGCGCTGGTGACGGCGGCGATCACCGACCTGAAGGCACGCCGGATCGACAACTGGCTGACCGGCGCGGTCGCCCTTGGCGCACCGCTTTTCTGGTGGGCAAGCGGGCTGGAGCTGTGGCCCGGCGTCGCCCTGCAATTCGGCATTGCGCTGGTGGCTTTCGCAATCCTTGCCGTGCTGTTCGCGCTGCGGGCGATGGGCGGCGGCGACGTGAAGCTGCTCACCGCGCTCGCCCTGTGGATCGAGCCGCTGCAATTCGCGCAGCTGATCGTCCTGATGGCGCTGCTGGGCGGCGCGCTGACGCTGGCCTTCGGCGCATGGCACGTCATGAAGCGACGCGAGGGGCGGCTCGCCATTCCCTATGGCGTGGCGATCTCCGCCGCCGGGCTGTGGGTGCTGGCGGCACACTACTTCCCGGCCGCCGGGCACGCGATCGGTCTATCGGCCTGATTTCCTTGGCGCCGATACGAAGCCGTCCGGCGAAGTGAACTCCATTTTAACCAATCACACCATACTAACGCCAACCATGCTGGCCGAAGGACGGCCCGCGAGCGATTTCTGGGGGACTTTTTAAGTCATGGATAGGAAGAAGCTGGTTCTGTTGCTGGCTGCGTTGGTCATCGCGGCAGGGACGGCCTTTATCGCCCGCAGCATGTTTGCCGGATCTTCCGCTCCGCAAGCCGCCGCGGCCATTGCCGAGGCAGAGCCCGCCGGGCCGCGCGTGCTCGTGGCGCAGCGCAGCCTGCCGGTCGGCACGATCATCACGCAGGACGCCATCGGGTTTCAGGCCTGGCCGACCGAACTCGTCCGCGACGCCTATTTCATCGACGGGGAATCCGACGTGACCCAGCTGCTGGGCACGGTCGTTCGCTACCCCATCACCGCCGGCGAGCCGGTGACCCAGGGCGGCCTCGTCGCGCCGGGCGACCGCGGCTTCCTCGCCGCAGCGCTCGGGCCCGGCATGCGCGCCGTCACCGTGCCCGTCAACGCCAACACCGCCGTCGCCGGGTTCGTCTTTCCGGGCGACCGGATCGACCTGATGATGACCCACGAGGCAGGTGGCCTGAAAGCCACCGAAACGATTTTGCGCAACCTGCGCGTGCTCGCCACCGACCAGTCGACCTCGCAGGCGACGGTCGACGGGCAGACCGCCGTGCGGACCTTCAGCACGGTGACGCTGGAAGTGACGCCCAAGATCGCCGAGAAGATCGCGGTGGCGCAGACGGTCGGCACGCTGAGCCTGTCGCTGCGCTCGATCGCCGATAGCGCCAGCGATCTGGAACGCGCGCTCGCCTCAGGCGACATCGAAATTCCCGACGACGCGACGCCCGAGGAAGAGGCCCGCCTGCTCGCCCGTGCACGGGCCATGCCGAGCGACACCGTGGCGTCCTACGTCACGGGGGCGGACGTCTCGCGCTTCGCGACCCGCACCGTGCAACCGCAGTCGGCACCCCGGCAGCAGCCGCAGCAGAGCACCAGCTCTGCGCCCGCGCAGCTTCCCGCCGGAGTCGTGCTCGGCCCCGATGGCAGCGTGACCATCCAAGGCGCGCAGTCGGGCCCCACGGTCCGCGTGATGCGCGGCCAGCAAAGCACCAGCGTCGCGGCCGGGAAGGCCGGTGGCGTGCGCACCGATACCGCGACAACGACGCCGATCGGGCGTGACTGAAGATGGAAAAGGCTAGCAGGATGAACCCCAAGCAGAGCAAAGCAACGCCCGCGAAAGGCGCGCCTTTCCGGCGCCGGTTTCGCCCGATGCTGCTCGGTGCCGCCCTGCTCGGCGCACCGCTGGCAGCAATGCCGACCACGGCCGACGCCCAATCGGTTGTCCGCCCGACGCAGGAAATCGTCCTGTCGATCGGCAAGGGCGAACTGATCAACGTGCCCGGTTCGATGAGCGACGTGTTCATCGCCAATGATGCCATCGCGGATATCCAGGTCAAGTCGCAGCGCCAGCTCTACCTGTTCGGCAAGTCCGGCGGGGAAACCACGGTCTATGCCAGCAACTCGGCGGGCGACGTGATCTGGGCGGCCAATGTGCGGGTCGGATCGAATATCGGCAGCCTCGACCAGATGCTCGCCCTCGCCATGCCGCAGGCCAAGATCTCGGTCGCGACCATGGGCAGCAACACCGTGCTGCTGACCGGCACGGTCGCCGATCCGGAAGACGCCGCCGAGGCCGAACGGCTGGTGCAGGCCTTCCTCGGCGACGAAACCAACGTCATCGCCCGGCTCACCACGGCGACGCCGCTGCAGGTCAACCTGCAGGTCCGCTTTGCCGAAGTCAGCCGCTCTCTGGTGCGCGCACTCGGCAACAGCCTGACCACCATCGACGGGTCGAGCGGATTCCAGTTCGGCGTCGGCTCGGGCCGCCAGGCGGCTAACAACGCCTATTTCACGAATGGGCCGCTTTCGGTCGGCAATGGCGTCAGCGAAGCCGTCCGCGTGCTGCCCGACGGCACCGAAATTCCCGGACCTGCGGTGCAGACCACGGGCAATGGCACCACCATCGGCGCTTTCGGCAACCTGTTCGGCCTCAATATCCTGAGCGCGCTCGACCTCGCCGAAACCAACGGCCTCGTCACCACGCTCTCGCAGCCCAACCTCACCGCGCTGTCGGGCGAGACGGCGGACTTCCTCGCCGGTGGCGAGTTTCCGATCCCGATCAGCCAAGGCCTCGGCGCGACCTCGGTCGAATACCGCAACTACGGCGTGAAGCTTACCTACACGCCGACCGTGCTGGCCAATGGCCGCATCTCGATCCGCGTCGCGCCGGAGGTCTCCGAGTTGTCGACCCAGGGCGCGGTCACGCTCGACGGGGTCCAGATCCCCGCGCTCATCACGCGCCGTGCGTCGACCACGGTCGAACTCGGCTCGGGCCAGAGCTTCATGATCGCAGGCCTGATGACCAACAGCGCGCAGAACACGATCGACAAGGCGCCGGGCCTCGGCGACGTGCCGATCCTGGGCAACCTGTTCCGCTCGACCAGCTTCCGCAAGGGCGAGACCGAGCTGGTCATCATCATCACGCCCTATCTGGTGAAGCCGGTCGACGGGAACGACATCCGCCTGCCGACCGACGGCTACAACAGCCCCGACGCGCTGAGCCAGCTCGGCTTCAAGGAGAACGTGCGCCAGGGCGGCGAAGCGACCCGGCCGATGCCGCGCGCCAGCGATCGCCAGTCGAGCGGCCCGGCGGTTTCGCAGGGACAGGACGAGGGCTCGCGCCGGGCGGAGAAGCCGCGCCGCAAGGAACGCAGCGCTTCGGCCGCGCCGGGCTTCAGCATCAACAATTGAGAGGGCCCACGGCCATGACCACCACCAAACGCATCGCCGCCGCTCTTCTCGCCACCGCGCTCGCGACCACGCTCGGCGCGTGCAGCGGAGAGCAGAACCGCAGCCTCTATTCCACCAAGCAGCCGGTGGTGGAGCGGACCCACTACACGCTCGATCTGGTCTCCGGGCCGGGCGGCCTGCCGATTTCCGAACAGCGGCGTCTGGCCGGCTGGTTCGAGGCGCTCGACCTCAAATATGGCGACCGCGTCTCGATCGAGGCGGATACCGCCAACCCGGCCACGGTCGATAATGTCGGCGCCATCCTGGGGCGCTACGATCTTGCGCTGAGCGATACCGCCCCGATTACCGAGGGCTTTGTGGAGCCGGGCCGTACGCGGGTGATCGTGACACGCTCCATCGCCACGGTACCCGGCTGCCCCGACTGGACCGACGACGGCGACGCCAATTACATGAACGCGACCAGCCGTAACTACGGCTGCGCAACCAACAGCAATCTCGCCGCGATGGTCGCCGACCCGGAAGACCTCATCAAGGGCCAGGAATCCGATGGCCGCCCGGTCGTCACCAGCTCCAACCGCGCAATCGAAGCCTATCGCAACGGCAATCTGCCCGAGGTCGGCAGCGGCGGTGGCACCACCGGCGGCGGGCCCGAGTAACAGAGCGAGGACGCGAGGACACGAGGATGAACGCACCGTGGAATTCAGGCCCGGGGGGCAATCGCGATCCCTTCGCCGCATATGTCTGCGACGATAACACGCTCGATACGCTGCGCCCGGTCGTGGCCGAGCTCGGCTGGGCGCCGGAAAAATGCGCCAAGGGCGGCTTGCGCAACGCGATCCAGAGCCTTTCGGTCACCGCCAGCCCGAATATTCTGGTGGTCGATCTGTCGGAATGCAGCGACCCGCTGACCGAGATCAACGGCCTCGCCGAGGTCTGCGAGCCGGGAACGGTCGTGATCGCTGTCGGCCAGGTCAACGACGTGCGCCTGTACCGCGACCTGCTCGCCAGCGGCCTTCACGATTATCTCCTGAAGCCCCTCGCCTCGGGCCAGCTTCGCGATGCGCTCAACGAAGCGCAGGCGGTGTTCTCCTCGCCCAAGGCGGTCGATGCGCAGGCGGCCAAGCGCCACGTCTCCACCGCCGTGGTGGGCACGCGCGGCGGGGCCGGTGCCTCGACCGTGGCGACCTCGCTGGCATGGCTGTTCAGTGACGAACACAAGCTGCCGACCGCGCTGCTCGATCTCGACGTGCATTTCGGAACCGGCGCGCTGACGCTCGACCTCGAGCCGGGCCGCGGCCTGACCGACGCGATCGACAATCCCAGCCGGATCGACGGGTTGTTCATCGAACGCGCGATGATCCGCGCGAACGACAATCTCGCGGTCCTGTCCGCCGAAGCGCCGATCAGCACGCCGCTGATGACCGACGGGGCCGCCTTCGTGCAGCTGGAGGAAGAATTCCGGCAGGCCTTCGAGGTCACCGTGATCGACATGCCCCGCAACATGCTGATCAACTTCCCGCAGCTGCTTGCGGACGTGAACATCGTCACCTTGGTGTGCGAGTTCACCCTCGCCTCTGCGCGCGACGCGATCCGCATTCTGAGCTGGCTGAAGACCTACGCGCCGCACGCGCAGCCGCTGATCGTCGCCAACAAGGTGCAGTCCGGACTGTCCGAGATCAGCCGGGCGGACTTCGAGGCATCGATCGAGCGCAGCGTGGACTTCGTGCTGCCCTACGATGCCAAGGCGGCAACCAACGCCGCAAAGCTCGGCCAGGCTTTCGTCGAAGCCAACAAGTCGAGCAAGGTCACCGCACAGCTGCGCAAGGTCGTCGAGCATATCGCAGCGGCCGGGGACGAAGAGCTGGTGACCGAGTCCGCGGACGAGAAGAAGTCGCTGCTCGGCTCGCTCGACCTCAAATCGCTTCTGTCGACTTCCAAGAAGCCCAAGACGGCCAAGACGGGGAGCGAGAAGAAGGCCAAGACCAAGGGGGCAGCGAAGACCGACGCATAAGGCAACGGGCATTCGCCCGCTGAACCCCCGCGTCGGTGCGAGACCGCACTGATGGACTTCCTCCCGCTCCTCCTAATGATCTTCGGCCTGGTCGCGGCCGGCGGGCTCGTCCTGGCGGCCTTTGTCGGGCCGTCGACGCGCAAGCAGGTGCAAAAGCGCCTCAGCGGCGTGCGCTATCGCCATTCGGAAAGCGCCGACGCGAAGGTCGAGTCGCAGATGAAGAAGGCGATGGCGGCTCGCAAACCCAAGGTTCACAAGGTCGCCGGATCGGGCTCGCGCTCCGAAGCGCTGGCCATCCGCCTGCAGCGCACCGGCATGGGCTGGACGGTTTCGCAATATCTCTATGCCAGCATCGGCCTGTCGCTGGCGGTGGGGCTGATCCTTTATCTGCAGACGGGCGTGCCGCTGCTTTCGGCCATCGGTGGACTTTTCATCGGTGCGGGGATTCCGCACCTCGTCGTCAACTACTTCATCAAGCGGCGCACGAACCAGTTCACCGCCAAGTTCCCCGATGCGATCGACCTGCTGGTGCGCGGCCTGCGCTCGGGCCTGCCGGTGACCGAGACGCTGGCGGTGGTCGCACAGGAGATCTCCGGCCCGGTCGGGATCGAGTTCAAGGGCATCATCGAACGGATCAAGATCGGCCGATCGATGGAGGAAGCGATGCAGGTCAGCGCGGACCGGCTGAACATCGCAGAATTCAACTTCTTCACCATCACGCTGGCGATCCAGCGCGAGACGGGCGGCAATCTGGCAGAGACGCTGTCGAACCTCTCCGACGTGCTGCGCAAACGATCGCAGATGAAGCTCAAGATCAAGGCGATGAGCTCTGAATCCAAGGCCTCCGCCTATATCGTCGGCTCGCTGCCGTTCCTCGTCTTCGGGATGATCTGGTGGATCAACCCGACCTATATCGGCGCCTTCTTCGAGGATGAGCGGCTGATCGTTATCGGCCTCGGCGGGCTCGGCTGGATGAGCATCGGAGTGTTCATCATGGCCAAGATGGTGAGCTTCGAGATCTGATGCCCTTCACCCCTGCCCTTCTCTTCGGCGCGCCTTCGGGCCCCACCCTGCTCGGCGTCGACGTCACTCTGGTGGCCACCATCCTTGCCGGCGTCGCCGCGATGGCCGTGATGCTGGCGATCTACGCCGCCGTCACCGTGCGCGATCCGATGGCCAAGCGCGTGAAGGCGCTCAACGCCCGGCGCGACGAGCTGAAGGCGGGCATCGTCAAGGAGCACGGCCGCAAGCGCAAGAGCCTGGTCCGCCGGACCGAGAAGACCGACAAGGTCAAGGAAGCGCTGAGCAGCTTCAACGTGCTGCAGCCTAGCCAGGTGGCGCAGGTGCAGCAGAAGCTGGCCCATGCGGGGATCCGCAACAAGGAATACGCCGTCTACGTCATCCTGGCGCGCGCGATCACACCCGTCGTCCTCGGCCTTATCGCCTTTTACGTGCTCTACGTGTCGAACATGTATGCCGACATGGGTTCGTTCAAGAAGCTCGGCGCGCTCTCGATCGCGGTTTTCCTAGGCTACAAGGGGCCGGAGCTCTACATCGGCAACAAGGCCAAGAAGCGCACCGACGCCATCCGCAAGGGACTGCCCGACGCGCTCGACCTGCTGGTGATCTGCGCCGAGGCCGGACTGACGGTCGACGCCGCGTTCAACCGCGTGGCCAAGGAACTGGGCCGCGCCTATCCCGAGCTGGGCGACGAGTTCCTGCTCACCGCGATCGAGCTGTCCTTCCTCAACGAACGCAAGAAGGCGTTCGACAATCTCGCCTACCGCGTCGATCTCGAGGCGGTCCAGGGCGTCGTCACCACGATGATCCAGACCGAGCGTTACGGCACACCGCTGGCATCGGCGCTGCGCGTGCTCTCGGCCGAATTCCGCAACGAGCGGATGATGCGCGCCGAGGAGAAGGCCGCCCGCCTGCCCGCGATCATGACCGTGCCGCTGATCCTGTTCATCCTGCCGACGCTGTTCATCGTCATCCTCGGCCCGGCAGGCTGCTCCATCGCGGACGCGTTCAGCAACTAGAGACCGCCTCGACCAGATCCGCTCGTCCTGAGCCTGTCGAAGGGCGAGCGCGAGGCGCTTCGTTCGCGGTTCGACAAGCTCACCACGAACGGCGCTGGTACAGACCCTACCCCAGCACCCGCCCCGCCACCGCGTCCAGTTTCGCCATCAGCGTCTTGTCGCGCATCTCGGGCGCGGTGATGATCGCGTGTTCGAGCGCGGTATCGACCGGGCTCGGTGCGCGCGTTTCCGGCAAAGTCGCCACCAGTTCGTCCAGCATGGCCCGCGCGCGATCCGCATTGCCTTTGAGGACCGCGAGAATGTCGAACGCCTCGACCCCCGCCTCCTCGTCGCGCCAGCTGTCGTAATCGGTCACCATGCCGAGCATCGCGTAGGGCAGCTCGGCCTCGCGGGCGAGCCGCGCCTCGGGCATGCCGGTCATCCCGATCACGTCCCCGCCCCAGGCGCGATACATGCGGCTCTCGGCGCGGGTCGAGAACTGCGGGCCTTCCATCGCGATGTAAGTGCCGCCGCGATGAACGGTGGAGCCGCTCGCCTCCGCCGCCCCGGCGATCAGCGCGGCCAGCCGCGGGCAGACCGGATCGGCGAGGCTGACATGCGCGACCAGCCCTTCGCCGAAGAAGCTGCCCACTCGCCCCCTGGTGCGGTCGATGAACTGGTCGACACCCACGAAGTGCGTCGGCGCCATCTCCTCGCGCAGGGACCCGATCGCGCTGATCGCGACCAGATCGGTCACCCCGCAGCGCTTCATCACGTCGATATTGGCGCGGTAGTTCACGCTGTCGGGCGACTTGGCGTGCCCCGCCCCGTGCCGCGCCATGAAGGTGAGGCGGACATTGCCGATCTTGCCGGTCGTCACCGGGCCGGAGGGCTCGCCGAAGGGCGAGGATACCTCGATCCGCTGCTGGTCTTCCAGCTCTATCCCTTCGTACAGCCCCGATCCGCCGAGGACGCCGATATGCCATGCACTGCTCATTCGGATTTGCTCATTCGTATTCGGGCTCCTGCCACCAGGGGTAGAAATCGGGCATGTCTTCACTGACCTTGCCGGTGAAATCGGGCGGCCGCTTTTCGAGGAAGCTGGCCACGCCTTCCTTCGCATCCGGCCCGCGCGACAGCGTGTAGATCGCGCGGCTGTCGATCCGGTGCGCCTTCATCGGGTGATCCTCCGCCGAAAGGCGCCACAGCATCGCACGGGTCATGGCGACCGACAGCGGCGAGCTGTTCTCCGCGATCTCGCATCCCAGCCCGCGCGCGGCATCCAGCAGGTCGGCCTGCGGGTGGACCGAGCGCACGAGCCCCGCATCGAGCGCTTCGGAGGCATCGAAAATGCGCCCGGTCATGCACCATTCGAGCGCAGTGGGCAGCCCGACGAGCCTCGGCAGAAACCAGCTGGAGCAGGCTTCGGGCGTGATCCCGCGCTTGGCGAAGACGAAGCCGAAGCGGGCGTTCTCGCTTGCGAGCCGCATGTCGAAGGGAAGCTGCATCGTCGCGCCCACGCCGACCGCGACACCGTTGCACGCGCCGATCAGCGGTTTTTTGGAATTGAACAGGCGCAGCACCAGCTGCCCGCCGCCATCGCGCACGATAGGATCGGACAGGTCATCCACCGTAGTCGGGTCGGAGAAGACGTGTCTGGGCGTGCCGTCGTCATTGCTGGGCGGCGTGAGATCGGCCCCAGCACAGAAAGCCCGTTCGCCCTCCCCCGTCACGATCACCGCGCGCACCGCATCGTCGGCATCGGTAATGTCGATCGCCGCAATCATCTCGTCCCGCATCCGGTGCGTGAAGGCGTTCATCTTCTCGGGGCGATAGAGCGTGATCGTGGCGATGGGGCCGTCCACATTGAGCTTGATCTGGGTGAAGTCAGGCATCGCATTCTCCTCTTGCCTGACACACCTGACACAGTGTCCTGATGCGGAAAACCGCCGCGTGCCTCGCAATGCCCGATTGATCGCTGCGAGGAGGCTCGGCGGGAGTCATCCACCCCCGATAGGGCAAGCCCGGTGCGGTAGGAAAGGCGTAAGCGCGTTTCCCGGCGAGGACCGCTCCGAGCCAGACCCCCGGGGCGAGCGACAGGCGCGTGTCGCAGGCGAAGGCGATCCGCTCAGTGTGCTTCGTGGCCCAGCGCCGCAGCGATCACCTCAACCCTGCCCCAGGTGGCGAGCTCGCCGGCAGCAGCCTTGGCCTGCGCCACATCCATGCCCCAGGCGCCCTCCCCAACGAAAATGGGCCCCCGCACGTGGCGAGAGCCCATCATCTAGCACAAGTTCTCGGCGATTAACGCGGAGCCATGCGGATCGCGCCGTCGAGGCGGACGTCCTCGCCGTTGAAATATCCCGTTTCGATCATGCACAGCGCCAGCTTGGCATATTCTTCCGGTTCGCCGAGGCGCTTGGGGAACGGCACGCTGGCGTTGAGCGCCTCGATCGCCTTTTCGGGCAGGCCCATCAGCAGCGGCGTCTTGAAGATGCCCGGCAGGATCGTGTTGACGCGAATCCCTTCGTTCATCAGGTCGCGCGCGATCGGCAGGGGCATGCCCCCGACGC
>PAVA01000019.1 GCA_002712945.1 Citromicrobium sp.
CCCGATGGCGCCGGTCGCCAGCTGCAGTATGCGCTGGGCGAGATGGTAGAAGACGGCGGAAAGGGTGCTCCGCTCACGATCCAGCTCGACGGTGCCAAGAAGCTTGTCATCTCCTATCGCGCGCCCGCCGATGCCGCCGCCCTGCAATGGCTGACGCCCGAGCAGACTGCCGGGGGCGAATACCCCTATCTGTTCAGCCAGGGGCAGGCGATCCTCAACCGGACGTGGATTCCCACGCAGGACAGCCCCGGCATCCGCCAGACATGGGAAGCACGGATCACCGCGCCCAAGCCGCTCGATGTCGTAATGAGCGGGGTGCGCCAGGGCGAGCCCGAAGACCTCGGAAACGGGCGCCGCGCGTTCCGCTTCGTGATGGACAAGCCCGTCCCGCCCTATCTCATCGCGATTGCCGCGGGCGATATCGACTTCCGCGCCATCGGCTCGCGCAGCGGCGTATGGGCCGAACCCTCGGTGCTGGATCGCGCATGGCGCGAGGTCAACGATACCGAGGAGATGATCGAGGCGGCCGAGGAACTGTACGGCGAATATCGCTGGGGCCGCTACGACATGATCGTGCTGCCGCCCGCCTTCCCGTACGGCGGGATGGAAAACCCGGTGATGACCTTCCTCACGCCGACCTTCATCGCGGGCGACAAGTCCAACAATGGCCTCGTCGCACACGAGCTGGCGCATAGCTGGTCGGGCAACCTTGTGACCAATGCGGTGTGGGGGGACGGCTGGCTCAACGAAGGCGTCACCTCCTATTTCGAGAACCGGATCGTCGAGGAAGTCTATGGCAAAGCCCGGGCCGAGCAGGAAGCCGCGCTCGCTTTTGCCAATATCGTCGAGACGCTGGACGAAGTGGGCGAGGACGCGCCCGGCACCGCGCTGCATAACGACGGGTCGGGTGAGCTGATCGGCAGCGCCATCGCCTACGACAAGGGCCATTTCTTCCTCCGCACGGTCGAGCGGATCGTGGGCCGCGAGCGGTTCGATGCGTGGCTGCGCCAGTGGTTCGACAACCATGCCTTCGAGCCCGCGACCAGCCGCTTGCTACTGGAGGACATGCAGCGAAACCTCGTGCGTTCACCCGAGGAAGCCGAGCGGTTGATGTTGAGCGAATGGATTTTCGAGCCCGGCCTGCCGTCCAACGTCGCCAGGCCCGACCCGCAGGCCTTTGCCACGGTCGATGCGGCGGTCGATGCCTATGCCGCGAGCGGGGCGATTCCCGCCGGGTGGAGCGAATGGACCGCCGCCGAGCAGATGCGCTTTCTCGACAATATCCCCAAGGAGCGCAGCGCCGCGCAGCTGGCGACGCTGAACGAGGCGCTGGGCCTGTCCGAGACCGGCAATAACGAAGTGCTGTTCCTCTGGCTCGAACTGGCGCTCGCCAACCGCTACGATCCGGCGGTGCCGCAGGCCGAGACCTTCCTCGCCGAGATCGGGCGTGCGAAGTTCGTCCGCCCGCTGTTTCAGGTGCTGTGGGATGAAGGCGAGTGGGGCCGCCCGATCGCCACCCGCATCTATGCCGAAACGCGCGACGGCTACCACGCGGTGACGCGCGGAGGGATCGACCGGCTGATGGAGGCTGGCGCTTCCTGAGCCGGGCGAGCCCGACACGGTTACCGGCGCGGATTTAACGCGTTGCAATAATCCGCGCCGCACCGCACATCTGCGGGTAAGATGCTGCGTCAGTACGAACTTGTTGAGAGGGTCAAGGCCTACGACCCCGACGCCGACGAGGCGATGCTCAATCACGCCTATGTCTATACCGTGCAGAAGCACGGGGCGCAGAAGCGTGCCAGCGGCGACCCTTATTTCAGCCACCCGGTCGAGGTCGCGGGGCTGATGACCGACCTGAAGCTCGACCAGGAGACGATCGCGACCGCGCTGCTCCACGATACGGTGGAGGACACGCTCACCACGATCGACGATATCGAGGCCAATTTCGGGCCCGAGATCGCGCGGCTGGTCGACGGCGTGACCAAGCTGTCCAAGATCGAGCAGATGCCCGAGGACGAACGCGCGGCGGAAAACCTGCGCAAGTTCCTGCTGGCCATGAGCGAGGACATCCGCGTGCTGCTGGTCAAGCTGGGCGACCGGCTGCACAACATGCGCACGCTCCACTTCATCAAGAACGAGGACAAGCGCCGCCGCATCGCGCGCGAGACGATCGATATCTACGCGCCGCTCGCGGAGCGTATCGGCATGTACGAATACATGCGCGAGATGCAGGCGCTCGCCTTCGAGCATCTCGAGCCCGATGCCTTCGCGACCATTTCCGGGCGGCTGACACAGATCCGCGAGCAGGAAGGCGCGCAGGTCGACGAGATTGCGCTCGCGATCAAGCAGGCGCTCGCCGAAGCGGGGCTGAAGGTCGAAGTGAAGGGGCGCGAGAAGCAGCCCTATTCGATCTGGCGCAAGATGGCCGAACGCCATGTCAGCTTCGACCAGATCACCGATATCTTCGCCTTCCGCGTGCTGTGCGAAACGCCGGAGGATTGCTACCGCGCGCTCGGCACGCTGCACACGACGTGGCAGTTCATTCCGGGCCGGTTCAAGGATTACATCTCCACCCCCAAGAACAACGGCTATCGCTCGCTCCACACCGCGCTGATCTACCAGGGGTCGATGCGGGTCGAGGTGCAGATCCGCACGCAGGAGATGCACCGGACCAATCACTTCGGGCTCGCCGCCCACTGGGCCTACAAGCAGCACGACGAGCCCGACGGGCAGGTCGCCTGGCTGCGCGACCTGATCGAGATCGTCGATACCAGCCACGATCCCGAAGAACTGCTCGAGAACACAAGGCTGGCGATCTACCAGGACCGGATCTTCGCCTTCTCCCCCAAGGGCGCGCTGTTCCAGTTGCCCAAGGGCGCGACGCCGGTCGACTTCGCCTTCGCGGTCCATACCGATCTGGGCGCGCAGACGATCGGCGCGAAGATCAACGGGCGGCACATGCCGCTGCGGACCCCGCTGGCCAATGGCGACGTGGTGGAGATCATCAAGGGCAGCGATGCCGAGCCGCAGCTGTCATGGCTGGGCTTCGTCGTGACCGGCAAGGCGCGCGCCGCGATCCGCCGGGCGGTGCGCGACAAGGAGCGCGAGGAAGTCGCCGAACTGGGCGCCAAGCTCTACGATCAGATCGCCGCGCGCACGCCCGCCAAGGTCGGCAAGAAGGCGCTGCGCGAAGCGCTCAGGCGGCTCGACATGGAGGACGAGGAGGATCTGATGTACGCCATCGGGGCGGCGCAGATTACCGATCACGAGGTGATGGAAGCGCTGGTGCCGGGCAGCACTGCCGATTTCGAAGAGCAGCCCGAAGAGATGCGCCACAAGAAGCAGGCAATCTCCATCCGCGGGCTCAAACCCGGCAAGGCCTACACGCTTGCCGATTGCTGCCACCCCGTGCCGGGCGACCGCATCGTGGGGCTGCGGCGCAAGGGCGAGAGTGTGGAGGTGCATAATATCCAGTGCCTCAGCCTTGCGAGCGGGATCGACAATGACTGGCTCGATCTCGACTGGGGCAGCGGTTCGGGCGTGGCGATCGGGCGGCTGGCCGTGGTGCTCTACGACCGGCGCGGATCGCTGGCCGAGATGGCGAATATCGTCGCCCAGAACCATGCCGATGTCCGCAGCCTCCATCAGGTGCGCGTGGAAAACCCCTTCGCCCATTACGAGATCGACGTGGAGGTGCAGGATCTGGCGCACCTGACCCGCATCCTCAGCGCGCTGCGCGCGAGCGACGCGGTGGCGCAAGCCGACCGGATTTAACGTCGGGCGAGGTCCGCAGCGTTCGGCCAGTGCATGCGGTAGCGGATTTCGTCGGGCGCCTTGTCCCAGTCCGAGGTAATCCGCTCGGCGATGTCCGCCCCCAGCGCGCGGTAGAAGCCGACCGCGCCGTGATTGCGCTCGAACACCCACAGATAGAGGCCCCGTCCTGAACCTGCATCGGGATTGCGGGTGGCGACGCGGCTTGCGGCTTCGACCAGCAGCGCCTTGCCGACGCCCTGTCCCCGCACCGATGCCGCGCTATGCAGATTGTCGACGAAGCCGCCCCACGCCGGTTCGCGCTCGTGGAACAGACTGGCGAAGCCGACGATGCCCTGCTCACCCTCGGCCACGATCACTTCCAGATCGGGCGCGGGGTCGGTCAGCCTTTGCTGCCATATCGCGCGGCGATCCTCCTCGATCGGCCCGGCGAGGTAGGCGGGGTCGAGAATATCGGCATAGGTCTCGCGCCAGTTGGCGGTATGCAGCGCGGCGATGGCTTGGGCGTCGTCCGCCGTTGCATCGCGCAGCGCGAAGGTGCTCACTGATCCTCGGCGATCACGTCGAAGCTGCGGACGGGCACGGGAATGTTGCAGATATCCGCGCCGCCCGCGGGGGTGATGAAGAACGGATCGCGGCGGTTGGCGCGGGCACCGGCGTAGGCTGCGAAGCTGCCGCTCTCGGTAGAGAGATATTCGAAGCGCGGCTGTTCGCTGTCGGGCAGGTCTGCAGCCATGCGGACCGAGACGATCGGCACACGCTTGCTCTCGTCCTCGTAGAACCCCAGCGGGCCCTTGCCGCGCGGCAGGCTGGAGAGGTGCTCGATCCCCTCGACGATCCGTCCCACCACCGCGATGTTGCGGTCGAGATGGCGCGGCGCATGGCCGATCACGGTATAGAGCTGCGATCCATCGCCGGTGTCGGGCGACATCCCGCGCCCCACGCCGACCATGCCGTAGCAATGGACAGGCCATTGCCGCGCGAGATGCATTCCCTGGATACCCGCAATCGGCCAGCCATCGCGGAAACTCGAAAAATCGGCATAGGCGTCGGTCATGATGGGCGCGGGCCACTCGCCGATCACGCGCGGCTGGCGCTTCGCTGCGGTGACCGACCCGGTCAGCCAATTGGGCGAGCCTGCGGTATACTCATTCTCGCTGGGCGCTTTCAGCCCATCGGGCACGGGCTTGGGTTCGACACCCATTTCCGGGTCGGGCTGGCCCCACTGGACGACGTAATTGTCCTGTACCCGCAGGATCATGCTGCCATCCCAGTATTCACTGCGGGCGAGGGTGCGGATGTTCTCGACCCAGCCCTGGCTGAAGGGCTCGGAGATCAGCTGCATCACGACCTTGCGTTCGGTGCCATCCTCCAGCGGTTGCAGGGTCATCACGACGAGGTCTTCGGGATCGATGACGACCCAGTCTTCGACCGGCGCGGCGTTGAAGATCTGGCCTGGAGAGGGTGGAGGTGCCTCCGCCTCCTGCGCGACAGATGCGGTGGCGAGCGCGATGGTCGCGGCGGCGGCAAAGAGTATACGCATGAAGTTCCCCGTCATTGCGAGCCCGGCCTCAGGCCGGGTGTGGCAATCCAGAGCGGATCGCATCGACGCCCTAGATTGCTTCGTCGCTTCGCTCCTCGCAATGACGAATTTGAAATCACCCCGCTATATCCTCCAGCGCATGCATGTCGTCGTCCGACAGGCCGAAGTGGTGCCCGATCTCATGGATCACCACATGCTTCACCAGGTGCTCCAGCGTCTCGTCCCCGCGCTCGGCCCATTCGTCGAGGATCGGGCGGCGGAACAGGCGGATGCGCGTGGGAAGCGTGCCCGACATCTCGATACTGCGCTCGGTCAGCGCGTGGCCTTCGTAGACGCCGGTCAGCTCGAACGGGTTTTCGAGCCCGACTTCGCGCAGCGTCTCCTCGTCGGCGAAATCCTGCACCGCGAAGACCACATCGCCCAGCTGTTCGCGAAAGGCCTGCGGAAGGGCGGCGATGGCCGCGCGGCCGAGCGCTTCCATTTCATCGAGGGTGACGGGCGTGCCGAACTGTCTCATGCGTTTCGCCTAGCGGATCGACGCCGCCTTGCGAAGCAATCGTAACGCGGCTAGGTGCCACGCCTTCCCGAGCGCTCAAGCAGCGAAGCGGTAGCGCGGTCGTCCGCGCTCAAGCAGCGAAGCGGTAGCGCAAAAAGGGACGCGGAGCGGTGGCCGAGTGGTCGAAGGCGCACGCCTGGAAAGTGTGTATACGGTAACCCCGTATCGAGGGTTCGAATCCCTCCCGCTCCGCCATCAACTCCGGAAAGCGCCGGGTTTGATCCCGTATTTGCGGAACTTGTCGTAGAGCGTCTTGCGCGGGATCGACAGGTTGCGCTGCACCTCGGGCACCTTTCCGCCGGTCCGGGCGAGCGCATCTTCGAGGATCGCCTTTTCGAAATTCTCGATCATCGAGCGGAGGCTGACATCGTCGGGATGGGCGGCGCCCGGCGTGGCGAGGCGGGTGAGGCCAAGGACGAAATTTTGAGCGAACATGCGCAATTCGCGCAAGTTGCCGGGCCAGTCGTGCGAGATCAGGTGGGTCCACTCGATCTCGCTGACGGTCGCGGCGGTCCTCCCCAGGCTCTCCTCGTATTCGCCGACGAAATGCCGGAAGAGCTCGGGAATATCCTCCTTGCGCTCGATAAGCGGCGGCAGGGCGAGGGTGATCCCGCCCAGCCGGTCGCGCAGGCCCGTGGGGTCGGGGTCGCCCGATGCGCTGGTGCCGATGATCCGCAGGTCGACCTTGCGCGGCCGGTCCGCCCCCAGCGCAAGGAAGCTGCGCGAATCGATCAGGCTGACCAGCCGCGCGCGGGCCCTGCGCGGAATATGCTCGATCCCCTCGAGCACCAGCGTCCCGCCCGCAGCCCGCTCGATCATTCCCGAGCGCGAGAGCGCGGCGGAGGGATCGCGCCCGTAGAGCAGGAGGTTCGCTTCCTCGTTGGCGAAGATGCCCGGGTCGATCACGACGAAAGGCCGGTCGGAGCGCGGGCTGAGATCGTGGATCTGCCGGGCGAGGTGGCTCTTGCCGGTGCCCGGATCGCCCTGCAGCAGCAGGTCGGTATCGGTCTGCGCGACCTCGTGGGCAATCGTCGCGAGGCGCAGGGCAGCGGGCGAGCGCCCGATCATTCCGGGCTGCTCGCGAACCTCCAGCTCGCTGCGCAGCTTGCGATTCTCGATCTCGAGCGTGCGGACCTCTTGCGCCCGCCGGATCGCGTGGGCGAGCCGCGCGATCGAATAGGGCTTGGTGAAGAAGTCCGCCGCGCCGCTCTTCATCGCCTGGACGGCCATGTCGACATCGCCATGCGCGGTGGTGAAGATGACCTGCATCGTGCGGTCGCGTTCGCGCAGGCGGTCGAACATCTCGATCCCGTCCATGCCGGGCAATCGCACGTCGCTCACCACCACACCGGGATAGTCCTTGGCGATGCCCTGGAGCGCGGAAGGAGCATCCGCGAAGGACGCGACGCTCAACCCCTCCAGCTCGAGAGCCTGCGCCGCTCCGGTACGGAGCGACTGGTCATCCTCGACCAGGATGACGTCGGGCGCGTCCCGGCTCATGTCGCGAGGGGCACCAGCATGGTGAAGCAGGTGGCATCGCCGCGCTGTTCGAACAGCAGGTCGCCGCCGAGATCGCGCATGATATCGCGCGAGATGACCAGCCCCAGCCCCAGCCCGTCGGACTTGCTCGTCACGAAAGGCTGGAACAGCATCCGTTGCCGGTCCTCGGGTATCCCCTCTCCCTGGTCGATCACGTGGAGGCGCAGCCGCCCCTCGGCGATGGCGATCGCGATCTCGATCTCGCCGTCCGGCCCCGTGGCATCGAGGGCGTTCTGGAGGAGGTTGACCAGCACTTGCTCCAGCCGGACGTGCTCGGCGGCGACCTCTACTGCGCGCAAGCTCTCCTCGGGCAGGCGGACCCGGCTGCCGAGCGAGACGATGCGGTCGCGTAGCAGCAGCATCGCACCGTCGATGATCTCGCCGATGGCAACCACCCGCGTCTCGCCCGGCTGGCGACGGCTGAAGCGCCGCAGCTCGCCGGTGATCCGCCCGATCCGGTCTGCCAGACTCACGATCTCCCGGAAATTGGCCGCCGCCTGATCCGATTTGCCGGCTGCAATCAGCTTCTCGCCGCTTTCGGCGAAGACCCGCAGCGCCGCGACCGGCTGGCCGATCTCGTGGGTCACGCCGGCGGAGATCTGGCCCAGCGTCGCCAGCCTGTTGGCCTGCGACAGATGGGCGCGCAGGGTCGCGGTCCGTTCGGCGACGATCGCCTCTTCGCGCACACGCCGCCGCTTGTTCAGCAGCACGAGGGCGAGCGCGAGCGCCAGCAGGAGTCCGAACAGGAGCGCCAGCGCGAGCCGGCCCGTCGCGACCGCAGCGGCCACACGGGGGCCGGGATCGAGAATGAGATGCAGGTCCCAGCCTTCGGGGGAAATGCCCTGCGGGCTCTGCGCCAGGGGCATTTGCACGACCTCCTCGTTCAGCCCTTCGATCAGCGGAAGCAGCGAGGGAAAGGAGGAACGCCCAAACTGCCGCAGGTCCGCGTTCGCATCGCGCGGCCGGGGTTCGGGGGAGGTCAGATGGAAGCGCCAGTCCTCCCTGCTGGTGAGAAGGACCAGCCCATCGGCGTCGGTCACATAAACGCCGCGCGTGGCGCGCCGCCAGTTCGCTTCGGTCCGGTCGAATTCGACCTTTACCGCGACCACGCCGGTAGGTGCGGAATCGGGGCCGACACGCGCGGCGATGTAGAGGCCCGGCTTGCGGCTCACCGTGCCGAGCGCGAACTGGGTCGCGGTTCCCTCGCGCAGGGCATCGCGGAAATACTGGCGGAAGGCGTAGTCCGATCCGACGAACTGGTCGGCAGGTGCCAGTTGCTTGCGGCCAGCGTGTGGCCCTTGCGGTCCATCACATAGATCGCCGCTGCATGGGATTGCGATGCCAGTGTCTGCAACCTGCGGTCGAGCGCCCGTGCATCGCCGTAGGTTCCCCCCACCAGCGCCGCGACCTGCGGATCTTTGGCGAGCGCCAGCGGCAAGAGGCTGAACTTGTCGAGCTCGCTGGTCAGGCTGGCGGCGAGGATCGAGGCCTCGTCATGGGCGGCACGCTGCTCTTCGACGATGGCGCCTGCGCGCGTGGTCCGGTCGACCAGCAGCACGACGGCCACGGCGCTTGCCAGAAGGACGACGGCAAGGATCGCCCATCGTTTCCACCCCCAACTGATCCCGGTCTCGCTCATCCTGCGATGAATGCGGTTTTTCGCACAAATGGCAATCAAACCGTGCGAAAAACCGCACAGTAATCGGAGGCGATATTTTTAAACCCCTGTCCTCATTGAGATAAGTTTTGGCCGGTCAGGTTTTGCGCCGACCGGATCGCTGCCCGCATAATGGCCCGAAGGCGGTGAAAAGCCGTAGGCGAGGGGAATATCTCAGTGGATGTTAGCGAACAGGGGCCTGCGGCTCCGGGCCTGTCGGATCACGGCAAGCCGATCTACCGGCAGCTTTACGTCCAGGTTCTGGCCGCAATCGTCGTGGGTGCGCTGACCGGGCACTTCTTCCCCGATCTGGGCGCATCGCTCAAGCCTCTCGGCGACGGGTTCATCAACCTCGTGAAGATGATCATCGCGCCGGTCATTTTCGTCACCGTGGCGACCGGCATTGCGGGCATGAAGGACATGTCCGCGGTCGGCAGCGTGGCGTGGAAAGCCTTTGCCTATTTCCTGTTCTTCTCGACGCTCGCGCTGGTCATCGGGCTGACCGTCGCCAATATCGTCCAGCCCGGCAGCGGGTTGAACATCGACCCGGCGAGCCTCGATACAGCCGCGGTCGAGAATTACGCGAATGCGGCCGAGGAACACACGCTGACCGGCTTCCTCCTCGGCATCATCCCGACCACGCTGTTCAGCGCGGTGACCAGCGGCTCGATCCTCCAGGTCCTGCTGATCGCGGTGCTCGCAGGTGTCGCGATTGCCGCGACCCGGCCGCACAGCGACCTCGTCTTCGACGTGCTGAGCTCTTTCGGCCAGGTGATTTTCAAGCTGGTTCACATGCTGATGAAGCTTGCCCCCATCGGGGCCTTCGGCGCGATCGCCTTTACCATCGGCGAGTTCGGCATCGGCTCGCTGGCCAGCCTCGCTGCGCTGGTGGGCACCTTCTACCTCACCTCGCTGCTGTTCGTGATCGTGGTGCTGGGCATCATGGCACGGCTGACCGGCTTCTCTATCTTCGCGCTCATCAAATATCTGCGCGAGGAACTGCTGCTGGTGCTCGGCACATCCTCCTCCGAGGCCGCGCTGCCGAGCCTGATGGAGAAGATGGAAATCGCCGGCTGCCGCAAGACGGTGGTCGGGCTGGTCGTGCCGACCGGCTATTCCTTCAATCTCGACGGGACCAATATCTACATGACGCTCGCCGCGCTGTTCATCGCGCAGGCGGTCGGCATCCAGTTGTCGCTGGGCGAGCAGATCGCGCTGGTGCTGGTTGCCATGGTCAGTTCCAAGGGCGCGGCGGGCGTGACCGGCGCGGGCTTCGTCATCCTCGCGGCGACGCTTTCGGTGGTGCCCACGGTCCCGGTCGCGGGCATGGCGCTGATCCTCGGTATCGATCGCTTCATGAGCGAGTGCCGCGCGCTGACCAATTTCATCGGCAATGCCGTGGCGACCGTGGTGGTCGCGAAGTGGGAAAATGCGCTCGACCGCGACCGGCTGAAGGCGGCGCTGTCGGGCCATCCCCTGCCGCTGCCCGAAGAGGATATCGAACGGCACGAACGCTCCGGCCCGCATAGCGAGGCGATCGCCGAGAGCCTGGGAGGTGCGGCATGATCGACCGGCGCAGCTTCATCTCTGCGGCGACGGTCACCACGGGCGTCGTGCTGGCGGGCGTGCCCGCGCTCGCCCATCCGGCGGAGGAGATCCTCCTGTGGCCCGGCACGCCGCCCGGCAAGGGCAATGTCGAGGGCCCGGAAGAGATCGGCGGAGAGGGCAGCGGCTACGGCGCGGTCTCCAACATCTCGACCCCGCGCATGCGCGTCTACCGGCCGAACCATCCCAACGGCAAGGCGGTGCTGGTGTGCGGTGGGGGCGGATATTTCCGCATCCAGCTCTGGAAGGAATCGACGCCCGCCGCGCAGTGGCTGCAGACGCGCGGCTACACCGTGTTCGAGCTGATCTACCGCCTGCCGAACGATGGCTGGGAGGCGAGCGCGCCATTCGCCGATGCGCAGCGCGCGATGAAGATCATCCGCACCCGCGCAGGTGAATTCGGCATCCGGTCCGATGCGATCGGCATCATGGGATTTTCGGCGGGCGGGCATCTGGCGGGGTTCACCGCGCTTCAGCCGGAGCGCGCGCTGTACGAGGGCCGGGATCGTTTCGAGAGCGTCGGCGCGCGGCCCGATTTCGCCGCCCTGCTGTTTCCGGTGGTGTCGCTGCGCAAGCCCTACGACACCACGCGCACGCGGCGCGAGATCATCGGCCGCGATCCGGATACGGCGGCGCAGGAGGCCTGGTCGCTCGACACGCATGCGTCGAAGGACGCGCCGCCCACGATCATCTTCTCCGCCGCCGACGACCCGATCACGCCTCCGGGCCACGGCATCGCGCTGTTCCAGGCGCTGATCGCCAAGGGCGCGCGCGCCGAGCTGCACATTTTCGAAGAGGGCGGGCACGGCTGGGGTCTCGGCAAACCGAACGAAATCCTGAGCCAGTGGCCGGATATTTTTGATGCCTGGCAGAGCAGGCGAACGACTGGGTAGAGACAATGGGAGGGCACGTACCAATGAGAACCAATAGCATGACCAGGCTGGCGCTGCTGTCCGGCGCAAGCATTCTGGCCGGTGTGTGGGCGACGGGCGCCGCCGCGCAGGCCGATCCGCAGGCAACGCAGGGCGCACAGTCCGATCAGGCCGCGCCGGCACAAGACGATCTGGCCGAAACGGAACCGACCATCGTCGTGACCGGCACCCAGATTCAGGGCGCCAAGATCAACGATGTCCTGCCTGTCACCGTCATCGACGAGCAGGCAATCGAGAATACCGGCGCATCCTCGGGCGACGAACTGTTCCGCTCGATCCCGCAGACCGGCACGGTCGCCTTCAACGAACAGAACTCCACCACGCAGAACAGCGCGCGCGGCGATGTGGGATCGGTCAACCTGCGCGATCTGGGCACGGGCAACACGCTGCTGCTGATCAACGGCCGCCGCATGACGCTGCATCCGGGCTACCAGACCGAACTGCTGGTCCCGGTGGTCAGTTCGGACACCAACGAGATCGCTCCGGGTAGTGTCCGGCGGGTCGAGGTGCTGCGCGACGGTGCCTCGGCGATCTACGGCGCCGACGCTGTCGCCGGTGTTATCAATACGGTGCTCAAGGGCGGGCTCGACGGTGGCTTCGTCGAAGGCGACTGGCGCGCATCGGACGGGACCAGCCTCTTCAGCTACAGCCTCAGCGGCGGGCTGGGCTTCGACTTCGCGGAAGGGCGCGGCAACCTGACCCTCTACGGCGGCTATTTCTTCGAGAACGGCCAGCCCGCGTCCGAACGCGCCTATGCGGGCGAGGAAGATAGGCGACCGCTGGTGGCGGGGACCGACTTCGACGGCGATGCGTCGTTCAACAACCGCAACACCTTCGGCCCCTTCGGGCAGTTCGATATCCAGGCCCCGTCGAACCGCACGCCGATCGGCGATGACGATTTCTACCTCCAGCCGGATACCTTCCCCGGCTGCCGGCTCGATTTCGGGGGCGGGGTCTGCGCGCGCAACGGCACCACGCCGACCAGCGACGTGCGCTACAACACCAACACCGGCAACAACCTGATCAGCCGCAAGCAGCGCTACAACGCGATGGCGTTGCTCAGTTACGAGCTGACCGACAGCCTCGAGGCCTATTTCGAGGGCAGCTACTACCGCTCCGAAAACCGCCGCAATATCGAAGCCTCGGCGATCCTCAGCGCCGTGCCGGTCGGCATTGCGCGCGATGCCTACTACAACCCGTTCGGGCCGGTCCTTCGTAATGGTGTGCCCAATCCGGAGCGGCTGCCCGGCACGACCATCGCGGCGGACGGTGCCGACCTGATCATGGAGCGCTACCGCTTCGTCGATGTCGGCAACCGCGATGTCTCGGTGGACAAGGACACCTATCGTGCGCTCGGCGGATTGCGCGGCAATTTCGGCGCGTGGGACTTCGATACCGCGTTCCTCTATTCCGAAGCGACGTCCTACGATCTGGCGCGCAACCGCGTGTCGCTGACGCTGATGCAGCAGCAGATCAACCTGACCACGCCCGATGCCTACAACCCGTTCAACGGCGGCTGCGTCACCGGCGATCCGGGGCAGGGCGACTGCACGCCCAATCCGCAATCCTCGATCGATCCTTTCCGTATCGACGTATATCGCAAGGGCGGCACCAGCCTGGCGCTGGCCGATTTCAAGCTCAGCCGCGACGATCTGTTCGTCCTGCCGGGCGGCGATGTCGGCGTGGCGACGGGCATCGAATGGCGGCGCGAGACCTTCTTCGACGACCGCGATCCGCGGCTCGACGGCACGATCACCTTTACCGACAGCGTGACGGGCGAGTTCAACGGCAGCGACGTTGCCGGAACCAGCCCCTCGCCCGATACCGACGGTCGGCGCGATGTTTACTCCGCCTTCGCCGAAGTCTTCGTCCCGCTGGTCGCGCCGGACATGAACATCCCCCTGGTCGAGGAGTTCAACGTCCAGCTCGCCGGTCGGATTGAACATTTCAACGATATCGAAGAGACCGCCGCGGTCCCGCGTGTCGCCGCCTCGTGGACCACGCTTCCCGGCGTGACCCTGCGCGGCGCATGGTCGCGCGGCTTCCGGGCACCCAACCTGGTGCAGGTGAACGACGAGGGCACCACCCGGTCCAACACGCGCGACGACTTCGTCATCTGCCAGGCGCAGGTCATCAAGGGGCAGATTTCCGGCCTCGGGGCCTGCCCCGGCGCGGGTGTCATCTCGATCCGGTCGGGTTCGGAAAACCTCGTCCCCGAGGATAGCACGAGCATCAACCTGGGCATCGTGCTGGAGCCGGAATTCATCCCCGGCCTGACGCTGACCGCCGACTACTGGCGCATCCGGCAGACCGGCCTCGTCGGCACCTTCGGAGACGACAACGCCATCGCGCTCGACCTCCTGCGCCGCCTCAACGGCAGCTCCAATCCCAATGTCGTGCGGCTTGCCCCCACGGCGGACGAGATCGCGCTGTTCGCGGGCACCGGCATCGATCCGGTGGGCCGGATCGACTACGTGCTCGATCCCTATCTCAACCTCGACAGCCGCACCTCGAAGGGTGTCGACTTCGGCCTCTACTACCGCGTGCCGGACTTCGGGCTGGGCAATTTCCGCCTCCGCCTCAATGCGGCGCGGCTGATCAGCTTCATCCAGGATGCCGGCCCCGAAGGGCAGGAAATCCTCGACGCGGTCGCCGACGGTACGCTGCCGCTCGACGTCACGGTCGGCGGCCTCGGCGAACTGCTGGAGGTGGAGGGGCGGCCCAAGTGGCGCTTCAACGCGGCGGTCAACTGGGATAGCGGGCCGGTCGATGTGGGGCTCTACGGCCAGTATGTCGGGAAGGTGTACGATACCAGCGTGGTGCGCGACAACCTTGTCGTCTCCGACGATCCCAACGCGAACTTCTTCCCGGTGGAAGACTGGTTCACGATGAACTTCTCGATATCCTACAGCATCGACAACGATACCGCGCTCGATGGAACGAGGCTCCGCTTTGCGATCAACAACCTGTTCAACGAGGATCCGCCGCTGGCCGACGAGACCTATGGCTACTTCAGCGAACTGCACAGCGCACGCGGGCGCGTATTCCATGTCGAACTGCGCAAGCGGTTCTGACGCGAAGAGGTGGGGGAGGGCGCCGGTTATGCTGGCGCTCTCCCTCCTCGCGGCGGCCTGCGCGCAGCAGGCACCCCTGCCAGAGCTTTCGGCACCTGCGATCGCTGCGCCGGGATGCGCAACCTCGCAGGTGGAAATCGCATTCGATTTCGCAGGGGCGTCGCAATCGACATGCGTGATCGAGGGGGAGCGGGCGTTCCGGATCGTCGTGACGCCCGAACACGCCCCGCCGATCAACCCGAGCCCGTGGTACGCCTTCCGCTACCATGCACAGCCGGGGGGCGATGTGGCGATTGCGATCGACTACCCGCTGGCCGAACACCGTTACGCACCCAAGCTGACCGATGCGCAAGGCACGCGCATTCTCGCGTTTGCCGAGGAGGCCGAGGGCAAGGTGGCGAGCTTCGCTGTCCCGCCGGGCGAGGGGCTGGTCAGCGGGCAGGAGATTTTCGGTGCGGCGCGCTATGCGGCGTCCGCCGAGAAGCTCGAACGCTCGAGCCATGTCGACCGGACGATCCTCGGCAGCAGCTGGGACGGCAATGACATTGTCGGCCTGCGGATGGGCGATCCGGCAGCGCCGCATCTGATCGTTCTGCTGGGCCGGGCGCATCCGCCCGAAGTGAGCGGGGCGGTGGCGATGGAAACATTCCTCGAAGAAATCGTCGCCGGCTACGAGGCGGGCACGATCGACCCCGCGACGTATCAGGTGCTGGTAGTGCCCCTGCTCAATCCCGATGGGGTGATGCGCGGCCACTGGCGCGCCAATCTGGGCGGCACCGATCTCAACCGCGACTGGGGCGTGTTCTCGCAGCCCGAAACGGCTGCGGTCGGTGCATGGCTGGACGGGCTCGATCCTGCGATCAGGCCCGTGCTGATGATCGATTTCCACTCCACCCGCACCAACCTGTTCTACGTGCAGGGGGCCGAGGAGACCGATCCTTCGCAGGAAACCTTCCTGCAAGACTGGCTGGGGCGGAACAGCGAAGCGATCGAAGGCTATTCCTTCACCATCGAGCGGCGCAACGCCAACCCCGGCTCGGGTACGTCGAAAAACTGGTTCAACGAGCGGTTCGGCATACCCGCCTATACCTACGAAGTCGGCGACGAGGCGGACCGGACGGCCGTTGCGGACGCCGCCCGCGTTTTCGCGCGGAGCCTGATGCCCGCGCTCGACACGATGCTGGAGGCAGCGGGCGAGCCGGGCATGTGATGGCCCTCCGCCAAATGCGCCTCTCGGCTGGAATGTTGTGACGGCGGGGTTCTTGGCGTAGTCCAACCCATTGGAACTGCAGCGCGGCGCGATGAGCCGGACGCTGCGACGAAATGGATTTCGAGAGTGCGCGCTGCTGCCCGGTTGCTGTCCCTGACCTTGCTCTGCCATGCGGCGGGGGGTCTCGTCGCGCAGGATGCGACGGGCGAGCTTGCTGCGTCGGCGGACGAGGTGCGCTCGGGCGAGGCGGCCACCTATGGCCCTGCGATGGATGAGCGCGACCGCGCGCCGGTGCCTGCACCCATCGCGATCCCCGACCCGCTCGACCGTGCGGCCACGCTTGCGGCAGACACCCACCCGCGGGTGCGCGTTGCGAGGGCCGAGGCAGACGCGCTCGCCTTCGAGAAGCGCGGCGCGCACTGGGGCCGTTACCCGCGCGCGAGCGTGGAAGCTCTGGCGGCGACCGAAGGATCGTCCTTCGCGGATCAGGACGGCCTTGCGCTCAACGCCATTCTCGAACAGCCGATCTGGTCCGGGGGCCGCATCGACGGCGAGATCGACCGGGCGCGGGCCAACCTGCGCGCGGGCGAAGATCGCGTCGATGCTGCGCGCAGCGATATCGTGCTCCGCGTGACCCAGGCCTATTACGACTATGTCCGCGCCGACACGCGCTACGCCATCCTCGATGCAAGCCTGGGCGAACATCGCGACCTGCTCGCGGCAATCGGTCGCCGGGTCGACCAGGGGGTTTCCCCGCGAGCGGACATGACCTTGGGCCAATCGCGCACCGCGCAGGTCGAACTCGACCTCGCCATGGCGGGCGAGACGCGCGAGGGCGCGTTAGTGAGGCTTCAGGCCCTGACCGGAGAGGGCGACTACGAAGCCGTCCTGCCGCTCGTCAGCACGCTCGACACGCTGCCTCCGCAGGAGATCGCGCTGGACGAGGCGCTGGGCTGCAGCCCCGAACTCGCGGCGCTGACCGATCTGGTCGATGTGGCCGAGGCGCAGCGCAGGATCGCGAAATCGCAGGTCTGGCCCGAGGTCGTCCTGCAGCTGTCGCAGAACGAGATTACCGGCGCGCGCGCCGCGGTGGTCCTGCGCGCGCAGCTCGGCAACGGCCTTGCACAGTTCAGCGCGGTCGACGCCGCCGATGCCCGGATCGCGCAGGCCATCGCCGAATTCGGCGATGCGGAGCGGCGGCTGCGCGAGCAGTTGCGGCGCGACTACGTGCTGGTCCGGGCGGCGAGCGCGCGGATCGACGCGGGCGTGCTCGCGGCGGACACCGCCAAGGAGATTATCGCGAGCTATCGCCGCCAGTTTATCGCCGGACGGCGCAGCTGGCTCGACGTGATGAATGCCACGCGCGAGGCTGCGGGGGCGCAGCTTTCCGAGGCCGACGCGCGCGTCATCGCGGCGGAAAGCACGGCGCGAATCCTCGCGCTGACCTGCCGCTGGCAGCCGGGCAGCACCAGCGGAGTCATCGGATGAGCAAGGGCACCGTCGAAAACGCCATCCGCAACTATGCGCGGGTGATGGGCAAGCAGCTCTCGCCGCACTGGAACGCCGAATTGCGCGAGGCGCATGTGCCGGAGGGTGTCGAGGCGCTGCCTGCGGTGATCGGGATCATCGGCTGGGAGCCGGCGCGGCATATCCATGCGCGGCCGCGCCCCGACCAGTTCCCGCTGGTGGTGTTCGACGAGGCGGAAGGCTGGGCGGTCGCGCGGCAATGGCACGGCGACGACAGCCTCGAGCTGGCGGGCACGCGCAAACCGCTCGCCTATCGGGACGATCAGCAGTTCTTCTCGCTCTCGGTCCCCGATCCGCTGGCGAGCGTCGATGGCGGCGCGGCGTCGGTCTTCTGGCGCGCGATCATGCGTCGCAAGCAGCCGCTGGTGATGGCGGGGCTCGCCACAATCTTCGCAAACCTGCTGACGCTCGCGACCTCGCTCTATTCGATGCAGCTCTACGACCGGGTGATCCCGCTGGCGAGCTTCGACACGCTGCTGGTGCTGACGGTCGGCGTCGGCTTTGCCCTTGTCCTCGACCTGACGTTGCGATCCCTGCGCGCGCTGCTGATCGAGCGGGAGGCGCAGGAGATCGACGCCGAGGTCAGCGAGTTCTTCTTCGCCCGCGCGCAGGCCGTCCGGCTCGATGCCCGCCCGCCCGGTATCGGCACGATGGCGGCACAGCTGCGCGGGCAGGAGCAGATCCGGCAGGTCATGTCCTCGGGGTCTCTGTTCCTGCTGGCGGACCTGCCCTTCGCGCTGTTCTTCATCTTCGTGATCGCCATGATCGGCGGCCAGCTCGCGATCGTGCCCATCGTCAGCCTGCCGATCGCGCTCGCGCTGGCCTTCATTCTCTCGCTGGTGATCCGCAAGGGGACCGACCGCGCGCAGGTGAGCGGCAACCGCAAGAACGGGATGCTGGTCGAATCGCTCGACGCGAACGAGACGGTGAAGGCCAATCGCGGCGGCTGGTTCATGATGGCGCGCTGGAACACGCTGGTGCGCGAGATCAACCACTACGAAATGCCCGTGAAGAAGGCGTCCGCAGTGGCGGGCTCGCTGTTCTCGACCCTCCAGCAGATCGCCTATGTCGCGATCATGGGCTGGGGCGCGTATCTGGCGGCGACCGGGCAGATCACCACCGGCGCGCTGCTCGCCTGCTCGATCATTTCGGGGCGCATCAATGGCCCGCTCGTCGCGCAGATGCCCAACCTGATCGTCCAGTGGGGCTATGCGCGCTCCTCGCTCGCCGCGCTCGATACGATCATGCGCCTGCCGGTCGATCCGGCAAGCCGCGCAGGTGCGCTGCGGCCCGAGGTAATAGAAGGCGGTTACGACGCGCAGAACATCGCCTTTACCTATGCCGGGGCGCAGCGCCCCTCGCTCGAGATAGAGCGGCTGGTTATCAACCCGGGCGAGCGGGTGGCGGTGATCGGCGGAATCGGCTCGGGCAAGTCGACGCTGCTGAAAGTGCTGTCCGGCCTCTATGCGCCCGGCGAGGGGCGCGTGCTGCTGGGCGGGCTCGACTTCGGGCAGGTGGCGGACGACATCGCGCGCCGCCATGTCGGCTACGTCGCGCAGGACGCGCGGCTGGTGAACGGCACGCTGCGCGACAATCTGGTGATGGGGCTGGGCGACGTGACCGACGCGCAGATCATGGACGTGGCCGGAAAGACCAGGCTCGACAAGGTGATCGCGGCGCAGGCCAATGGTCTGGCGATGCAGATTCAGGAGGGCGGTCGCGGCCTGTCGGGCGGGCAGCGCAGCCTGGTGGGGATCAACCGTCTGCTGCTCTCCAATCCGAAGGTCTGGTTGCTCGACGAGCCTACCGCCTCGCTCGATCAGCAGACCGAGAATGCCGCGCTCGCCGCCATCGACGCGCAGCTGGCCGATGACGCAATCCTGGTGATGGTGACGCACAAGCTGGAGCTGCTTCCCCGTTTCAACCGGATCATCGCGATGGCCGATGGCAAGATCGTGCGTGATGGCCCCACGCGCGACATCCTTCCCGAACTGATCGCGCAGAGCCGCCCGCAAAGGCCACAACCGGGACCGCCCGAAGGCACGGTGACCGCGCGCAACATCGGAAGGAAAGTGTCGTGATGAAGGCGCTGCGCCCGGCGCACTGGATCATCATTGCGATCAGCGCGAGCCTGATCGTCTTCGTCGTCTGGGCTTTCTGGGCCGAGCTCGACCAGGTCACCCGCGCGCAGGGGCGGGTGGTGCCCTTCGCCCGCGTCCAGGTGGTCCAGAGCGAGGAAGGCGGCGCGATCAGCGCGATCAATGTGCGCGAGGGGGACCGGGTGCGCGAAGGGCAGGTGCTGGTCGAGCTGGACGAGGTGCAGCTTGCCGCGAGCCTCGAGGAATCGCGCGCCCGCGTCGCTGCGCTGCGCAGCCGGATGGCGCGGATCGACGCCGAACTGTTCGACAAAGCGCTGACCTTCCCGGCCAGCCTCAACGACTATCCCGAATTCATCGCCAACCAGCGCCAGCTCTTTGCCCGGCGCAGGGCAGCGCTTGCAGCCGAAGTCCAGTCGCTTCGGGAAACCGCGCGGTTGCAGCGGCGCGAGCTCGATCTGCACCGTCCACTGGTGGAGACGGGCGATGTCGCTCCGGTCGAGATCATCCGCATGGAACGCGTCATCGCCGAGACCGAGGGGCAGATCGCGAATGTGAGGGCGCAATATATCCGCGAGTTGCAGACCGAGTTTGCGCAGACCGAAGAGGAACTGGTCGCGGCCGAACAGGTGCTGACCCAGCGCGACGACAGCCTGAAGGGCACGCGGCTGCTCGCCCCGACCGATGGCATCGTCAAGAACGTGCGGCTGACGACCGTGGGCGGCGTTCTGCGTCCGGGTGACGAGGTGCTGCAGATCGTGCCCACGGGCGAGCGGCTGATCGTAGAGGCGCAGGTGCCCCCGCGCGACATCGCCTATGTCGAGCTCGGCCAGCGGGCGCGTGTGAACTTCGATGCCTTCGACAGCGCGGTCTATGGCTCGGGCGACGGGAAGGTGGTCTATATCAGCCCCGACACGCTGTCCGAAGAGCGCGAGGACGGCTCGATCAACACCTATTACCGGGTGAATCTGGAGGTCGATACATCGAGCATGAACCGGCAAGAGGGCGACCGCCCGATCGACCTGCAGCCGGGCATGACCGCGACCGCCGAGATTCTCACCGGCTCGCAGACCGTATGGGAATACATCACCAAGCCGATCCTCAAGACCTCGCGCCAGTCGTTGCAGGAACGCTAGCGGCAGCGCGGGATTGCGCCTCCCTAGAGCGAATTGCCGATCGCGACCGACGACAGCGCAAAGCTGGTGAGCGTGGCGATGAAGCGCTGGAGGTCCGCGCCCGGCGCGCTCGACACGTAGAGCACATCCTCGTCGCGCATCGCGAAGTCCCGCGCCACGAAGATGCCCGCCGCCTGCGACAGGTCGAGCCGGTAGATCACCGGCACCTGGCCGTCGCGCGTCGCCGTCGCCTCCGCCGCGATGGCGGGCGGCAGCGCGGCCGCATCCTCGAACCGGAAGACGAACACGCCGCGCACGTCCGATCGATCGTCGCGCAGCCCACCGATCCGCCCGAGCGCCTGCGCGAGGCTGAGCCCGCTTCCCTCGAACGGCACCTCCGCATTGCGCTGCACCGCGCCCAGCGCGATGAAGCTGAAGGGCTGGTGGATCACGGTCACCACATCGTCCGCGCGCAGCGGCACGTTCTGTGCAGGGTCGAGGATAATCGATTCCAGCGGCATGGTCTCGGCCCGGCTCCCGCGCGCCAGCCGGATGGTGACCTTGTCGACATCCTCGGTCGGACCGCCAGCCTGCGCGAGGATATCGAGGAGGCGCTCCCCGCGCGCGGTCAGCGGCACCCGGCGCGAATTGGCGACCTCG
>PAVA01000020.1 GCA_002712945.1 Citromicrobium sp.
CAAGCCGGTGCTGGTGATGCGCGAGACGACCGAGCGGCCCGAGGGCGTCGAAGCGGGCACGGCCAGGCTGGTCGGTACCGACCCCGAAGCCATAGAGCGCGAGGTGAACCGCATGCTCGACGACGAGGCCGCCTATGCCGCGATGGCCCAGGCGCACAACCCCTTCGGCGACGGCAAGTCATCGCAGCGCATCGCGGAGCTGATGGCCGGCAACTAGCCTATCCCATGATAGGCCTTGAACCAGTCGACGAAGCGCGGGAAGCCTTCGGCGGCGGTGGTTTCGGGTTGGAAACCGTGGTCACGCGCGATGGCGTCGATATGGGCGAAGGTACGTGGCACGTCGCCCTTCTGCATCGGGTGCATCTCGACCTGCGCCTTGCGGCCACAGGCCTGCTCGATGATCGCGATCACGTCCATCAGCTGTTCGGGGGCGTTGTTGCCGATATTGTAGATGGCGTGCGGGGCCACGCTGCCGCCGGGCTTGGCAGCACCGTCATCGGCGGGCGGGGAATCGAGGCAGGCGATCACGCCGCGTACGATATCTTCGATAAAAGTGAAATCGCGCTGCATATTCCCGTGATTGAAGACCGGGATCGGTTCGCCCGCGAGGATTTTGGAGGTGAAGATCCACGGCATCATGTCGGGTCGCCCCCAGGGGCCGTACACGGTGAAGAACCTCAGGCCCGTCTGCGGCAGGCGGTAGAGATGGGCGTAGCTTTCGCTCATCAGCTCGTCCGCCTTCTTGGTCGCGGCATAGAGCGAGTAGGGATGGTCGACCCGGTCCTCGACCGAGAAGGGCACCTTCTCGTTGCCCCCATAGACCGAGCTCGAGCTGGCATAGACCATGTGCTCGACCTGCCGCTGCCGCGCCAGTTCGAGCATGTTGAGATGCCCGTTGAGGTTGGAATGGGCATAGGCGCGCGGGTTCTGGAGCGAGTAGCGCACGCCCGCCTGCGCGCCGAGATGCGCGATCCGGGTGAAGCTCTCGCCCTCCAGCGCCCGCTCCAGCGCTTCGTGGTCGGCGAAGTCGCAGTGGATGGAGCGGAAGGCCTCGCCCGCGCACTTCGCCACGCGCTCCAGCCGGTCGCGCTTGAGCGAAACCGGGTAATAATCGTTCAGATTGTCGATTCCGATCACGCGGTTGCCACGCGCGCACAGCGCCTCGGCCAAGGCCGCGCCGATGAATCCGGCGGCTCCGGTAACCAATATCTCCACGCGAGACTCCTTGCCTGCCAACCGCCCTAGCAGCCGGGGCGTTACCATAAATTTTACCGCGTCCGTGCAAAAGCGCCCGCATGGAATGCCGCGACAGGAAGGCCGCATGACGAACGACAAATGCACGGTGGCCGTGGTCGGCCTCGGCTATATCGGCCTGCCGACCGCCGCGATCATCGCGCGCAGCGGGTGCGAGGTGATCGGGGTCGATACCTCGCAGGACGTGGTCGAGACGATCAACCGGGGCGATATCCATATCGAGGAGGTCGATCTCGACGGACTGGTCCAGGCGGTTGTCTCGCGCGGCACCCTGCGCGCCAGCACGCAGATGCCTACGGCCGACGTCTACGTCATCGCCGTGCCCACCCCCTTCAAGCGCGACAGTCAGCACGAGCCCGATACGGGCTACGTCATGGCGGCAGCGGACGCGATCGCGCCCGTGCTCAAGCCGGGCGCGCTGGTGATCGTCGAATCGACCTGCCCGGTCGGCACGACCGACGCCGTGCGCGACCGGCTGGCCGAAAAGCGCCCCGATCTCTCGATGCCCGGCCTCGTGCCCAGCACGCCCGATATCGCGGTCGCCTATTGCCCCGAGCGCGTGCTGCCGGGGCGCATTCTGGAAGAGCTTGTGCATAACGACCGCTCGGTCGGCGGGATCACGCCGCGTTGTGCGCGCAAGGCGCTTGCCTTCTACAAGCGTTTCGTGCGCGGCGAATGCGTGACGACCGAAGCGCGCGCGGCGGAAATGACCAAGCTGGTCGAAAACGCCTATCGCGACGTCAACATCGCCTTCGCCAACGAGCTCTCGATGATCGCCGACAAGCAGGGCCTCGACGTGTGGGAGGTGATCCGCCTCGCCAACCGTCACCCGCGCGTGAACGTCCTGCAGCCGGGCCCCGGCGTCGGCGGACACTGCATCGCGGTCGATCCGTGGTTCATTGTCCACGGCGCACCCGAGGAATCGCGCGTGATCCGCACCGCGCGCGAGGTCAACGATGCCAAGATGCACCACGTGCTCGATCGTGCGAGCGCGCTGGTGGCCGAAAACCCTCAGGCGCGGGTCGCGTGCCTCGGCCTCGCCTTCAAGGCCAATATCGACGATTTCCGGGAAAGCCCCGCGCGCTTCATCGCCGCGCGGCTGGCGCGCCAGTTCGGCGATCGGATTGCCATCGTCGAGCCCTATGCGAAGGAGCTGCCGGTCGAATTCGGCGACACCGGCGCGCAGCTGATCGACATCGACACCGCGCTGGAGACCTGCGGCATCCTGATCGTGCTCGTCGACCACGACCTGTTTCGCTCGATTCCGGCGGAAGAACGCCGCCACATGACGGTTTACGATACGCGCGGGATCTGGGCGGGCGCGCATTGAGATAGCGTGCCGCCGGGCCGGGTGGACCGCCTGTCCCGGCACGGCTAAGGCATGCATCCCGTATCCACCGGATGATGCAATGCTTTCCAGCCGTATCCTGACCGCACTGGTTGTGCCCGTTCTGCTCGTCGCCTGCTCGGGTGCGGACGAGGCTACGGAGACGGCGCGTGCCGACCAAGAGGCGAGCGATCCGCCGGGCGTGGCGCAGGCGCTTTCGCTGGCGGGGCGTATCGACGAGGACGGCGATTCGAGCGATTACGACCGCGCCATCGGCTGCGCGGCCGCGTTGCGGATCACCGCGACCGCGCTGGCGCCGCTGACTTCGGGCACGGATTCGCGCGAGGTCCGCATGATCAACGCCGCCGCCGACGAATTCGCCAGGCGCGCCCGCTCGGCCGATGGCAGAGAGGGCCGCACCGTTTCCGCAGATATCGAGCGGCGGATGGCCGAAAACGCGGAGGACAGTGGCGGTCAGGCGCAGCGCGCAATCGCTTGCGCCAATACGCTGGAATGACCGGCGCGCCCTAGCGCGTTCCGAGCCCCGGCGAGTCGATGGTGAGCACGATTTCTCCGGGGGTGGCCCGCGTGCTCACCGACAGGGTCACCATCTGATAGGCGCATCCGCGCGGCACGGTGAATTCCCGGCCCAGGACGAACTCGGACGCGAGATCCCGCCGCGCATCGGCGATCACATTCCGGCCCCCCTGCGATACGCAGGCGATCTGCATCTGCGCGGTGTCGGCCGGGTCGTGCCCCTCCGACTGCATCGGGAAGGCCATGGCGTAGGTGCCGGGCGGCAGGGCCAGCAGCCTGCGCATGATCCCCGCGGATACGCCGGCGCTCATGCGCGCTTCCAGCTCCAGCCGCGAATCCGCGCCGGCAATGAACAGCGAATCGACGTCGCCCATCTGGAAGGGTTGCCAGGTGAAGGGGGCAAGCGAAGTCTCGGTCGTCGCTTCGGTGAACCGCACGTCGCGCAGCGTGGCGGGATCGCCACCGCCGACAACCTCGTACAGCCTGCGGGCAGTGTCGTAATCCTCCTGCCCCACGACGACCGAAAGCAGCTCGGGCACGCGGGTCGCGAATTGCGGGCCTTCGGGGAAGCCGCCCGCCTCCACCGCGAGCGCGACGATCGAGGCGGGCTCGCTGGAATTCGAGATGGCATAGCGCAGGAACGGCTCGAGCCACGGCGTCGATGCGTCCATATAGGGCAGGAAGCGCTTGCGGATCGCCGGTTCGCGCATCGCTTCGGTAAGGATGGGATAGAGCGTCGGCCGGATGCTGTCCGAGACCCGCATCGCGGTGTCGTAATGCTCCAGCGCCTCGGCCACGTCGTTCCGGCGCACCGAGTCCTCGATCAGGAACAGCTGCGTACCGAGATCGCGGCGCGAGAGACGGTCGGCCATCGCCATCTGGCGACCGATCACGCTGAGGTCCGAATTCGCCAGCCGGACCAGCCCGTAAAGGCCGAAAGCATCGGCGTTGAGAGGGTTTTGCGCGATCGAGCGCCGCGCCGCGCCCACCGCGCGGGCTCCGGCATTATCCTCGTTCGATCGGACCGCGAGGCGGGCTTCGGCGGCACGCACCAGCGCGACCGGATCGTCGGCGTCGAACCACAGCGCAAGGCTCGGGTTGCGGACATGGAAGACCATGCTGCCCGCCTGCGTTATCGAACTCCACGCGAGGAGCAGGGCGAAAACCAGCAGCAGGGGCCTGGCCCACCGGGCCTTGCCGTCAGAAATCGGAAGGCGGGGCATCAGGCCGTTTTTTCTTCGCGCCCGTAATTGAGCCCGTAGCCGTAGCCATATCCGTAGCCATAGCCGTATTGCGAGCTTTCCTTGCCGGAGAACTTCGTCATCACAGCGCCGAGCACGGTGGAATTGCTGTCATACAGCCGCTCGAGCGACATGTTGATGCCGCGGATCGGAACACCGCGCGCCTCGATCACGTAGACCACGCCCTGCACCGACCGGCTGATGAGCGGCGCGTCCGCGAGGCCGAGCAGCGGCGGCGCGTCGACGACCACGTGGTCGAACTGCTCCAGCAGCTTGTCCACCATGTCCTTCGCCCGGTCCGTGCTGAGCAGTTCGGCGGCGCTCGGCGGGGTGCGCCCGGCGGTCATCAGCCAGAGATTGGGGATGCCGGTCTCGCGCACCAGCCCGCGCAGATCGTCCTGCCCGGTCAGGTAATCGGTGAAGCCGTTTTCGTTCGTCATGTCGAACAGGGTGTGGATCGACGGCGAACGCATGTCCGCGTCGATCAGCACCACCCGCTTGCCCGTCCGCGCGATGACGCAGGCAAGGGCATAGCTGGTCGTGCTCTTGCCCTCGGCCGGGCGGCTGGAGGTGACCATGAAGGATCGGGGCACGCCGTGGGTGGTCGACATCGCAAGGTTCGACCGGACGGTGAGATAGGCTTCGGAAAGGTCCGACTTGGGATCGCGGATGATCTCCGAAATCTCCTCGGTATCCTCGTCGGTCGTCGGGACCGCACCCAGCAACGGGAGGCCTGTCCGCAAGGTGACGTCGGCCGGATCGCGAATGCCCTCGTCGAGCTGTTCGAGCGTGAACACCGCGACGCCTGCCAGCGCAAACCCCGCAAACAGCGAGATCAGCAGGTTGAGCGGAAGGTTGGGTGAAGACGGACCGGCGGGAATCTGGGCTTCGTCGACGATCGCGATATTGCTGGCGCCCACGCTTGCGACGCCGATCTCGCGATAGCGCTGCAGCACGCCCTCGTAGAGCTGGCGGTTGGTGTCGACCTCGTTCTGGTAGATATTGTACTGGATCCGCGCGCGTTCCTGGTCGCGCAGCTGCCCGGTCAGCGCGTTGACGCGCGCCCGCAGCGTTTCCTCACGCTCCACCGCCGCGCGGTATTCGTCCTGCGCGCCGCCCCGCACCCGGGCTTCCTCGCGCGCGATGGCCTGATCGAGCGAGGCGATCTGTTCCTGCAGGTTCCTGGCGGCGGGATAGCCCGGCTCGAACTGGACCATCAGCTCCGCATACTGCGCCTGGAGTTCGGACCGGCGAGCCCGCAGATTGGAGATGGCCGTATTGTTGACCGTACTGCCGCCGGCGCCGGTCCGCGCCTGCGATTCGAGCAGGACGCGCTGCGCAGTCGCTTCGTTGAGGGCTTCGTTGATCGCCTCCAGATTGCGCGAAGCCAGCGTCGGACTGGCGACGGTATTGCCGTCCTGCTCTACCCGCTCGAGGATGACGATGTCGTTCTCGTTCGCGTAGGTGACGAGGCGGCGTTCCGATTCCTCCACCTCCTGCTGCAGCTCGGCCAGCCGCCGCTCGAGGAATTCGCGCGCCTCGGCGGTCGATTCGTAGCGGCGGTCGATGCTCTCGGCGATGAACTGGCGGGCCCACTCATTCGCGACCTGCGCGGAGATCGCGGGCGAGGCGCTGGTATACTCGATGTCGACAAGAGCCGACCGCACGACCGGCTTGATCGCGATGTTATCCAGCAACAGGTCTACCGCGGTCTCCTCCCGGCGGGCGAGTTCCTCGCGCGAGGGTGCCGCCCCGGTGTCGGCCAGGAAGGGCGTATTGTCGCCATCGAGCCCGTGGGCGGCGAAGAATTCGGGCTTGCTGGCCAGCCGCATCTCGCGCGCCACCCGCTCGGCGATCGCGCGCGTGCGCAGCAGCTGGTACTGCGTGTCGTAGAATTCCTGATCGAAGGTGCGGTCGACCTGATCGACCCCCTCGACATTGGTGATCTGCTGTTCCTGGCGGCTGATCTCGATCCGCGAGCTGGCGCTGTATTGCGGCGTTGCCAGCAGGGTGATCGCCAGACCGGCGAGCAGGGCGAGAACGACGATCCCTGCGACGACCCATTTCTGGCGGACGAGGATCGCCCAGTACTCGCGGATCAGCGGGGTCTCGTTACGGATCCGGGTGGGGCTCTCCGACCCGTCGCCGCCATCGTCCAACAGCGTGCTGCCCCTGTCCGAGGGAGGATTTCCCGCCATGCTCATTGCCTGAAACTACGCCTTATCAATCAGTCGAGGGTGGTCTGAAGAAGAACCGTCAGAGGGGTTGCGATCAGCGCGGCGGCTCCGACGAGGTTGTCGAACAGCCTGCGCGAACGGCTTTCCCCGACGACGACCGTATCGTTCGGATAGATCGCGGGATCGCCGTACATTCCGCGGCTGATCGCTTCGAGATTGTAGAGCGTCGCCATGCGCTGCCCGTTGACCGTCCGGAACACCACGACGTCTTCGGAATTGGCGAATTCGGAAAGGCCCCGCGCCGTGGCGACCGACTTGAGCAGCGAGGACTTGCCTTCCACCGGGTAGACGCCGGGTTGCATGACCTGGCCATAGACGACGATCGAACGCGCTGCGGTGTCCTCGACCGTGGTCGTCACATCGGGGTCGCGCACGAACTGGCCCCGCAGCCGGCTTTCGATCAGCGCAGATACTTCATTGGCTTCCAGCCCGGCGACCGTCAGCGTGCCGACCAGCGGAAACTCGATCTGGCCGTTGGCATCGACCTTGACCTTGCGTTCGCTGAGTTCGGGCACGCCGAAAACGTCGATGCTGAGCGTGTCGAACGGACCCACGCCGTAGGATATGGTCGGCCCGACCACGTCGTCGCCGGTCGGCGGCGGGAGGTCGCCCTCGACCACCTGAAGGCCCGGCGCCCCCCCGATCGGGGCCGGTTTTCCGGCACAGCCCGCCAGGGCAATCGCTGCCACACCCACAAGCAGTTTCATTCGCATGGCTCGATCCCGACCCCGTTTGAACTGTCCCGAACCGCGCACCTTTATCGCGCCCGGCCTTGTCGAAGCATACTAATCGTCCCGCGAGGAAGAGGCCTTGATCACCCTCGGCGCCGTCATCCAGACCGCCGCGACCGCCGCGAGGCTCACCAGCGAGGGAACGCGCAATGGGTAGTCGACGAAACTCCAAAGACCAAGGATTAAAATCGTCGAGGCGCCCAGCAGCCCCAGCTGCACGTTATACTCGCCCGAGTGCCGCCGCCGCCACAGATAGAGCGTGCCGCGAAGCCACGCCCATACCGCGAAGAGCATGAGGATGGCGCCCGGAATGCCCCCTTCGAGCAGCCATTCGAGCCAGTCGTTATGGGCATGGTTCCAGTAGCCGAAGCCCAGCATCGCGTCCGGTTCGTGGATCTTGAAGATTTCCACGAAGGATCCGATGCCCGATCCCAGCGGCATGTATTGCCACATGTGGGCCGCCGTCACGCGCCATACTGCGAAGCGGTTTTCCTCCGCCACATCGCTTGTCGAGATCCGCTCCAGCGCGTCTGCCCGGTCGAAGATCACCGCCATGCACACGGTCAGGACCAGGGCGAAGGCGATGCCCACCGCCGGGGCGATCCATTGCGGGCCGACCTTGCGACGCTTGATCGGCCGCGGCCGCGCCTGCCAGATCGCCCAGCCGCACAGCAGGGCGACGACACCGAAGCCCAGCCCGCCTCGCGAACCCGTCGCAAAGATCATCAGGAAGGCGATTAGCGTTCCCGCTCCGGACAGGCCGATGGTCAGCGCCTTTCTCGGCTCGCGGGCGCGCGAGGCAATCAGGGCGAAAGCGGGGATCGCAATGCACATCAGAGCGGCGAAATGGTTGCGGTTGGCGAACAGGCCCACAGGCGAGCCGATATTGGTGACCCTGTAGGGGTAGGTCGCCGGGCTGAATCCGCTGCCCGCCTGCGCGATGCCGGCCAGGGCGGCAAGCAGCACCGCGCCCAGCATGAGGTACAGCAAGACCCTGTGCTGTCGCACCGGCACCTGCACCGCCAGCACCATGACGGCGGCGGGCACCAGCATGGCGTAGAAGGAATTCCATCCGCGATAGGGCACCATCGAGATCGGCCGCCATACGCCGTCGAGCCCGGCCAGCTCGCCCGCCCTGACCACGATCTCCCGCCCCGGAATATTGGTCCAGAGGAAGGGTGGCAGCGGGATCAGGTGGAGGAGGATGAGCGCGATGATCGCTCCCATGACGGCCAGCGGCAGGCGATATCCGTGCCAGTCGCGCCGCGTCAGCCCGTAAAGGCCGAGGCCGAGGCAGATGACCGCCAGCGGGCGCAGGATGATGAGCGAGAGGATATCCCCGCGCGAGCCACCGCCCAGCAGAAAGGTCGCGGCGAGCAGGACCAGCAGCACGACCAGCTGCCAGTTCTCGCGAAGATGCCCGCCGACCTGGGCGGTTCTGGACTTGCGTCTCGCCATCGGCCCTACTTCATCAGGCCCTTGCGGCGCATTTCCTCGAGGCTTTCCTCGTAGGAACTCGCCTGCGGGCCGCTTGCCTTCGCCCATGCCGCGAGGCGCGCAATGCCCTGTTCGAAATCATAGGCGGGCGTGAAGCCCAGCTTTTCGCCGATCCGGGTCATGTCGGCATAGTTGTGGCGGATATCGCCGAGGCGGAAATTGCCGCTGACCTCGATCGGCACATCGGCTTCCAGTAGGCGCGAGAGCGTTTTCGCCACGGTCATGACTGTCACCGGCACCCCGGTGCCGACATTGAACACCTCGTTCGCCGCTGCCGGATGCTCGACGCCCAGCACGGTCGCCTCGACCACGTCGTCGACGAACACGAAATCGCGGCTTTCCTCGCCATCCTCGAAGATGTTGATCGGCTTGCCCTGCATCATCAGGTTCGAGAAGATCGACAGGATGCCGGTATACGGGTTGGACAGCGACTGCCCCGGGCCGAACACGTTCTGGTAGCGGAAGGCGACGCCCTCGATCCCGATCGAGGGGCACACGGTCATCACCAGCTGTTCCTGCACCTGCTTGGTGATGCCGTAGACCGAGCTGGGATGGATTTTCGATTCCTCGTCGGTCGAGACCAGTTCGAGCGGACCGTCGACGCCCGGGTGCTTCACCTCGAAATCGCCCGCCTGCATGTCGGCCTCGGCGCGGTGATCGGGATAGACATAGCCGCCATCGGGCGTGCGGTAGCGGCCCTCGCCGTAGATCGAGCGCGAGGACGCGACGACCACGCGCTTAACCGCATGTTCGGAGTTGGCGAGGATATCGAGCAGCAGCGAGGTCCCGCCGATATTGATGTCCGAATAATGCGCGATCCGGTACATCGACTGACCCGTGCCGGTCTCGGCCGCGAGGTGGACGACCGCCTCCTGACCCTTGAGCGCGCGTTCCATCGCGTCGCGGTCGGTCACGCTGGCGCGGATGAAGGCGGTCTTGTCCGCGACCGCGCGATAGCCCTCGGATTTCTCGGGATCGTCGCCGTGGACCTGCTCCAGCAGGTTGTCGAGCACGGTCACCTCGTGCCCGTTCTCGACCAGCCGCAGCGCCAGTCGCGAACCGATGAATCCGGCGCCTCCGGTAATCAGCACCTTCATGCGGGCGCGCCTTCGATCAGCGAGACGGTCTGCTGGATATTGCCCGGCGAGGATGCGCCGAACACCACCGACTGCACGTTGAGCTTGTTGATGTAGTCGTAGGCTTCCACCGGCGGCACCGCGCCCGACGCCAGCGTCGACATCGCCATGACCGGGTATTTCGTCCCGTCGTTCTCGGCCAGCACGCGCTCGTATTCCTCGACACCCGGCGACATGAGATAGCCGATCTTGTTGATCGAGGCGCAGATCACGACGTCCTCGATCCCCCACTCGATCAGCTTCCTGCGCAGGAATGGCAGGTTCTGCGTGATGAGGCCGGGGTAGGCGCCGTATTTCTTGCGGATGTGCTGGCAGTAGGCGACGAAGGGTTCGGCGACGTCGTAGCCCAGCATCAGGTCGACGATGATGTTCTGCAGGAACACGACCTTCAGATCGAGATCGTGGTAGATCTCCATCTCCTGATCGACGAGCATCTTCATCAGTTTGACCGCATCCAGCGTGGCGACCGCCATGCCGCCGCTGACCATCTTGCCCAGCGCCGATTTCGCACCCTTGGCGAAGAGCATTTCCTGCGCCGCGCCGACCATGCCCTTGTCGTTGACCATCGCCGCGTATTTGTGCGGATAGGGGATGGAAGGATACCACTTGAGGTGGCCGTACTTCGCCTTGTCGGCCCGGAAACGGTCGCAGATGCCCTTCGCGCGGTCGTTGCTGTTGAGCATGATGCCCTCGACGCCGGCTTCGATCGCGTGGTCGTAGACGGCCATGATGTTGTCGAGCTTGGCGAAGCGTTCGGCGCGTTCCTGCGCCTTGTCCTGGCTCATGTGGTTGATGCCGAAGAACTGGTTGTCGCCGAAGACGATGCGGTCGATTGGTCCGTTCTTGCTCATGCCGCGTCTCCTGCCTGCGTTCCGGCTCTCTGGGCCGCGTCGTCGGCGAAGAGCTGCTCCATCACGCGCAGGTTTGCGGTCGCATCGGCGAAGGTGCAGCGCACCGGCTTGCCTTCCCTGATCGACGCGATGAAGTCGAACAGCTGCGCGGTATACTCGATCCCGCGGACGTAGAACGGCACGCTGGAGAACACGTCGGTGATATAAATCTGGTTCCAGCCCTGCTTCAGCCCGGGCGCCTCGCTGGCTTCGGCAAGGAAGACCTTCATCCCGTGCTGGTCGACCTGGATCTTGCCGGACTTGCCGAAAATCTCGAACTTGTTGGTCGGCTTGCGGTAGCTCGCATCGGACCAGTTGACGTAGAGCGTGCCCGCAAGGCCGCTTTCGTAGAACAGGCTGGAGCTGACAATGTCTTCCACGTTCTTCGAATAGACCTTGGAGAGGCTCGTGCCGCCGACGCGATCCGGCGCGCCGAAGAAATAGGCGATCAGGTCGATCGCATGGCTTGCCATCTCGTAGATCGCGCCGCCGCCATTGGCATGGGTGGAGCGCCAGCCCGCCTCGCCCACATCGCGGATGATGGTGCCGCTGAACATCTCGCTGCGGAAGCGCAGCGGTTCGCCGATCAGCCCCTCGGCCACGAAGCTGCGCGCCTTGGTGAACATGTCGTTCCAGCGGTTCACGTAGCCGACCTGGTTGACCAGGCCTGCCGCATCGAACCCGGCGGCGAACCGCGCGCCGTCGGCGCTGTTCAGCATGAAGGGCTTTTCGACGAAAGCGTGCAGTTTCGCCTCCAGCACCGCGTCGAGGATGTCGGGGTTGAAGGCAGGCGGAGTGCAGACCAGCACGCCGTCCAGTTCCTCGCCCTTCAGCAGGCCCTTGTAATCCTTGTAGGTGCCGACCTTCGCATATTTGCCCAGCATCGTGGTGACGAGCTTGGAAGGGTCGGCGACACCCGTGATGGCCGCATGCTCATGCGCGTTGGCGATCGAATAATGGGTAATCCCCATGCGCCCGGCGCCGATAATGCCGAGCCTGAGAGGAGAGGTCATGGAGAATGTCCGTCCGTGTCTTCAAAGGCCGTTCCGGCCCGGCTGGGGAACGCGCGCCTTCTAGTGCCTTGCGCCTTCAAGTCAAACCGCGTCGGCCGGGTAGGGGCGCGATCTGAAACCACTATGACAGGTCGCGGATGTGCCCGGTTTCAAGCTCTTGCACGAACCATTGGTAGGTCTGCGCGATACCTTCGCGAAGGCTGACCTGTGGCCGCCAGCCGAGCGCGTTCAGTCTGGAACTGTCCATCAGCTTCCTCGGCGTGCCGTCGGGCTTCGTGCGGTCGTGGACGATCTCGCCGGTGAAGCCGACCACGTCGTTCACCAGCCGCACCAGATCGAGGATCGCAATATCCTCCCCGAAGCCGACATTGATGTGCGCGTCTTGCGAATATTCGCGCATCAGGAATACGCAGGCGTCGGCGAGGTCGTCGACATGGAGGAACTCGCGCAGGGCCGATCCCGTGCCCCAGATCTCCATCGTCGTATCGCCCGCCAGCTTCGCCTCATGCGCCTTGCGGATCAGCGCGGGCAGGACATGGCTGGTGGTGGGGCCGAAATTGTCGCCGGGGCCGTAGAGATTGGTCGGCATTGCCGAGATGAAGTCGCGCCCGTGCTGCTGCCGATAGGCTTGCGCGAGCCGGATGCCTGCGATCTTGGCAGTCGCATAGCCCTCGTGTATCGGATCGAGCGGGCCGGTCATTAGCGCATCCTCGCGCAGCGGCTGGTCGGCATGCTTGGGATAGATGCAGGAGGAACCGAGGAAGAGCAGCTTGGCGACACCGCTGCGATGCGCCGCCTCCATCACGTTCGCCTCGATCATCAGGTTGTCGTAGAGGAAGTCCGCCGGGGCCTGCGCGTGTGCGCCGATCCCGCCGACCTTCGCCGCTGCAAGAAATACCGCATCGGGCCGCTGCTGGTTGAACCATTCGCGCGTCGCTGCCTGCTCCGTCAGATCGAGTGCCCGGCGCGGCGCGGTGAGCACCTCGCAATCTTCCTGGCCAAGCCGGCGGATAATCGCCGAGCCGACCAGCCCGCGATGCCCGGCCACGAACACGCGCTTGCCCGTCAGGTCGAAAGGCTCGCCCAGCGCCATGCGCGCATCAGCCCCTGCCGTTGTCGAACTTCGGGTGTTTCCTGATTCCGACCCGCGCCAGCATCAGGTGCCAGAAGAACAGGCCGATCTTGGGATAGCGCTTGAGCAGTTCGGGCCGGTCGATCGTGCGGATCAGCCAGGCCATGTAGATCTTCCACCAGAAGGCGTGGATTTCCTTGCGGTTGCCCGCATACCAGTCGAACACGCCGCCGACCGCCGCCACGATGCTGGCATCCAGCCGGTCGCGGTGGAGGTAGCCCCACTTTTCCTGCTTGGGCGCGGTCATGCCGAGGAAGACGACGTCGGGCTTGAAGGCATTGACCGCCGCGATCATCGCGTCGTTATCCTCGTCGGTGAATTCGGGCTTGAACGGCGGCGAATAGCTGGCCACTTCCACATCGGGATAGTCGCGGTGTGTGCGCTCTTCCATCTTCTTCAGCGTCGCGGGCGAAGCACCGAGGAAGAACACGCGGCCCTTCTTCTCCTGCAGGCGCTCCATGAAGTGATAGAAGATGTCGGGCCCCTGGTTGGGCTTCATCGTCTTGCCGTCGAGGATCACGCTGGCGAGCCCGAAATAGACCCCGTCGAGGCACAGATAATCGGCCTGCTGCATCGCCTTGCGGTAGGTCTCGTCCTTGGTCGCGTTGCCGTAGCTGATCGGGCTGATCGTCTGGATTGTCGAGCACGGGCGGGTGAGCGGGATCAGCGCGAGGTCTTCGTTATAGACCGCATAGCCCATCGCCTCGACGCACTGGTCGGGCCGCGCGTGGTCGGGCACCGCCTTGGCGGGAGACGGCGCGCTGCTCGCTTCGGCAGTGTCAGCCATGGCGATAGGAATCGCTGCGGAAGATCGGATCGTCCTTGCGCGCGAAGAACAGGTCGATCTGCCACAGCGCGCCGTCGGTCGGGCGGTTGAGGATGTCGACCAGATGGCTCACGCGAAAGCCGCGTTCTTCCATGAAGGCGATCATCTCGTGGAACAGCAGCGTGTCGGGCGAGTGGCGGAAGTTGTAGGCTTCCATCACGATGTACTTCGTCTGCTGCAGCGTCTTTTCGGCGCTTTCGAGGATCGGCTTTTCGAACCCGTGGGTGTCGAACTTCATGAAAAACGGGCCCTTCAGCCCCTTCATCGCGACCAGCGCATCGACCGAGTGGACCGGCACGGTCCGCATCTCGCCCTCGCTGCCGTGGATCGTGCTGCCGTCGAGATCGGGCGTCACCGCCAATTCGACGGTGCCCCCGTCATCCTTGCCCGCGACCGCCTGCACGTAGTCGAAGCGCGGGTTTTCCGCCTTCAGCTTGTCGAGGAAGGGCTTGCGCTCCTCTAGTGGATCGACCCCGAGGATCTGCGCCTTGGGAAAGAGCTTGAGCGCCATCCGGCTCCAGTCGCCCTTGGCCGCGCCCATATCGATCACGGAGTTTATCCCGTGGTTCCAACCGGCGATCTGCCGCAGCACCGATTCCATATCGACGCCCTTGCGGTACAATTGCACGCCGGTGGGCGCGATGAGGCTGTTCGCCAGCCCGAGCAGCTTCTTCTTGGCGCTCATGAAAAGTCCCCACCTCTAAGGTCGGCGTGCCACTACCCCGGGGGTGCCGGATTGACAATGCCGCGTGCAAGCCGCTGCGGGTTTGCTGCTATTCCTCGATCACGACGCCGTCCGCATCGGTTCGCCGCCATGCCTTGCGTGTCTGGCAGTAGCGCTTGACGATCCGCGCCGGGGCACCGGCGGCAACACACAGGTCCGGAATGTCGCGCGTGACCACGCTGTTGGAGGCGATCACGCAGTTGCGCCCGATCGAGGCCCCCGAAATGCACACATTCTCGCCGATCCAGGACCCGTCGCCGATATGCACTTCGGCCAGCTGGCGTAGCCCCTGATCGCGGATCGGCACCGTGGGGTCGGCGAATTCGTGGCCATTGTCGCTGACGAACAGCCGATCCGCGGTCAGTACGCCTTCGCCGAATTCGACCCGCTTCGTGACCACGATATGGCTATGATTGCCGATCATGGTGCGCGCGCCGACCTTCAGCAGCGGCGGCGTGTCATGCTCTTTCAGGACAGCGAGATAAGCCCCGTACTGGAGCACGGCACCATCGCCGAACTCGCAGTATTTCGCGCCAAAGATGCGCAGCGGCCAGACGATCCGGACACCCTTTCCGAACCGTCCGAAAAAGGGCGCAAGCAGCCGGTAGAGCAGGACCGACAGAAAGTCGCGGATGCGGAAATGGAGCATTGCCGCGTTTGCCCGTCAGCGCTGGTTGTCGCGCCGCTTGGCTTCGGTCGATATCCAGGCGTAGGTCTTTTCCATGCCTTCGCGCAGGGTCTGCGACGGGGCCCAGCCGAGTTTTTCGCGGATCAGGTTGTTGTCCGAGTTGCGCCCGCGCACGCCGAGCGGGCCGGGGATGTTCTCGACCCCCACGTCCTTGCCCGAAATGTCGATGACCATTTCGGCGAGGCCGTTGATGGTGATCATCTCGTCCGAGCCGATATTGACGGGCCCCTCGAAGTCGGAGCGCAGCAGGCGCGTCGTGCCTTCGAGACATTCGTCGATATAGAGGAAGGAGCGGGTCTGCTTGCCGTCGCCCCACACCTCGATCTTGCTGCCCTCGTCGGCCAGGGCGACCTTGCGGCACATCGCGGCGGGCGCCTTTTCCTTGCCGCCCTGCCAGGTGCCCAGCGGCCCGAAGATGTTGTGATAGCGCGCGACGCGGTTTTCCATGCCGTAATTGCGGTTGTAGGCGAGGTAGAGCCGTTCGGAGAACAGCTTTTCCCAGCCATATTCGCTGTCCGGATTGGCCGGATAGGCCGAATCCTCGACGCAGTTCGGGTTGTCCGGGTCGAGCTGGTTGTGCTCGGGATACATGCAGGCGGACGAGGAATAGAACACGCGCTTGATGGTGCGCTTGTGGCACGCGTCCAGCACGTTGAGATTGATCGTCGCCGAATTGTGCATGATGTCGGCGTCGTTCTCGCCGGTGAAGATGTAGCCTGCACCGCCCATGTCGGCGGCCAGCTGGTAGACCTCGTCGAAGCGCTGATCGACCACTTCGCGCACGAAGCGCTGGTCGCGCAGGTCGCCGATCGCGAAATCGTCGGCTTCGGTTTCGGCGTGTTCGTGGAACTTGAGGTCGACACCGCGGACCCAGAAGCCTTCGTCCTTCAGGCGCTTGACCAGATGCCCGCCGATGAACCCGCCGGCACCGCATACGAGGGCGGTCTTCTGCATGTCTCAAATCCTCTCAATGTCGCCAGCCGCCCCGCGATGCAGGCACTTCGTCCGTGCAGAATACTCGATTGTAAACGGGGAATGCTGTCGTCGAAAAATCCGCTAGCCGCATAGCAACGTGGGACCGGGAATCAACCGGGCAGCCTTGCGTGGACTAGAGCTTGATGTCTTCCATCTCGATCCCTTCGCGCACCACGCGCGCCGGATTGCCCGCCATGATCGTATTCGAGGGTACGTCCTTCGTGATGACTGCGCCCGAACCGATCACGCACTGGTCGCCGATGCGCACCCCGCCCATGATGACCGCGCCGATCCCGATCACGCACCATTCGCCGATATAGGTGTGCACCTTTTCGCCATCGTAGCGGCCCAGGCTCTTCTTGGGTACCAGCTTGTGGCTGAGGATGGTCACGCGCGAGGTAAGGATGGTGTGCGCGCCCACATGAATGCCTTGCGGGAAATAGCGATCGAGGTTGAGGCCGCGCTCGATCTCGCAGCTGGGGTGAATGTCGTACCCCGCCATCTTGTACCTGTACCAGCGCAGCCACTGCACGCGCTTGGCGATTGCTTGCCGCAGGCCCTTGGTCTCTTCGCTCACTGCGTTTCCCCCGCTGGCGCCAGCAGCTGACGCGCCCAGTTGTCGACCGAAAAGCGCTCCACATCCAGCTGCGAGGTGATCGGCTTCGCCAGAAATTCCGGAACGGCCGAAAGATCGTGGTCCTCGATCACCAGGAAGCGGTCGTTGCGGTAGAAATCCTCGGTCGCGATCCGCTTCTTCTCGGTCACCACCTTCACCCCCGCCGCCATGTTCTCGATCAGCCGCATCGTGTAGCCCGACTGGGCGTGGTTGGCGAAGTCGAAGGTGCCGCGCGAGCGCTCGATCAGGTCGATGATTTTCTCGAACGGCAGCGAAGCGCCGGTGATTCCGGGCAGGCTCTTGCCCTTGCGCTTCAGCATCAGCCGCACCGCCGGGCTGCACTTGAGGTGGAAATGGGTGACGAGGCCCTGTTGCTCGCAAAAGGCATGGAGCTTCTCCAGCGCTTCGAACCGGGCAAGCGATCCGATCGCGCCGACGAAATAGAGATCAATGTCCTTCGGCCTGCTGCGGTCGACCGCGTAGAAGGCGGGGATCGCGAAGAGCGGCAGGTAGGTGACGCCGGCGGACTGCGCATCGTCCGGGTCGAAGGTGAGGACGCGGTCGAAAAAGCGCTCATAGGGCCGGTAGTCGTGCGTGGTCAGCGAATCCCAGTTGTAGAGCACGAAGCGCGCCTGCGGCTGGACCTCGCGCAGGCGCTGCATGTTCGCGTGGCTGACATGGTGGACCTGAATGAACAGCACGATGTCGTATTGCGTGGCCGCGCTCTCTTCGATGATCCGCGCGTGATAGGCGTCGAGCCGCTTCTGGTAGGGGCCGGGGAGGAACTTCTTGGCGCTCTTGCTCCAGAAGTCCGTGCTTTCGATCGGATGGAAATCGCTGTCGTAGCCGAGCCGTTCGAACGCGGCGCGGATTTCCTTGATATAGGCGTAGAAATCGATCCCGATGAACAGGATTCTGGGCATGGAACGGCCTCCCCGGAAGCTAGGCGTGCGCGGGCCGACCGCGCGACGGGGCCCGCTTGTTGCGCGCGGTTGCAGTCCGCGTCGGGATCAGGAGGCCGCTGAAGACGATCAGCAGCACGAAGGGCGAGAAGAACAGGGCTTCGGAGGTCATCGACAGGAGGATCAGCGCCCCGAACAGCCATCGCGGCCGGAACAGGCGCTGGAACATGGTGCCCCACAGGAAGACCAGCCCGAGCGGAATGCCGATCGAATAGAGCAGCGTGACGATGCCGTTGCTGTTCGATCGTTCTGTGATGTTGTCGCGCGACAGTTCGACGTCGCGATAGCCCACCTGCTCGGCTACGTCGAAATAGTATTCGTAATCGAACCCGATCCCGGTCAGCGGTTTCTCCATCACGACGTTGAGGCCGGTGCGCAGGTCGTATTCGCGCGCCTGTGCCGAGCCACTGAATTCCCCGTAGAACTTCTCGGCCAGGTTGTAGCTGGCATAAGCGGCGACCGGCAGCAGAAGGATCGGGCCGAGGATGAAAACCGCGAGTTTCTGCATGCGCCCGGCGGTCTTGAGGAAGCGCAGATAGGCCACGCCGTACAGCATGACGAGGATGACCGCGCCGGTGGTGGATTGCGTCGCGATGACCGCGAGCGTGGCGAGGCCTATATTGAACGCGCTGAACCTGCGCAGGAACAGGCATATGAACAGAAAGACGTTGAGGTACATCTGCAGCACGCCGGGCTCGAAGAAGAAGCCGTCCGGCCGCTTGAAGAAAGTCGCGTCGGCCACGAATTCGTGGTAGGTAAAAATGTACAGGAAGGTCTGGTAGGTCGTTTCCTGCACTTGGAAAGTCCAGAAGATGCCTGGGGCTACGAGTGCGAGGATCGGCGTGAGAATGGCTTGGAACGCCATCAGCTTCAGGATCAGATAGAGATCGTCGGCAATCGTGCGCGGGGGCCTGTCGATATAGATCATCAACAGCACCACCCCGCCGATGAAGTTCGCGTAGCGGATGGCCATCGGGACGAGCTGGAACGATTCCCCGCCCAGCAGCGCCGCCGCCCCGGTTGCCAGCAGCAGGATCCAGATGCCCGCGAACTCGGCCTTGAGGGCACGCATCGGGTTCGTAAGCGCAAAGCACAGCACCAGCAGGAGCGCCAGAAGGGGCAGACGAGGGATGCTACTCAGCCCACCGGAAATCAGGATGGCTGCGAACAGCGCGACTTGCCTGATCCGCAGTTGCAGCTCATCCCGGCTCATCCCCCTTTTCGGAGTATAGTCAGGGGTTCGGGCCATCAGCAGCAGCCCGCAGCCGGGGCCAAACGCGGCCCGTACGGATGGAGCGCGTCGCCGCGCCGGGCGACCCTCGCCGGGCCACCGGCTACGATGCAGCAGTTCGAAGAATGCAGCATTGTCGTGTCGTTCGCCCGTGCAGTCTCTCGCGGCAGGCGCGTACACGCTGGCGTCCCGGCCAGCAAGGCGCCAGTCGCTAGCGGCCCCGCAGCCGGAACTCCGGGTAACGTCGCGACAGGCGCCACCAGCCGATAACCAGAAGTACCGCCATCGCCGTATAGATCGCACTGCGCAGGATCATGACGCCATCCAGGCTGAAAGGCGTGTCGGCCAGAAGAGCAACCCCGAAGGCGCCGATGGTCAGCAAGACACCGGCCCCATAGGCCACCACGTACCATGTGTAGTCGATCACCACATTGAACGTGAGCGCGAAGGGCGAGGAGAGGGTGAACGCGATCAGCCCCGGCATGATGAGATAGACCCAGTGCAGGTCTGCCACATATTGCGGCAGGACGAGCCCGAGCAGCGGCTCGGCCAGCAGCCAGAGCGCAATGATCGCGGCGAGCGAGTAGCCCACGGTAATCGCCAGCAGATGACGGAGCTCTCGCGAGACCCCCGCCGCGTCGCGCGCCTTGCGGTGCTTGACGATGTTCGGAAGGAATACCTGCTGGATCAGGTTCGGCGCGAGCTGGAACAGCGTCACGAACAGGAAAGCCAGATATAGCCGCCCGAGCGGTTCCAGACCCAGTTCGCTCAACACATAGCTGCGCTCCATGAGGTTCATCAGCTGGATCGCGATGCCGGTAAGAAACAGCGTGAACCCCGCCGAGAAGATGATCCCGGCCAGCCGGCGAGACATCTTGAACCGGCGCGGTTTCAATGCGGCCCCGGTGGCCCACGAAAGCGTGACGAAGAGCACCGGCTGGACCGCCATCGCCATCACCGCGACAAGGGCCGGGTCGATCGAGGACACGCCTGAATAGAGCAGGACGAGAACCGCCAGCGAGGCAAGCATCGAGGATGCGTTGATCATGTTGACCGCGCCCAGACGGCCCGCCGCCACCATCTCGTTCGTCATCCACGAACGCACCAGCGTACAGAACCCGGCAATCGCCGCGAGCCCCGCGATCACCCGGTACAGATCCGTGTCGAGCCAGAACGATAGGATCACTGCGGCAAGGGCCATCACCGCGCCGATGGTGCCGAACCCGGTATAGGCGAGGTCGATGATGCGTTGCTTGTACCCGGGCCCTGCATGGCACAGCAGCCGGTACCCCCCGTTGAGCAGGCCGAAATGCATCAGGCCCGAAAACAGGATCACCGATTGCACCAGCGCGACCAGACCCAGGTCGTCATAGGCCAGCACGGTCATCAGCACGACGCCGCGCAGCAGCGTGAGGACGCTCACGCCGAGTCCGACGGCGACGAACGCGGCGCGCGAATTCATCATCCCCGGACTATGCGCCTGCCCGCGCGATCAGACCTGCAGGATCGAATCAATATACTCGCCGGAGAGATCGGGGCGCACCTCGCGGGCTGCCTCTGCCGCGCGCTTCCGGTTGCTGCCCAGCGGCTGCATCATCTCGGTATAGGGCGCATGGGTGTTGAAGGTGATGAAAACGGCCGTCCGGGGCGTCTTGCAGCGGCTTCCGAAATGATAGCAGACGGCGGGATCGACCAGGATCGCATCGCCCGCCTTGCCGTAGAACCGCTCGTAATCGCCGTCGCCGACCTCGCCTGCGATCTGCTCGTCGGTCAGGCGGCGGATGATCGGAGAACGGTTCACCTTCTTGCTCTTGGCACGATCGATATAGGCGAACGGGCCACCGGCATCGCTGTCTATATCATTGAGATACATGATGAAGTGCAGGGACTGGCTGTCGCCGTAATCCCTGTGCCATTTCTGGCTCTCGCGCAGCGGCCCCTCGGTCGGGAACGACCTGACGACCTGGATGCTCGCGAAGGAGAACTTGCCGTCGAAATAGGCCTCGGCCGCATTCAGGATGTCGTCCGAGAAGGCGAGGCGGAAAACGGGATTGTCCGCGTTGAAATCCTCGGGCGGCATGATGCTGGTGAACGGGTGCCCCTTGTCCGTGGGGACGACCTTTTCAGCGCGCGGCAGGTACATCTCCTGGATCGCCCCGACCACGTCGGGATCGACCGGCAGTGCCGGGCAGCAGCCCAGGGTCCGCAATTGCTCGAGCCGGGCAGGATCGAAGGAGGTCGCGCGCCGGGGCGGGGCGGGATGCCCGACCAGCCTGTTCTTCACCTTGGTGAGCTTGCGCACCGGCACGAGCCGCCAGCGCAGGAAATTGGCTGTGTCATGCAAAACAGCATTTGCCATCACGTTCAGTCCCTTGCCCCAAGATTGCCTATTGCGCAGCGCCCGAGCGCGATACCCAGACGTCGCTGGGAACCTCGTCGTTTATCCGCTTTGCCGGAATCCCGACATAGGTTCCCGGCTCGGTAATGGAACGGTTGACCAGCGACATGGCACCCACCACCACGTTGTCGCAAATCTCCACCGGGCCGACCACCACCGAGTTCGCCCCAATAACGACATTGTCGCCCAAGCGGAATACGTCACCTGTCCGGTGGCGTTCGAGATAGCGCGGATTGTCGGGCGCGGGGCCGACGAACTTCACGCCGGACATGATCGCGACGCGCCCGTCGGACACGATGCCGTTGCCGCCGAGCAGCACGCCACTGGGGTGCGAGGCCTGCAACTGACGCACGTTGACCCTGTAGGAGGTCACCTCGAAGCCGTACCGCAGCAGGAGCGAACGATCGAGGATCATCGAGATCGCCCGGCCGAAGATCGGCACCTTGTAGTGAAACCATTTCGACAGGCGCATCGTCCCGCGAATATTGGATTCGACCATCCAGAGCTTGAGCAGGATGCGTTTCACGCCTGCCGACCTAGGCCCTGGCTTTCGCCGGTGCAATTCCCGCGCCGATGGCCACGGCGTCTGCAACCTGCGCGATGTTTTCGGGCGAATAGAGCTGCGGGTTGGGAAGCGGGCGGCCCGGGAGGCTCATATCGACCAGATTGGCGACGAAGCGGCGCGCATCTTCGGGATCGGTACGCTCCATCCGCTCCAGCGGGGTGCGCATTGCCGTGCGCAGATCTTTCCAGCTGGAGACCCGGGTGACGCCGGGAACGGTATACCAGAAGCCCTCGCCCATCACGCACACGCTCTTGCCCAGGCACGCCGCTTCCCAGCCGACGCTGCTGGTGAGCGTGACCACCCGTTCGCAGCGGGCGAGAATCTCGCGCGCATGGATCTCGGCCGGCAGGTAGACCAGATTGGAATAGCGGCCGCGGATTTCGCGGAACTTGGATCGCAGCAGCGCGCCCTTGTCCACCGGGTGTTCCTTCACCACCAGGGTCTGGTGCGGGCCGAGGCACCGCAGGATGTTCTCGATCGTGGCGACCTGGTTGGAGAAGAACTCGCTGAGATAGAGCAGGCTGGTCTCCGGCTCCTGATGGAGCGGATAGAGCACGATTTCGCGCGAATCCGGGATCTCGTCCAAGCTGTCGTACCGCACGCGGAAGCTCGCGGCGAAGACTTCGAGGCGCTTGGAATATTCCTCGCTGTAGCTTTCGTAGCGGAAGGGGGCCCTGGCATCGAGGCGGCGCGTCCGCGAATCGCGCCACTTCCACAGCGCCAGCTTGGCCAGCCCCTTCGCCACTGGCTTGAGGGCCCGCCGACTGGCGAGGTTGCGCACGTAATAGGGCTTGTAGTTCGGGCGGCGCAGCTCGGCGAGGTACCCGTCCGCGAGTTCCAGCGCCGCTTCGCTGGGCTCGGGCAGCTGCGTCGAGCCGAGCGACATGGTGATCGGGTCGGGCAACCAGTAGAACAGCCCCTCGATCGGGCAGAAGAAGGGGGCGAGATACCTGATGTCGCGCGCGCGCGCCTCGATGTACAGGACTTCGGAAATCTCGATCGCGACGACTTCGTTGACCACCGCGCGCGGTTCGTATTCGTCCAGCAGCTTGCGCCAGAAAGCGATTTCCTTGCCCAGGATCAGCAGCCGCTCTGCCTGATCGTAACGCCCGAGGAAGCGTTCCGACATGAAGGAGGTGAGCAGGTAATGCTGCGGCACCTCGGCCGGGGTCAGGGAGTGGAAGTCCTCTTCGAAACAGGCGGCGACCGTGCGGCCCTTGGCCCTCACGCGATCCGCCTCCTCACGGGTCAGGGTGACGAAGATCGCCTCGTACCGCTCGTCGAGCAGTTCGGGGTAGAATCCCGCTTGGTATCCGCGCGCGAAGAAGAGAACCCTCGGCTTTGCAGGTTGCCCGTTTGTCATTCCTAGACCGATCCCGTGCCAATTCCCGTGCGGGATAGTCGACGTGGCTCATTGCGCAACGCGTTTTCGCCGATTTCCCGGGTCAGCGCGGTGATTCAGCCTCGCGTCCGATTGCCTTTTCGGGCTCCCTATACCCCAGAACATAGGGCGCGATCGCGTCCCGCCAGACGCGGTTGCCTCGTGCGGCAAGGTGAATCCCGTCCCAGGTCATCCCGGGTTTGAGGCCGCGCTCGCCCGAGAGTTCCTCGTTCAGATCGACAAACGCGATATTCTTGCGTCGTGCCAGCAGCGCGAGCTGCCGGTTGAGCGCGATGGCGCTCCGCCGCCGTTCCGGCGAACAGGCCGGGTTCTCGCCGCACACCAGCACCGCCTGAAGGACCGGCTCCACGCCCGCTGCCTGGAGGCGCGTTATCAGCGTCTCGAACCGCGCGAGAATCTGGTCGAGCGGGTTGTCCAGGAGAATATCATTGTGCCCGATGAAGACGATCGCGCGCTCCGGCTGGAGTTCGAGAATGCCGGGCAGCCGTTCGATCGCACCCTGCACCGTGTCACCGCCAACGCCGCGATTGGCGACCGATGCGCCGGGGAACATCTCTTCGAGCCGCGCATGGGCCGCGAGGGAATCGCCGATGATCACGGTGCGCGCCCGCGTATTCCATTGCCGATCGCTGGCGCCGACCTCGACAGCCTTGGGATTGCCGACATATTCGGACGGATCGCGCGAGCCATCGTCCCCGTCGATCGCGTTCTTCAGAGCTCTCAGCTGCGGGTAGGGAAATATCCCGTAACTTCCGGCGGCGAGCCCCCAGGAGAAGGCCAGCGCAATGATGGCCCCCATCCCGATACGCCTGCGGTTGACCGGAGATATCATCGGCATGCGCCGCATCTGGCAGGAGCGTGGCATTCGCAGCAAGTATCCATTGCCTGTTCCCTGTCCGGGGCAGCGGGTAACGTCGCGGGGGCCGGCCTAGAGCCGCACGATCCCGGCTTGCGGCAAGACGCAGGCGGGCGCCCAGGGGGGCAGGCAGGAAATCGCCTTGCGGCCTGCTTCGAGCGCAATGACGAGCGCGAAGGAGTTGAGCCCTGCGACCCAGCGGGCCTTACCCAGCGCTTCGCTCATGTCGCCTGCGGTATCGAGGGTGGCGCCGGGCTGCGCACGGATCCAGTCATCGTACTTGCCCGGCGCATCGGAGGGGTGGGGGCGCAGGCGCATGGCCACGTCCTCCCCGATCCCCGCGCCGCCGCGATGGGCCATGAAATAGTCGAGCGCCTGAAATTCGCCCGGCGTGGTCCCGTGCCCCCACGTGCTGCGCGCCGGTTCCATGACGAACAGGATGTCGCCATCGTCCGGCACCGGGCCGGCATCGCGCGCCTGGCGCTGGAGATAGAGATTGGGCAGCTGCGCGATCCGCGTGCCGGGGAAGGTCTCGCGCGCGATTGTCACCGCCTCCGCATCGCCCACCAGGATCGCGTCGGGCAACTGGCGCGTGCCCTCGCGCTCGAACCGGGGGGCATAATTGACCCAGTGGTCCACCACTGCGAGCGAGGGGATGCCCCGCCGCGCCGCCTCGACCCGCGCAGCATGTTCCATGTCGCTGGCCCAGCCGGTCCCGCTGACAAGCGAGGCCGCTCCATCGAGCGCGTCGTCGATCGAGGCGAGCACGGGGCTTTCGCGGAATTGTGCTTGCCAGATGCGCTCCGCCGGCCCCGCCAGCGCCACGCGCAAATCGCCTGCGGGGATATCTTCCAGCCAGGCGAACAGCATGTTGGCCGCCCCGGCATCATGCGCGACAACCGCGATGGGCCGGGGCAGGTCGGCAATCATGCGAAGCGCCCGTAAAGCACGATGTCCTGCGGCTCGCCCTCAACGATTTCCTGCGCCACCCGCACGCCCTCGCGGGTCATGCCCGATCGTTCCATCAGCTTCACCATGCCACCATTGCAGGCGAGCGTTCCGGCCGTGACCTTGCGGACACCGCCTCCGTCCGGTTCGCGCGCCAGCAGCCAGTCGAGCAGCAGATTCCACGATTCCTGGCCGTACCCACCCGACCAGTATTCGCGCGCGCCGATCATGATGCCGACATCGCAGGTGTTGTGATGCAGGTTGCGGTAGGCGGACATCGTCCCGATCGCTTGCCCGTTCGACGCGAGGCGGACCGAGACGAACAGGTTGGGCGTGCCCTCGAAGCTCGCCAGATAGGCGCGGCACGAATCGAAGCTGTGCTCGCGGAAGCGCTGGTTGGAAAAGCGCGTGACGTGCCGATCGTTGAGCCAGCCGACATAGTCGGTCGTGATGTCCTCCGGCGCGAAGGGGCGCAGGACAACCTTCTCACCGCGCAGTTCGGGCAGGCGCGCGCTCATTTCAGCGCGTCGAGATTGTCCCACACCTTGCGGAACGCATCGACCACGGCGGAGACGTCTTCGCTGGGGAACTGGTACATGCACAGGTTGATGCCGAGGAAGCTTGCATCGTGCAGCTCTTCGGCGACCGGGCAGGTGCCGGTGCCATAGGCGAAATTGCGCCCCTCGCCCTCGCGCAGGCTCCACGGGAAGCTGCCGGTGCCGTAGGCGCATTGTTCGGTGAAGATCGGCAGCCGGTGGATCGTCTGGTAGCCGGGCATCAGGCCGGGCACGCCCTCGGCCTTCAGCGCGTCGAAGATCGCCTTGCGCTCGACGCCGAGTTCGTCGGTATCGAGCACCATGCCGTAGACGTAGTAGACGTGGGTCGCGCCTTCCTGGACCTTGGGAGTCGACAGGCCTTTTAGATCTCCGAGCCCGGCATTCAGCTCGTCGGCGACGCGCTGCCGGTCGGCGACGCGTTCTTCCAGCTTGTCGAGCTGGACCGAAGCGATCGCCGCCTCGATCTCGCCCATCCGGAAGTTGTAGCCGATCATGTTGGCGAGCTGGCTGCGATCGGTGGTCTTGATCACGCTTTCGGCGTGGTTGCGGATCAGCGCGAGCCGTTCCGCCAGCGCGTCGTCGTTGGTGACGAGGATACCGCCTTCGCCGCAATGGATGTGCTTGTGGTAGTTGAGGCTGAACCCGCCGATATCGTAATCGGTGCCGGTATAGTCGCCCGCCTGCTTCGCCCCGGGGGCCTGCGCGGTGTCGCCCAGCAGTTTCAGGCCGTGTTCGTCGGCGGTCTTGCGCAAGGCTGCGACGTCGGCGGTCATGCCGAAGATATCGACCGCCATGATCGCCTTCGTGCGCGGCGTTATCAGCGACCGCACGCTTTCGGGATCGATATTGAAGGTCTCGCGGTCGATATCGGCGAACACCGGAATCGCGTTCCAGTGGAGGATCGCCATCGCGGTGGCGGACATGGTCCAGGGCGTCACGATGATCTCGTCGCCCGGCTCCACGCCGATCGCACCGACTTCGGCGATCAGCCCGCTGGTCCAGCTATTGACGCCGAGCGCGTGCCTGACCCCGAAATACTCCGCCGCCTTCTTCTCGAACGCCTTGACGTTCTCGCCGCCCATGAAGCCCTCGCCCGGTGCGCCGATATAGGCCGACAGCACGCCGCCGCGCACCACGCGGGCGGCGGCCTCTTCCTCGTCCTTGCCCATCGACTTGAAGGCTTCGAGCTCGCGGTCGATCGTAGGCGCGCCGCCGTGGATGGCGAGGGTTGCGGTCATGTTTCGTCCTTCTGCTTGGCCAGCGCGGCAAGGCGGATCGCTTCGCACAGGCGCTGCGCCGCTAGCGCATTCCGGCCCGTGCTGGCCAGTGGATTTGCGCCCGGGTCTGCGTTGTCGAGATGGTCGGCGATGTTGGCGATGGCGAGGCTCATCGCCTCTTCGTAGCGGCCCGCAGAGGCAGCGCGCTCACCGAGGTTTCGATAGCCCGCGAAGGTGCCGCTGCCCTCGACCCGGCGGGTCTCGATCCCGAAACCGCCATCGCGCATCGCGATCTCGCCCTTCTCGCAGGTGAGCACCAGCTCGAACTGGGTAAAGGCACGCGCATCGCCCGCGACGAGGTGGATGCTCGCGCCGTCCGTCGCGGTAAGCAGCGCGGACACCGTCTGGTCGTGGTCCCAGTGATCGAACACGGGCGAACC
>PAVA01000021.1 GCA_002712945.1 Citromicrobium sp.
ATGCCGATGCACTGTTCGGCCAATATCGGCCCCGACGGCAAGAGCGCGGTGTTCTTCGGCCTCTCGGGGACCGGCAAGACCACGCTCAGCGCCGATGCCAGCCGCACGCTGATCGGCGATGACGAGCACGGCTGGTCGGACACGGCGGTCTTCAATTTCGAAGGCGGCTGCTACGCCAAGATGATCCGGCTGAACCCGGAAGCCGAGCCGGAAATCTACGCCACCACCAAGATGGAGGGCACCGTCCTCGAAAACGTGGTGATGGACGAGAACGGCGAGATCGATCTCGACGACAATACCCTCGCCGAGAATACCCGCGGCGCCTATCCGCTGTCCTCGATCCCGAACACCTCGGAAGAGAACATGGGCCCGCCGCCCAGCACGGTTATCATGCTGACCGCCGATGCCTTCGGGGTGCTGCCCCCGATTGCGCGGCTGACGCCCGATCAGGCGATGTACCACTTCCTTTCGGGCTATACCGCCAAGGTCGCGGGCACCGAAATCGGCGTGACCGAGCCCGAAGCGACCTTCTCCACCTGTTTCGGTGCGCCCTTCATGCCGCGCCACCCGAGCGTTTACGGCAACCTGCTGAAGAAGCGTATCGCCGAGGGCGGCGTGCAGTGCTGGCTGGTCAACACCGGCTGGACCGGCGGCAAGTATGGCGTGGGCCACCGCATGCCGATCAAGGCGACCCGCGCGCTGCTCAACGCTGCGCTCGACGGATCGCTCAACCAGGCCGAGTTTCGCAAGGACGAGAATTTCGGCTTCGAGGTTCCAGTGTCGGTACCGGGCGTCGACAGCGCGATCCTCGATCCGCGCTCGACGTGGGACGACGCGGAGGAATACGACGCGACGGCGCGCAAGCTCGTCGAACTGTTCGTCAACAATTTCGAGCCTTTCGCACCGCATGTGGACCAGGGTGTGCGCGATGCCGCGCCGCAACCTGCGACCCAGGCGGCCTGACGAAACGGCTTGTCCGAGCTGGAGAGGAGGGGCCTCGCACGGTGCAAGCCGGAGCGGGGCCCCAATTATTTCGGGCGTACCTATGGCGATGCTGCTTCAGCTTCCGGTCATGACCACCGCGGTCAAAGGGCGGTGATGCCTGCGCGATCTCTCCTCGCCCTGTTTTCCGCGGCCGCCCTCGTCGGCGTGGCACCTGCCGCGGCGGTTGCGCAGGAGACGCAGACCGCTGCTCCCGCGCCCGAACCAGCGATCTACGATGTCGAGGTGGTGGCGCGCTATCCGCACGATCCCGAGGCCTTCACGCAAGGCCTGCTGTGGCACGATGGCTATCTCTACGAGAGCACCGGGCAGGAAGGCCGATCGCAGATCCGCCGTGTCGATCTGACGACCGGCGAGGTGCGCGCCGCGCGCGCCATCCCTGCCGAGCAGTTCGGCGAAGGAATGGCGCTGTGGGGCGAGGAGCTGGTCAGCCTGACGTGGCAGGACGGTGTGATCCACCGCTGGACGCTCGACACGCTCGCGCCGGTGCGCAGCGATCCCTTCGCTTACGAAGGCTGGGGGCTGACGGTGCTGGATGGCGAACTTGTCGCCTCGGATGGCAGCGCTACCTTGCGCTTTCTCGACCCCGAAACCTACGCGCTGAAACGCGAAGTGACGGTCACCTACCAGGGCAGGCCCGTGGGCAGGATCAACGAACTGGAAGCGGTCGACGGGCTGATCTGGGCAAACCAGTGGTACAGCGAGGCGATCCTTGCGATCGACCCGGAGGATGGCGCGATCCGCAAGATCGCCGACCTGAGCCCGCTGGTGCGGGAGGTCGATGCCGCCGGGTCGAACGCGGTTCTCAACGGGATCGCCTACGATGCGGAGAATGCGCGCTGGTTCGTCACCGGCAAGCTGTGGCCGACCCTGTTCGAAATCCGGATGGTGCCGCGCGCTCCGGAGATCGAGAGCGCGGGCGAGTAGCGGTCCAGCGTGGCGCGGGCTGCGCCCCCTATTGCTCGATGCGCACCGGGGCGAGATGCTGGTAATCGTATGAGAAATCGGTCTCGGGAGAGAGCGGGGCGATCTTCATTCCGGCAATCCGCCCGCTTTCGTCCTGCGTGAAGGTGACGAGAGCGTCCGCATCCAGGCTACGCTCGGGCCAGCGGGCAAGGAAGGTCTCGCCCTCCCAGGGCAGCAGCGGCCCGTCGAGCAGCTTCGACCGGGTGAAGTGGATCCGCAAACCCCCTCCTTGGTGGCTGACCACGATGTCGCCGTACCACGCGTCGCGATAGGTTCCGGCATAGTCGCCCGGCGGGAAGGCGGGATCGCCGGCACCAGCCGGACGTACGGGGTCAGCCCTCTGCGATTCCAGCGCGTCCTGCACCCGGCGTGCCTGCTGTTCGATCACCCAGCCGGTCCAGTCCGCCGCGCCATCGCCGCGCACGATCAGGTCGGCGATGCGATAGCTGACGAGATGCGCGGGGATCATGTCATTGACCAGCACGACGACTGCGGCGTCCTCCTCGGGCAGCAGGATCATGTTGGTGAGCCCGCCAGTCCCGGCCCCGCCGTGTTCGATCATGAGCGTTCCCGCGAAGTCCGATGCGAACCAGCCGAGCGCGGCATTGTTGAAATGCGCACCCGCGAGGCGGCGCATGAAATTGGGTGGGCGCAGCACGACGACCGGAGCGTGCATTTCGCGAAGGCGCTCGGGTGCCATCAGGCGGGTGCCGTCGGGCAGGGTTCCGTCGCCGAGCTGGAAGTGCGTCCAGCGGGCAATGTCCCTGGCCGAGCAGGAGATGCTCCCCGCCGGATCCTCCAGATTGGCGATGTCCACGCGTACTACCGGCTCGCCCCCGGCGCGGCGCGAGTGCTGAATCGCGGTGGGCACGGCTTTTGCGGTGGCTTGCGAGGTGGAGCAGCTCGTCATTCCCAGCGGAGCGAACAGCCGCTCCTCCACGAAACCGGCCCAGCTCTGGCCCGAGACGCGCGTGACGACCTCCCCCGCCACGGTGTAGAGGATGTTGTCGTAGGCGAAGCCTTCGCGAAAGCCGCTGTCGAGCGGGAGGTGGGGAAGCGCGGCGATCACATCCTGCGGGGTCGAGACCTGGTCGGGCCAGCCGAGCAGGTCGCCCGCGCCGAGCGCGAGGCCCGAATTGTGAACCAGCAGATCGCGCAAGGTCAGATGCTCGCTGACGTAGGGATCGCTCATCGCGAATTCGGGGATGTGCTTGCGGACGGGATCGGACCACGCGAGCTTGCCCTCGTCGACCAGCAGGGCGAGCGCGGCCGCGGTGAAGCTCTTGGTCATCGAATGGATCGGGAAGGCGGTGTCCGCGGTTACGCTGTTCCCCGATCCGGCCTGGGTCTCGCCGTAGCCAGCGATCCACACCGGCTGTCCTTCGCGCACCACCGCGACCGCCATGCCAACGGGCTGAAGCGCCTCGTACATGGCGCGCGATTCCCGTTCCCAGCGCTCGGCATCTTCGGTCGACGACGGGCCTGTCGCCTCTGTTGGCCCGGTTTCTTGCGGGGTTTGCGCGGATGCCGGATAGGCCGCGAGACCGGCCAGCAGGAACAGACAGAATCGCAGCATGTCGGATGCCTCGTCGGGGGATGTCTATCCTCCCGTTCTGCCCTGGCTCGTGCTTTGAGCTATCGCCTATCGACGAAGGATATTCCCGAGGCGTCCGACGACTCTAGCCGCGCGCCTCGGCGATATAGCGCGACACCGTCTTGTCGAGCACGTCGAGCGGGGAGTTGCCGCCCAGGATGACGGCGGTGTTGAAGCCCTTGAAGTCGTAAGCGTCGCCCATCTGGCGCTTGGCCCGCTCGCGCTGGGCGACGATCTGCGAATGGCCGATCTTGTAGCCGCAGGCCTGACCCGGCCAGCTGCAATAGCGATCGACCTCGCTCGCGACTTCCTCCGCCTTCGATCCGTTGCGCTCGACGAAGAACTGGCGTGCCTGCTCGCGGCTCCATCGCTTGTGGTGCAGCCCGGTGTCGACCACCAGACGGCAGGCGCGAAAGGCGAGGCTCTGCAGGTAGCCGAGGCGTCCGACCTGGAAATCGTCGTAAGCGCCCAACTCGTCCGCCAGCTGCTCGCCATAGAGCGCCCAGCCTTCGGAAAAGGCATTGAAGGCAAGAATGCTGCGGATCAGCGGGAGGCGGTTGGAAAACTCGCCTTCCCACGCATGGCCGGGAATGCTCTCGTGATAGGTGAGGTCGGCGAGGTCGTACTTGCGGTGCAGATCGGTCGTGCGAAGGTTGATCCACATACGCGCGGGGATGGTGCCGTCCTTGCTCCCCGCGCCGCCATAGGCGCCAGGTGCCCCGGGTTCCTCGGCCAGCGGCAGCCGGCGCACTTCCACTTCCGGATCGACCAGCGTGTTGAAGGCGCGCGGCATCTGCGCGGTGATCCAGTCGATCCGGTCGCGGATGAAATCCATGATCTGCTTGCGCCCCGGATCGCCTTCGGCAAACTGGTAGCGCGGATCGGTGGAAAGTTTCTGCATCCGTTCGCCCACGGTGCCGCTGTCATAGCCGATATCGCGCAGGATCGGGTCCATCCGGGCATGGAGCGCTTCGAGTTCTTCCAGCCCCTGTTCGTGGATTTCGTCGGGGGAGAGCGTGGTGGTCGTGCTGGCCTTCAAGGCCCAGCGATACCATTCGGGGCCACCCGGCTGCGCCCACATGCCTGCAGCGGACCCGGCCCGTGCGCGTTCGGTCTTCAGCTCGGCCAACTGGCGCTGCAGGGCGGGGACGATCCTGGCCTCGACGATAGGGCGTGCCGCGGCCATCGCCGCATCGCGCGCGCCTTCGGGTGCCGTCTCCAACGGCTTGACATAGTCCCGGGGCGCGGAGGCGATGCTCGCTTCCATCGCGGCGATCGCCTTGTCCAGCAGGAAGTCGGGCGGAATCACGCCCAGCGACCGCGCCGATTGCAGACGTTCGAGTTCTCCGTCGAGCGCGGTGTCCACGCTGCCGAGCCGGTCGAGATAGTACCCGACGTCGGCCTTGTCCGCGAGCGGCTGCGAGGAATCGAGAAAGCGCGGCATGTCGAGATAGGTGCCGACATTCTGGATCACGACATAGGGGGCATTGCGCCACGAGCCCACCGCCACATCGCCATAGGGCAGCTCGAAGCCTTCCACCGCGGTCCGGAATGCGCTGCGCACGACCTGGAAGCTGGTCTGCTGGTCGGGAGTGAGCCCGCTTTCGTCGAGGCCGTCCATCTGGTTGACCACCCAGCGGAGCGAGGCGGCATAGTCGCGCTGACCGGCGATCGACTGGTCCTCCAGCTTGCCGCGCAGGCCGGCGTATTCGCCTGTGTCCACCCCGAGCGCGGTGGCCCGTTCGGGCTCGTGCTCCAACAGGCGATAGGCCACATCGTCGAGCCATTCGTCCGGCGCGATGGTCATCTGCCGCAGATGCGGCATGGCGCCCTTCGACGCGCAACCGCCCAGCGTCAGCGCGGTGGAGGCGGCGAGCCCGGCGAGGGTCTGGCGGCGGGTAAGGGTAAATCCGGTCATGGCGCGGGACGATGGAGCGCCGGCGCTTCCCCGTCAATCGCCCAGCGGCTAGGAGGGCGGGATGCTCGACATCGTTCTCTCGCTGCTCGTCCTCGCCGCGCTCGCTCTGATCGGCGGGGCCTTTGTTCTGTTCCGCAGGGGCTATCGCAAGCAGGCGGTGCTGATGGTGGTCGCCGCGCTGGTCGCGCTGATGAACGTCGCTATCTGGACCATCCCCGATTCCGAAGGCCGCGCGCCGGTGGACGGCATACCGGACAGCGAAACCGGGGATAGCTGAGGTCTGCGATCAGTCGGGCAACTGCCAGCGCACCGCACTGCTGTAATTGCCCGCGACCGCCCGGCCCTGGTTGTTCTTCGCCGGATCGAACCGCGCGCGCCGCGTCACCAGCTCGCAGGTCGCCTCGTCGAGCACGGAAACACCGCTGGAGCGCGTGACCGAGCATCCTTCGACCCTTCCACTCGCGCCGACCGCCAGGCGGAAGCCGACGGTGCCGTCATATCCGCGGCTGACCCAGCTCGAGCGGTAGTCGGCCTGGGTGACCCACCCGCCCGGATTGTTGGAGGGCCGTGCGGCGACCGGATCGAAGCTGGGCGTCGGGACCGGCGGCGGGGGCGGGGGGGCCACCGTCGGGGCTGTGCTGGGCGCCGGAATCCGGATCGGCGGCGTGGACGGGAGGATGGTCTCCGTCGTGTTCACGCTCGGCGGCTGGGGTGCGATGTTAACCGGCGGCTTGGGCGCGACGACCTCGCGCGCCGAAGGCGGCGTCTCGACCACGGGATCCTCGATCTCATCGGGCGGCGGCGGAGGCGGCGGAAGGTCGATGAACGTGCCTTTGACGGGCGGATCGACCAACTTCTCGAACTCGCCGGTGGTCAGCCCGAATATCAGCAGCGCACCGAGCCCGGCGTGGATTCCGGCCACCGTGACGATCGCCGTCATCCGGTTCTTCGGCTGGTTGGCATAGGCATAGGCCATTGGCATCTCTCCTGTTTTTACCGGCGACTGTGCCGCCGCCTCACAGGAGATGATACACTATTACCAATAGCAAAATCTAGATGGTATAACGTTTCAATTCAGGATCGAATTCGGACATGCCTCTACGCCCCGCAAATGCGCGGGGTTCATGGGTGAAGCGGCGAGGGTAAGGGGCGGTGCGGCCCCCCTGCGATCAGCGGATCGGGCAGGAAGGGTCGAGCCGGAAGTCGAGGTAGTTGTCGACCGCGGCCATCATCTCGTCGTGCTCCTTCTCGAAGAAGTGGTTCGCACGCGGGATTTCCTCGTGGTGGATGGTGATGTGCTTCTGCGTCCGCAGCTTCTCGACCAGCTTCCCGACCGAGGGCGGGGGGACGACCGTGTCGGCCGCGCCATGGACGAAGATGCCGCTCGCCGGGCAGGGGGCGAGGAAGCTGAAATCGTACATGCTCGCCGGCGCACCGACCGAGATGAAGCCACGGATTTCCGGGCGGCGCATCAGCAACTGCATGCCGATCAGCGCGCCGAAGGATACGCCCGCCACCCAAGTGACCTGCGCTTCCTCGTGGATCGACTGGATCCAGTCGAGCGCGGATGCCGCGTCGCTCAGTTCGCCGATGCCGTTGTCGAAGCTGCCCTGGCTGCGGCCCACGCCGCGAAAGTTGAACCGCAGCGTTGCGAAACCGCGGTCGACGAAGGTCTTGTATAGGCTCTGCGTGATCCGCTCGTTCATCGTGCCGCCGCCCTGCGGGTGCGGGTGGAGGATGAGGGCGACCGGCGCGCGCGGGCGCGGCGGGGGCGAGAAACGACCTTCGAGACGGCCTTCGGGGCCGGGAAAGATGACTGTGGGCATGGGTGTCAGAGTCCGAATTGGCAGGGCGACCGCACGCGGCGGTGGCGCGCGGGAAGTGCGCGGCTATATAGGCTTTATGCCGCGTTTCGCAATTATTTCGAGCATCTGTTGAGCAAGTCCCGCATCTATCTGGACCACGCCGCGACCTCGCCGCTGCGGCCCGAGGCGCGGGCCGCGATGGAGGAGGGCTTTGCGATCTGGGCCAACCCATCGTCTCCGCACGCCGAGGGGCGCCGCGCCAAGCAGGCGCTGGAGGATGCCCGCGCGCGAGTAAAGGCGGCGCTGGGGTGGGATGGCGAGGGGATCTTTACCAGCGGGGCGAGCGAGGCGCTGTGGATCGCGCTCAATCGCGCGAAGGTGGACCGGCGGATCGCTAGCGCGGTGGAGCATGACGCGGTGTTTCGTGCAGCGCCCGATGCGGAGGTGGTGCCCATTGCCGACATGGGGGCCGAGCCTGGGCGCAAGGCGCTCAACGCAGCGCTCGCAAAGCCCGGCAAGGCAGTGGTCGCGATTCAGGCTGTCAACTCGGAAACCGGTACTGAGCTGATCACGCCGGGGGGCGATCATACACGCGAGATCGTCGATCGAGTCCGCGAAGCTGGCGGCCTGTTCCTTTGCGATTGTTCTCAAAGTGCTGGAAAGCGGCGGATACCCGATGTCGATATGGCGGTGGTTTCGGCTCATAAATTTGGCGGTCCGATCGGGATCGGCGCGCTGTTGGTCCGCGACTTTGCCATGCTCGAACCGATGGGTGGGCACGAGCGCGGCTATCGGCAGGGGACAGAGAATCTGCCTGCGGCGCTCGGCTTCGCAGCGGCTCTCGAGGCCGGAGGTCGAGAGACCTGGCTTACGGATGCAGCTCAGCGCTTCGATCTTCGCAAGGCATTGGAAGAAACCGGGGAGACGCTGATCTTCGGCCCCCAGCGTTCTTATATTTGCGCCGCCGCCCACCCCACCATGAGCGCCCAAGCCCAGCTCATCCGCCTCGACGCGATGGGTTTCGCGGTCTCCGCGGGGAGCGCGTGTTCTTCGGGCACGCTCAAGAAGAGCCGCGTGCTCGATGCCTTCGGCGTGCCCGACGATGTCGCTGCGCGCACCATCCGCGTCAGCATGGGGTGGAACACGACGCCGGAAGAGTTGGATGCGTTTGCGCAGGCTTGGCGCAGTCTCAAATGACCCGTTCGTGCTGAGCTTGTCGAAGCACTGCACTTTCTTCTTACTGCCGATGAGAAAGAAGAGCAGCCCTTCGACAAGCTCAGGGCGAACGGATAGTGCGTCAGTATGATCTACCTCGACTACCAGGCGACCACGCCGCTTGCGCCCGAAGCCCGCGAGGCAATGCTGGCATGGCTCGGCGGGCCCGAGAGCGACAGCTTCGGCAATCCGCATAGCCCCCACCGCATGGGCAGGATGGCAGCGGCGGCGGTCGAGGTCGCGCGCGAGCAGGTCGCCGCGCTGTTCCCGCCGGGCGGGCGGGTAATCTTCACCGGCAGCGCGACCGAGGCGCTCAATCTCGCAATCCGGGGCAACATGCCCGTCCGCTCGGGCGAGCACATCGCCTTCAGTGCGATCGAGCACGCCGCGGTGATCGACACTGTGAAAGCGATAGGCAATTGGACCGAGATCGGGGTGACACCCGAAGGCCTGGTCGTTCCCGACACGAAGATGCCGCCCTATGCCGGGCTCCTCGCCGTGATGCAGGTCAACAACGAGATCGGCACGATCCAGCCGATTGCCGACATGGCGCGCCGCGCCAAAGAGCTGGGCGCGCTGTTGCTGGTCGACGGGGTGCAGGGGGCAGGCAAGATGGCGCTCCCGCCCGAAGCCGACATGATCGCGGTCAGCGCGCACAAGCTGCACGGGCCCAAGGGCATCGGCGCGCTGTGGGTGCGCGACGGGCTCAAGCTCATCCCGCATATCGAGGGTGGCGGGCAGGAGCAGGGCCTGCGCTCGGGCACGCTTTCGCCGACTTTGTGCGCGGGGTTCGGAGCGGCAGCGAAGCTTGCGGTGGAGCGGATGGAGGAAGACGCAGCGCATGTCGAAAGCCTGTGGCGACACGCCCGCGATGCGTTCGATGGCTGGACGCTCAACGGCAGTGCGGAGCAGCGCTGGCACGGCAACCTCAACATCCGGAAAGACGGCCTCGATGTCGCCCGGCTGATGAGCGAATGCCGCGAGGTCATGTTCTCAGCCGGCTCTGCCTGCGCCAGCGGATCGGGCCGCACGAGCCATGTGCTGCGCGCCATCGGGCTGGACGACGCACAGGCCAAATCCTCGATCCGGCTCGGCTTCGGTCGCTACACGACGAAGGACGAGCTGGAGCGCGCTTGCTCGATCATCCTCGAAGCGGCAGACTCGCAGGGATGAAGGTCATCTTTCACAAGGCCGACGGCGAGCGGGTCGAAGCCGAGGCGCAGCCCGGCGACGTGCTGCTGCGCGTCGGCCAGGCGGCGGGCATGCCGCTGGAAGGCACCTGCGAGGGACAGATGGCGTGCTCCACCTGCCACGTCCTCGTCGCGAAGGAATGGTTCGCACAGCTGCCCGAGGCGAGTGAGGACGAGGAAGACATGCTCGACCTCGCCTACGGCGTGCGCCCCACCAGCCGCCTCTCGTGCCAGATCACCCTCACCGATGCGCTCGACGGGCTGGAGGTCACCATCCCCGCCGACGCGCACGATATGAGCCGGGTCTAGCCCCTCTCGTCGGCAGAAAGGCTGCTCTCTTCGCGCCGCTTCCACCAGCGGACCAGTGCCCAGATGCCGAAGCCGACGAGGCCGATCGGGAGGAGCACGGTCAGCAGCAGGATCAGCCCGCCGATCACATTGCCCGCGACCGGGCCGATCGAGCCCACCGCCTTGCGGATCGGCTCGAAGAAGCCGCCCGGTCCGGCGGTCTGGCTCTGGTAGGTCACGGTCACGCGCGAATAGGCGACCCGGCCGCGCATTTCCTGCAGCCAGCTGCGCGCCTGGTCGATCTCCTCGTTGACCTGCGCGACGCCGCGCTCCGCCTCGACCAGCTCCTGCACGCTGCCCTTGCGGGTGCGCAACACTTCCATCAGCCGGTCGCGCAGCACTTCGCGGCTGCGCAGCCGCGCTTCGGTGTCGACGATCTGCTTGGAGAGGTCTTCGCCCTCGATGCTCGAGGAGATCTGGTCGCCGCCTTCCGATTGGGCGGCGGCCACGAGTTCGCGCCCGAAGGCGCGCGCGCGATCCGCGGCGACCGATAGCTCGAGCTGGCCGTAGCCGTAATCGTCCTCGGCGCCGTTCTGCTGGAGCGAACGGACCTGGCAGACCAGCGGGCCGAGATCGGCGCACATGTCGGCATGGCGCTGTTGGAGCGGGGCGATTTCCTCGCGGTTCACCCGGAAGCCGTAGGAATAGACATAGGCGATCTTGGGCGCGGCGGCGGGAATGTCGGGCGTCGATATGCTCTCGCCTTCGGCGTTGCCGCCTTCGGCCATCGCATCGTCCGTATCCGCCTGGCGCGGCGGGGCGGGCGGCGCTTCCACCGCGGCTTCCTCGGCAACGTCCATCGCGGTGACGGCCTCCGACTCATAGGAACCGGCATCGGAACAGGCTGCAAGAGCGAGCGCGCCGGTGGAAAGGAGCAACAGCGAAGGACGAACAGACATCAACCATCTCCCACATTGATGCCTCATTCCTGCCCCAATTTTGCCACACTTGCAAGTGCGGCGGTGCGGGACACGAAATAGCCCGGCCGCATCGCTGCGACCGGGCTCTCGGTTTTCTGCGCCTGTCAGAGGTTTAGGCGTCTTCGGGCACCTTCTCCAGCACCCGCGCGATCAGCCGATCCGAGAAGGCGGGGATGTCGTCCGGGTTGCGGCTGGTGATGAGGTTGCCGTCCTCGGCCACTTCCTGATCGACCACATTCGCGCCCGCGTTCTGCAGGTCGGTGCGGATCGAATTGTAGCTGGTGAGCGTCTTGCCCTGGACCAGACCGGCCTCGATTAGCAGCCACGGGGCGTGGCAGATCGCCGCGATCGGCTTGCCCGCGGCGTTGAACTCGCGGACGAGCGCCACCGCGCGGGGGTTGGCACGCAGCAGGTCGGGGTTGATCTGGCCACCGGGGATCATGAGGGCATCGTAGCCTTCGCAGTTGGCGACATCGTCGACCACCTTGTCGACCTTGATCGTCTTGCCCCAGTCGTCCTTGTCCCAGGCCTTGATTTCACCCGATTGCAGGCTGACGACCTCGGTCTCGATGCCTGCATTTTCGAGGTTCTGCTTGGGGTCGAACAGCTCGGATTGCTCGAAGCCGTTGGTGGCGAGAATCATGACGCGCTTTGCCATGTGGAATTCCTTTCGTGTCGATTGTGGTTTC
>PAVA01000022.1 GCA_002712945.1 Citromicrobium sp.
ACCAGCCGCACCGCGCTGATCGCGTGGGCCGAGGCGCACCAGATCGACGTGCCGAAAGACAAGCGCGGCGACAGCCCGTTTTCGACCGATGCGAACCTTCTCCACACCTCGTCCGAGGGCAAGGTGCTCGAAGACCCGTGGGAGGAGACGCCCGACTACGTCTATTCGCGGACCGATAACCCGGAAGATGCGCCGGACACGCCCGAATACATCACGCTTCGCTTCGAGCATGGCGATGGCGTGGCGCTCAATGGCGAAGCAATGAGCCCCGCCACGTTGCTGGCGGCGCTCAACGATCTGGGCCGCAAGCACGGGATCGGACGGCTCGACCTGGTCGAGAACCGCTTTGTCGGCATGAAGTCGCGCGGGATGTACGAAACGCCGGGTGGCGAGATTTACGCCCGCGCGCATCGCGGGATCGAGCAGATCACGCTCGATCGCGGCGCGGCGCACCTGAAAGACGAGCTGATGCCCAAATACGCGGAGCTGATCTACAACGGCTTCTGGTTCAGCCCCGAGCGCGAGATGCTGCAGGCGGCGATCGACCACAGCCAGGCGCGCGTTACCGGCGAGGTGCGGCTCAAGCTCTACAAGGGCAATGCGGGCGTTGTCGGCCGGCGCAGCCCGCACAGCCTCTATTCCGAAGCCCACGTCACCTTCGAGGACGATGCGGGCGCCTACGACCAGGCCGACGCGGCGGGCTTCATCAAGCTCAACGCATTGCGGCTGCGGCTACTGGCCAAGAGAGACGCAAAGTAGGACCGACAGGATTCCGGCAGGTTCGCTGCCTGCTTCTCGCCAAGCCTGCGACAAACCGTTCAGTTATCCACCCGTATCCACCGCGAAATCGGGGAAAAGTGGATAAGTCGACCTTGCAAAGCTTGCCCGACTCACTCCGTGGGCGCAGTCTCAAAACATCGGAAGGGAACGGAAAGCTCTTCAATTGACGGTCGAAAGACCTGAAAACGAAGGATTTTTCGACCCCGGATGAGATGGCGGAGAATGTCCGCGCGAGAGTTCGAGGAACGCATTGCAAAGGCTTCGGCCGGAGGCAAGCGGGCCGCCTGAGAACGCCGCCACGGGTCTCCTCTATCAGCCGGACATTCCGGCCTGACATCGATGGGATGCGCGAACGCTTCGGTGGACGCGAATACCGTTCGAGATGGATGGCCAGCATGGAACGTCGGGCTCTCGGTCTCGCCAGACGAGGGCAGGTCTCCGGACCGGCCAAACCGCGGGCGGAACCGGATGCCGGTGCGAGCGCCGGTGAAAGAACCGGACCTTCGGCTTGCCGGAGCGAAGGGGAAGCATCGGGCGCCAAGCGCTCGTCGGAAGGTTCGCCGGAAGACGAGACCACGGGCCGGTGAGAGTGGGGTCGGCAGCAATGCCGGCCCCATTTGCTTTGCGGCACGGCGCCCGACGCTCCGATGTTCATTTCGCACAACGCCTTGCGGTTGAAATCGCTCGCAAAACGCGGCCACAAGACGTCGCTCAACTGATTTCGCGTAACAATCGACAAGGTCCGCGAAAGGTCCGAAGCTTTCCGGCCAAATGTGGCGGAAGCACGGCGAAACGCTTTACTCCATATTCCTAATTAGGAATTCGGGCTTAACTTCCCTCGCCATGGACGGGACTATCACTCGACTTCGTGGCGCCGCGCTCCCCGCGCTCGCGCTGGGTATCTTCGCCCTGCCGCTCACCGGCGCCGGAGCACAGGATGCGCCGGGCCAGCGGGCGCTGGTGGCCGAGATCGCACCCCCGGTCGAAACCACCTCCGCCCCGCTGACCGACGAGATCATGCCGCTCGCCGCAACGGCGGCCGATTTCGACACCAGCTTCGCGCGCTTCGACGTCGAGCCGCCCGCCCCCGATGTGGCGCCGCGCGCGGTCGACCTCGACAGTTTCGATCCGCCGGTCGAAGCCGAGCCCGCGATCTGGCGCAGCGGCGTCGCCTCCTATTACGGGCGGCGCTTCCATGGTCGCCAGACCGCGAATGGAGAGCGGTTCGACATGAATGCGCTCACCGCCGCGCACAAGACGCTGCCCTTCGGTACTAGAGTCCGCGTAACCAACCCCGCCACCGGCAAGAGCGTGGTGGTGCGGATCAATGATCGCGGTCCCTATGCCCGCGGTCGCGAAATCGACGTATCGCGCGCCGCCGCGATCCAGCTCGGCCTGATCCAGCGCGGCCACGGCACGGTGGAGCTGTCGCTGGTCGACTAGAGCTTCAGCTCGCTCACATCCCGGAAATCGCCGATCGTCCCGCGCGGGAAGGTGTTGAACGCGATCGAGTGGCGGTTCTCGCGCGATCGGTTCTCTTCCACGAAGTGCAGGATCGAGCTGGAGAACAGCACCAGGTCGCCGTGCTTGGGGACGATGGCGTTGCGCGGCGCATTGTAGATGTTCGTCCGCCCTGCGCCGACCCCCAGCTCGATCTGGCGATAGCCGCTGGTCCGCTCGAAGATCATGTTGCCCGGCGGATCGGGCAGCGGCGCATAGTAGAGCGATCCCGAGACGAGCGAGTTCGAATGGGTATGCGCATGCATCCCCACGCCCGGCGGGTTCATCAGCGCCCAGCTCTGCGTCACCTCCAGCCGCTGCTCCACGCCCATCACCTCGCGCGCGTAGGTCGCCAGCGCGGCCTGCACCGCCTTCCTGATGCTGGCGAGTTCCTTGCGCTCGAACAGGTAGAGGTCTTCGGAGATGTGGTTGACCTGGTTCTCCAGCATTTTGACCGACTTGATGAAGTCGACCTGCTTGTCCGAGATGGCCGAGGCGATGTTGGTGACGAAGATCGGCTCTGCGAAGAGCGGTTTGACGCTGAACCCGGCATCCGCTGCCGGTTTGCGCGCTGTGGCTGTGGCCATGAGCAATCCCCCAATTGCCGTATGTGTCTCCGGCAAGGCTATGCGCCGAAGCGATGTTGCGCAAGCGCAGTTCGCCTCGGCATCGCTCGCGGATTGCAAGCCCTGTTCGACGAACGCCCAGTGCCTTGCCGTCCGCCCCCGGTAACGCGATAAGAGCCGCCTGGGGGAGGGCCGCGCGTGCATCCGCAATTCGACTATGTCTTCGAGCTGTTCACGATCCTCATCGGCCTTGCGGTCGCCGAGATGCTGATGGGCTTCTCCCGCATCCTCAAGCTGCGCGCGCGGCGCAAGGCGGGCGTCGACCCGGCCGCGATCAGCATCCGCGTCGGCTGGCTGGTCCCCATGCTCGGCCTGCTGGTCCTCGTCGACCTCGGCACCTTCTGGAGCATCGTGTGGTCGATGCGCGGCGTGCTCGACATGCGGATGGCGACCATCTTCGGCGTTCTCGTCCTCATCGGCGGCTACTACCTCGTCGCCACGCTGGTCTTCCCCGACGAGCCCGAGCTGTGGCCCGATTTCGACGCATACTTCTGGCAGCAGAAGCCCTGGGTGGTCGGCGGCATGTTCTGCATCAACGTGGCGACCATGGCCGCGACGATCGGGCTTGACGCAATGCCCGACCCGGCCGATTCGCCGCAGATCTCCGCCGCGACGCATCCGTTCTTCGTCGCCTCGGTCATGATGCTGTTCCTCAACTACCCCGCCTTCGTGTGGCTGGCCTTCACCAAGGGCAAGCGGCGGAGCATCGCGCTGATGGGCTTCGTGATCGCCACGCAGCTGCTCTATGCGGCGAGCGCCTGGCGGATCGAGGGGCTGGTCTAGGAGCGCGTCCAGCGAAAGTGGGCACCGGTTTCGCGGTTAGGACGCGCGACCGATCAGAGACCCGCATCATGCCTGCCCCCTGACACACCTGACACAGTGTCATGGGGTGAAAAACCCTCCCCCTCCTCGGGCTACTCTTCGGGCTGCTCCCCAAGCGCCCGGGGCTCGTCGTCGCAACCGCGCGCGGGCGCACATTCGACGAAGGCGATCTCCGGCTGTGCGGTCAGCTCGTCGAGCCCGATCTCGAAATCGGCCGCCGCATCGCTGGCGGTGTAATCGCGCGTCAGCCGGTCGAGCCGCCCGAGATGCGCGAGCAGCAGCCGCGCGTCGTAGCGCGTGCGCGTCGCCACCGCCTCCCCGTGGTAATAGATCGTCTCCTCCACCCCGTTCATCGCCCGGTCGGCCAGCACCGCCTCCACCTGCGGTCGCGCGAGCAGCAGCGCCCCGTCCCACAGGCGAGCGAAACGCGGACACGCCCGCCGCATCCGGTAGGCGGTGGAGCGCGAGATCCCCGTCGCCCGCGCCGAGGCGAGCACATTGCCGCACTGCGCGAGCCTGTCGAGAAAGAACGCCTGATCCTCCCGGCTGAACTGCTGCGGAGCGGGTGGGCGGGCTTCGGGCGAGAGCGCGGGGAGGTTGGCGGTGTCGTGTGAGGGGGTGCGGGTCATGTGTGGTCCGTGTGCGTTTCCAACTCGAAGAGTTGGCAAGGCCGGAGTCGCAGGCGAAGCCGCAGACGGCCGGAGGCCACCTGCAAGGCCGCCGCGCCTTATGGCGCGAAAGCCAAGCGGGCCGGATGGCCCGCGCCCGGCGCTTGAGGGTCAAAACAAAAACGTGGGACCGATCCATCTATACGCGATGGGGCGTGTAGGACAGCTTTTGCGGCGCCGCCCCCCCTTCCCCTCAAACGTCGCCCCGGGCTTCCCTTTGCCGTCACCCCGGACTTGATCCGGGGTCGGTGCTTCTTCTTCGAGACCGTCCCACCAAGTGGAAGACCCGAACCTCAGGGCCGGGAAATGTGAAGAAAGAAGCCCTGGCCCGGATCAAGTCCGGGCCGACGAGGGAGAGGGTGAGCAAGAAGCCCTTACCGCCCCCGCAATTCCTCCCGCACATGCACGCGGACCGAGACCGCCCTGCCCAGCAGCACCTCCTCGTTGCGCATATGGCGAAGCAGTTGCGCGGTGGACATCGCGGGCCGCTTCCCGATGCGGCCTGCATCGACATGGGCCTGCCACGCCTCGAACGCCTCGCGCTCGCTCAGCGTGGGGTTGGCCGCGAGGTCGGGATGCTGCGGGGAGGGTTTGGACATGGGATGCCCCTCGGGTTCGTGGGTTGGCGAACCGGAGAGGCTAGTGGGGGAGAGGGGTGTAGGACAGACTCTGTTCAAAGACCTTCCAAAGCTCTTCCAAACTTTCGATATGCGGCCTAATCGTATCGCATGTCGTTGGAAGTGATCCACCTCCGGAAGCTGATTAAGCTTTGCTACCTGACAAATAACCGACAGATCTCTGAAGTACGGTCAGATATTCGTCAGGAAATCGCTCGTGAACGAGGCCAGCTAGACGGCGGTGGCGATTTTCACACGCCATTCTGGCGAGATGCGCGAGAACACGCGTTTCATCGCGAGGATCTCCACGATAGCGTGGATTCACGCGTAGAGGCGAATACGGCCCGAGCCCGCCTGTACCCGCGCCTTCGGGACGGATTTTTGACTTGGTGGAATGAGCGACGCCGGTGGACGAACGAACCATTCCTTCAGATCGACGCGCCCCACACTCGCTATACATTCCACGGGATCGGCACGATAAAAATTGAGGGAATGCTTGCGATACGAGACGCCGGCGGTGCAGAGCATTATGTATACCCTTATTTTGCAGAAGCGCCTCGCCTTAGCGAAGAAGCTGCCCGCGTAATGCTTTGGCTTATATCCGAAGCATTCCCAAGCATCGAATCTTCATCTTTCGTCGTGCTAGATATATTACGAGGCCAATCATTCACATTGGATCGATACCCACTGTCCGGCAATGAAGAACAAGTTCTTTTGCGGCGGTATTCGAGTTTAATCGAGATGAGAGATCGTCTTTTGCCACAATACGAACATTATAGGCAGGGGTGATAATGAACGGCCACGCGTCTGAGAGTTTATCTGTTCCTGATAGGTTCGAAATTTTAGAACGACGTACCGACGATGAGCAGTTAAAGGGAATTATCGTTCCGGTAGAAAGCGGTTTATCTGAAATTGATCGAATATATGGCGAGATGACCGGTGCACACAGAGGCGCGTTCCGTGTCCTTCGCGGCAAGCCGGGATCAGGTAAGTCCACCTTTTTACACACCCTTGGGCAGTTTCGCGAGGGCGTGAAGACGTTCTCAGTTCCCAGAAGCTCTGATATCCGTGAATTTTTAAGCAGCGCTGAGGGGGGTGATCACCTAACAGTATTCGTACTTGAAGAGCGCGAGGCAGCAACCACCTTTACTGATAGAGAGTTGGAAGATTGGCTTCACGCAATAAACGGATTTATCCGTACCGAACGGGGTGAAAGATCACTTGTTGTCTGGCCATGCAACACCGATCAGTTGATGGATCGTGTAGTTTCTATTTCAGAACAGGTTGGCGGAGATGCGCTCCTAGGGAATGAAGAGCCTGCGCTTGAGTTTAAAGGGCCGGATAAATCAGCCTTCGAAAAGATTGCTGCCGCGACCGTATCTACTCTGAACCAAGGGGCGCAGTTTGCAGACCTAGGTATAAGCGAAGCGCGCCTCAGCGAGCTTTCAGCTAAAGCGGACACCATTGGCGGCTTTCTGGGATCTTTAAGAAGTGAAATTCATAAGCAAAAAGGACTAGTAGATAAACTTCTCAAGCTTGAGCAGGCCCGTCTTTGGATCGTCGTTGTAGCAGGCAATGAGCCCGATCAAGCCGTCGCCGCTTTAACGCGCGGAAGCTACGCGGCTTTCGATATTGAGCGACTCATGTCTAGTACAGACGCAAATATTGTTAAAGAACTAAAAAACCACCCTGAGAGACTTGGGATTCTCGCTAATTCTCTCGACGCGAAGATTTTGCATTTACCCGTCCTTACAGCTCTTTCTATCGCGAGGGCTTACGCATCCGATGCGTTGAAGGAAAGAATGAGGGCAGTGGGACTCAGCCTGAAGCCAGACAAAGAGCGTGACGCCCTAGACCGGCTAAAGAACACCGAGATATTTAAAATCTTTTCAATGGGGAAACAGGGAGTTGGCAGTGTCGGAAAGAAGCCCGGTTCATCGAGTGTCGAGGCTTTCGAGAAACTCGCTGGGATTGCCCGATCTAACGATGCGGCTATTAATCGCGCAATTGGTGAGGCGCTAGTCGCCTCGGGTGTCATCAGTGGATACGATGTCGAGCAGGATTTTGGTTCCGGCCTCACTCGTCGCACTGATATTGTCGCTGAACATACAGGCGGGCCGATTAGGATTGAGGTTATGTGGCGTTCTACAACCGGACGCGCACAGATCGCTAACTACGCCCTTCAAAAGCTAGCCAACTACGGTCGCGCACTTGGCCACCTCGAATAAGCGCAATGTACTCACCGGCGTAGCCTTATCACTCACTAGCGCTTCCTCGCCTGTGAAGGGATAGGCTGCGGTTACTCACTCCGCTGGCTCTACCTGCCGCTCCAACATCGGCTTCAGATAGCTGCCGGTATAGCTCCCGCTCACCGCGGCCACCTCCTCCGGCGTACCCTCCGCAACAATCTCCCCGCCCCGCACACCGCCATCCGGCCCGAGGTCTAGAACCCAGTCCGCGGTCTTGATCACATCGAGGTTGTGCTCGATCACCACCACGGAGTTCCCCTGGTCGACCAGCCGGTGCAGCACTTCGAGCAATTTGCGCACATCCTCGAAATGCAGGCCGGTGGTCGGCTCGTCGAGGATATAGAGCGTCTGCCCGGTGCTGCGCTTGGACAGCTCCTTGGCCAGCTTCACCCGCTGCGCCTCGCCGCCCGAAAGCGTGGTCGCCTGCTGGCCGACCTTGATATAGCCCAGCCCCACCTCGTTCAGCATCGCCATCTTGTCGCGGATCGGGGGGACCGCCTTGAAGAAGCTTTCCGCATCCTCGATCGTCATGTCGAGCACGTCGGCGATGGAGTGGCCCTTGAACTTCACCTCCAGCGTTTCGCGGTTGTAGCGCTTGCCGTCGCATTCCTCGCAGGTGACGTAGACGTCGGGCAGGAAGTGCATCTCGATCTTGATCAGGCCGTCGCCCTGGCACGCCTCGCACCGGCCGCCCTTGACGTTGAAGCTGAAGCGACCGGGCTTGTAGCCGCGCGCCTGGCTTTCGGGCAGGCCGGCGAACCAGTCGCGAATCTGGGTGAAGGCGCCGGTATAGGTCGCGGGGTTGCTGCGGGGCGTGCGGCCGATCGGCGACTGGTCGATCTCGATCACCTTGTCGCAATATTCCAGGCCGGTGACCTTGTCGTGTTGCCCTGCGATCACCCGCGCGCCGTTCAGCTCGCGCGCGGCGGCGGCGTAGAGCGTATCGATGGTGAAGCTCGACTTGCCCGAGCCGGAGACGCCGGTGATGCAGGTGAAGGTGCCGAGCGGGATCGACGCGGTGACGTTGTTCAGGTTGTTCGCGCGCGCGCCGTGCACGGTCAGCTGGTGGCCGTTGCCCTTGCGGCGCTTGGCGGGCACCTCGATTTCGCGCGTGCCGTTGAGGTAGGCCGCGGTGAGGCTCTTCTTCGATTTGAGCACCTGCTTCAGCGTGCCCTCGGCCACCACCTCACCCCCGTGGACGCCCGCGCCCGGGCCGAGATCGACCACATAATCCGCCGCGCGGATCGCGTCCTCGTCATGCTCGACCACGATCACCGTGTTGCCGAGGTCGCGCAGGCGTTTGAGCGTTTCGAGCAGCCGGTCGTTGTCGCGCTGGTGCAGGCCGATGCTCGGCTCGTCGAGCACGTAGAGCACGCCCGAGAGCCCGCTGCCGATCTGGCTGGCGAGGCGAATGCGCTGGCTCTCGCCGCCTGACAGCGTGCCCGACTTGCGGTCGAGGTTGAGGTAGTCGAGGCCCACGTTGTCGAGGAAGCCCAGCCGCTCGTTGATTTCCTTGAGGATCGCGCGGGCGATCTGCTGCTGCTGGTCGGTCAGGCGGTCGGGCAGCTGCTCGAACCAGACCTTCGCATCGCCGACGCTCATCTGCGAGGGGGTGGCGATGTCGATTGCGTCCTCGCCGGAGCCGGGCGTCCCGCCGATCTTCACCGCCAGCGCCTTCTCGTTCAGCCGCTTGCCGCCGCAGGTCTCGCACGGCTGCGCGGTCTGGAAGCGGGCCAGCTCGTCGCGCATCCACGCGCTCTCGGTCTGCAGCATCCGGCGGTTGAGGTTGCCGATCACGCCTTCGAACGGCTTGTTGACCGTGTACTGCTTGCGACCGTCCTTGAAGGTTAGCGGCACGCGCTTGCCCCTGGTGCCGTAGAGGATCACGTCCTGGTTGTCCTCGCCCAGCTCCTGCCATGGGGTCGTCAGATCGAAGCCGTACTCCGCCGCGAGGCTGCTCAGCACCTGCATGTAGTAGGGCGACGGCGGGTTGGACTTGGCCCACGGCGCGATGGCCCCCTGCTTCAGCGTCAGCGCCTCGTTGGGCACGACCAGCTGCGGGTCGAACAGCTGCTTCTCGCCGATCCCGTCGCAAGTCGGGCACGCGCCCTGGGGGGCGTTGAAGGAGAACAGCCGCGGTTCGATCTCCTCGATGGTGAACCCGCTGACCGGGCACGCGAACTTCTCGGAGAAGACGATCCGGTTGGCGGGCACGCCCGCGCCTTTCAACTTCTGGTCCGGAGCCCCCGCGGAGGCGGGGGCCTCGTTCGACTGGGCGCATGGCTGAGGGAGGTCCCCGCCTGCGCGGGGACTCACGCTGGCGGTCACCTCCGCAACCGTCCCGTCCGCGAGGTCCGCATAGGCCAGCCCCTCGGCCAGCCGCAGCGCGGTCTCGAAGCTGTCCGCCAGTCGCGTCTCCAGCCCCGGCTTCACCGCGAGGCGATCCACCACCACCTCGATGTCGTGCTTGAACTTCTTGTCGAGCGCGGGTGCGTCTTCGATCGGGTATATCTCGCCGTCGATCCGCACGCGGGTGAAGCCCGCCTTCTGCCACTCGGCCATTTCCTTGCGGTATTCGCCCTTGCGCCCGCGCACTACGGGCGCGAGCAGATAGGCGCGCGTACCTTCGGGCAGTGCCATCACCCGGTCGACCATGTTGGAGACGGTCTGCGCCTCGATCGGCAACCCGGTCGCAGGCGAATAGGGCACGCCGACGCGCGCCCACAGCAGGCGCATGTAGTCGTAGATCTCGGTGACGGTCGCGACGGTCGAGCGCGGGTTCTTGCTCGTCGTCTTCTGCTCGATCGAGATTGCAGGGCTCAACCCCTCGATATGCTCGACATCGGGCTTCTGCATCATCTCGAGGAACTGACGCGCATAGGCGCTCAAGGACTCGACATAGCGCCGCTGGCCCTCGGCATAGATCGTATCGAAAGCGAGCGAACTCTTCCCCGAGCCCGAGAGCCCGGTGATGACGATCAGGGAGTCCCTCGGCAGGTCGATATCGACGCCCTTGAGGTTATGCTCGCGGGCGCCCCGCACGGAGATTTTGGTGAGTGCCATAGGGCGCGTGTTCCGCTTGTGTTCTTGTCTGTCAAGGATGCCGGTCGGCCTATCCGCAAGGAAGCGAGCGAGGAGCACGCACGGTTTCGCCGGGTCGCGGCAGATGTGGTGTGGCGGAGTGGGATTTCCAATCGCGCCGAGCGCTGGATCGTTGGCACTGCGCTCTAGAGGCGAAGGGGGCGCCAGTTCAAAGCGATTGGAAAAAACGACGGCGACGTGCGCGAGCGCATAGGTTAGGCTGCTTCATTCATCGAGGTGTTCCCGAAGGTCCGTGGATATGCGGGCGTGGGTCTCCCTGGCCTTGGCGCAATTGAATGTCGCACCTTCCTTTTCGAATATATGAGCTGCCTTCTCAGCATGCTCTAATGCTTTTTCCAGCGTCTTGATCGCTATTTCCGTAGGCTCCATGGCCGCCCGGCACTGGAGCAAAATCGCTATGTTTTCTTCACCGTCAGCTCCCTCTATTTGGTTGCCATTCTCAGTAAAGAAGTTACATGCGATACGGGCCTCATCGACCGCTTCACTCATGATCTTCGCACTATTTTTGAGAAGTGCGAGCATGGCCAAGACACCCGACGTGTTATTCCGGGCACTCATGACGAGCAGGTCCTCACCCTCTTTCGCGAAAACTTCTCGGGCATCTCGAAAAGCATCAATGGCCTCCTCGCATCGCTTGATGGCCTTTTCGCCTGCCTCGTCGTGCCCTCCGATCGCAAGTGCCGATCCATGGCGATTTCTGCATTCGGCCCACAAGAGAGGAAAGTCCTCCTTGCGGATTGCGCCCTCAGCCTCCGTCAAATGCGTGAGAGCGTCCTCAATGTAGCCCACTCGCTCGCCATCGTCACTGCGCTGACCCAACCGTGAGAGAACTAGGCCGCGATCAGAATAGACCGTCGCCTTCAGAAAGGGATGCGAGTGGGTCGATTCCAGTTTGATGAGATCGGCGAGGACAGCATCGGCGGCTTCAAGTTCGCCGCCGTCCAGACGCAGCCCCCTGTAGAATAGTTCGGTCGCGCATTGGACGGCGATCATCCCAGCCGCTGTTACATCGAACGGCCGCAACTTCTCGGAAGCGCTAAGCCACACGCTGGTCGCTTCCGGCCAATCGCCTTCGAGCAGAAGGGCCTGCGCTTCGGCATCCGCAAATTCGGCACTCTCCCTCGCGCGCTCGGCAGTGCGGGCGTTGAGCAGTTGCCGAGCGTTCCGATAAAGCCTTGCGGCCAGAGCATGATCGTATTCCTCAAGCGCCTCTTGCGCCGATGCTTTGATCGAAGCGATCCGGTTATCGAACGTTTTGATCCGACGAACCTGCGCCAGCAGACGATCATGCCTCAATTTGAATGCAATTACCGCCTGAGCCAGCTCGCCATCGGTAGAGCCAGGCAAAGCTTCCAGCTCAGAAATTATCGTTTCACGCAGCACAGAGGATGGGATTTCGACGTGCCCTTCCAATAACTTTTCTATCCGCACCATTCTCTCAAAAATTTTTTCGTCGTTTTCCCTTAGGGCTTTCGTGTGTTTAGCTTGCAGCCCCAAACCCTCGTCCAGTTTTTTCTCTAGTCTCGCGACGCCCCTGCCGATATCGGCAAGAAACCAAGGAAAGAGCTTTTGCGCATATTCCGGCTCGGCAAGCGCAGCTTCCAGCGACGCTTCGAGCACCTCAAGTGCGAAAATGCGGGCGGTCCTGCTTGATCCCTCTTCCCCTTCCATACGGAAAATCCGACAATCGTCGCGCAGCGCTAGACGATCGACAATCATCCGCGCGGCCTTCGTCGGATAGGGCTGGTTATCGACGATCGTCAGGCCGAGATCCTTCGCCGGAGGGATAGCTTCGAGCAGGTGAGACGCCAGCCGCTCGTCGGCAGCATTGAGATCGGCCTCCTTCACCCAATCTCCACGCGCCTTCGCTTCCCAACGCTGGCGGATCGCCTTTTGATGCCGTTTCAGCAATGCGGAATTGCCAAGCCCGAAGGTCTGCTTTGCCTCGCCCCACAACTGCATGAGCTTCGATCCGCCGATGATCGCGCCGACCGTGATCCCACCGTCGAGCATGCCGAACGCATAGGCCCCCCAACAGCACCCGATGGCGGTGACTGGCTCAAGACATTTCCACTTAAGCGCCAAATGCACTCCTCCCTTCTCACTACAATCCCCCGCGTCGCACACCCGGTCAAGCACATAAGCATCCGCGCGCCGTCCCCCTCTCCCGGAACATCCGACCCGCGCAATCGTCGGTTAGTCAAACGACATAATCGAAGGACACAACCCATGAACGTACTCGTCTCCGGCGCGACCGGGCACACGGGCCAGCGCCTCGTCCCGCAGCTGATCGAAGCCGGGCACTCCCCCATTGCTCTCGTCCGCGAAGGGTCCGACACGTCGACGCTCCCGGCGGGCTGCACGACCCGCAAGGGCGACCTGACCGACCTGCCCCAGGACGTGTGCGAGGGCGTGGACGCCGTCATTTTCGCCGCAGGATCGGGCAGCAAGACCGGACCGGACATGACCGACAAGGTCGACCGCGACGGAGCCAAGGCACTCGTCGACCGGGCGAAGGCGGCGGGCGCCAAGCGCTTCGTGATGCTGAGCGCGCGCGGGGTCGACGACCCCGATCCGGATTCGGACATGTATCACTACGCGCTCGCCAAGAAGGACGCCGACGATCATCTGAAGGCCTCGGGCGTCGCATACACCATCGTCCGGCCCGGCCCGCTAACGAAGGCCGACGGCAAGCGCGACATTCGCCTGGGCGACGATGTAGAAGGCGACGGGACGACCGCTCGCGGAGACCTGGCCGCGGTGCTGGTGCGCGCGGTCGACGACGATGCGCTGGCAAACCGCGTGGTCGCCATGGAATCGGCGGGCCTCTAACTCCCCCCGCCCGATCGAGCCCGCCACGACCTGCGTAAAAACCGCAGGTCGGTAGCAGCGATTTGCCTCGGTCCATCTTTGCCCGTAGATCATCCACGGGTCGCGTTTCTTTGGGGGGACGTGAGATGTTCTTGAAAACAATTGCCTATGCCGCAGGCCTTGCCGGGGCGGCGGGTGTCGCATCGCTTGCCATTCCGGCGGCGGCGCAGGATGGCGGCCTGATGCAGACGCCGTGTATGAAGCGGGTCGTGCACAACGGCAAGCCGGGCCTCCAGTACGACAAGAGCATGAGCGAGTCCGCCGCCTGCCGCGAGTTCACCGCCCAGGCGGAGCGGACCTATCTTGCCGAGGCGGCACGCTACAAGCGCGACGTGCTCGACAATATGGTTGCCGCCGAAGCCGCGCTGAAGACGCTCGGCACCTCGCACGATGCCATGTATGCGGCCCATGCGCCGCTGGCGGCGGAAAAGCAGGCGCTGGATGCGATGCGCGCCGATCTCATCGCCAGCCCCAGCCGTTCGGGCCGCGCCCGCTACGACGCGCGGCTTGCCGAATACCAGGCAATGATCGCCCGGTTCGAGCAGGCGCGCGATCGCTACAAGGCCGAATACGACCAGTATCAGGCCAGCTACGGCGCGCTCTACCCGAAATGATCGGCGGGAGAGGCGGGCGCGCATCGATCCGCGCCCGCCTTTCTCCTTCTCCCCGCAAGCATGTTATCGCCGGGGGCATGCATCGCCTGTTCGTCGCCCTGCGCCCGCCGGAGACCATCCGCGATCACCTGATCGATACGATGGAAGGCCTCGACGGCGCACGCTGGCAATCCGACGACCAGTTGCACCTGACCTTGCGCTTCATCGGCGAGGTCGATGCCATGCAGGCCGAGGATCTCGCCAGCGCGCTGGCCCACGTCCGTCTTGCGCCCTTCGTGCTTCGCCTGCGCGGCGTCGGGACGTTCGAGCACAAGGGACACACTACGGCGCTGTGGGCCAGGGTCGAGGAAAGCGAGCCGCTCGCGATCCTCCACCGCCGGGTCGAGCGGGCGTGCCGAGCCGCGGGACTCGAACCGGAGAGGCGCAAGTTCGTGCCGCATGTTACCATCGCGCGAACCAACACCTCGACCGGCCCGGTCGGCGACTGGCTAGCGAAACACGGGCGGCTTGCCCTCCCCGACTGGCCGGTCGACCGCTTCCATCTCGTCGAAAGCAGGCTCGAACGCGGCGGAGCGCATTACGAGCCGGTGGTGGAGTTTGCACTCTCCGGCCCCTCGCCACCGCCCTAGGGGTTCCTACGGCAGTTGACTCTTCGCCCGGCAAATCAGACCCTTGCCCCGGGTCGCGCTTGGGGAGGGGGTTCCCATGACACTACGCGGGTTTTTGCCGAACGGACTTTCCATACTGTCTCTTGCCGTATGCGCCGCACTCGTCGGCTCGCCGGCCTTCGCGCAGGGTGCGGATGGCGAGGACGAGACCGAGGAGGAAGCGGAAAAGAAGTCGCCGATCGAGCAGGCGACCGAGCTCGTCAACGCGGTCGCGGCGATGGCGGACGACAAGAACGTCCAGGTCACCGCGGATGCGGAAAAGACCGGGCAGTTCGAGATAGACCTCCTCGGGCTGGGCGCGACAGCCGAAATGGCGCGGCAAATCTCCGAAACCTTGTGCGGAAAGGCGGGGAAAGAAGAAGAGCGCTGCAAGCCGGGCGAGTCCAAGCGCACGATATTGGTTCTCGCGGACGGCGAAAGCTATGTTTTCGGCCTTCCTGCTGTCATCGGTCGCGAGATGGACGCGCTGCTTACAGAGGCGATCGACATCCTCTCGCAGGAGGCAGGTCTCGTCGATCCATTCGTCGCGAGGGCTAACGAGTTCATCGGTGCGGCGGAAGCCCTGGCAGGGCTGCTGCGCAACGAGCGAACCCTCAAGGAATTCACTATCGCCTCGGTATCCGACCGGCTCCTCGCGGATGCGGTCGCGGTGCAGCTGGCGAGCCATGGGGTCGAAAGCCGCACTCTCCTCGGATCGCCCGGAACGCGGATCGGCCTGGAACTCCCGCCTATCGACGAGCTTGCGGGCGATCATTCGCTGGCCGAAAAATACGCCGGTCTGCTCGTTCTAAGAGGGCGTTTCGCAAGCGCGCCGGATGGTCCGAAAGCGAAGTGGGTCGAAAAATTCGACGCTTTCGACAAGACAAGCCGGACGAAGCCAAAGGATGGTGAGGCGCCGCTGGTGGTGGCGCTCAATGCCGACGGAATCGAACGTGACCTCGATGGCATATTGCTGGTCGATCTCTCGGTCAGTGGAGGCACGCGGACCACATCCAAGAACTTCGGGACCACCGTTCTCGGACTCGACCCATTCCGCGTAACCGGCGGGCTCGGAGCAACCTACTTGTACTACCCGGCCACCGCGAACCAGCGTTCCTCACCTGCGGCCTGGGGCGCGGTTTCCTGCGCCACGGACGAGTTGCGGCTGGACGAGGTTCGCAAGGTCGATTTCGCCGGGGGCAAGGATGCGGTCTGCCGCGTCATCGGGGCGCTGCCCTAGGTGCTTCCCCCCCGCCCCCCGCGAGCTGACTGCGCAGGTCAGACCACCCCTCAGAACAGCGTCTGCTTGAGCGGCACGTCGAGCCCGGCCTGCTTCGCGATGAGGCCGATCCACTCGCCGACCTTGGCGATCTCGTCTTCCACCACCGCGCTTTGCGTGGCGGCGGCGTCCTCGCGCGCTTTGTCGGCGTAGTCGCGGCCCGTCTTGGCGTCGCGGGTGAAGACCGGGCCCTCGGCGATCTCGCGTGCCCGGCCCGCGTCGATCCCGACCCCGGTGAAGCTGCCGATGGCGGCAAGGGTCTGCGCACGCTCCGCATCGAAGCGGTCGCCGTCGAGCACCCGCACCCGGTCGCCATACTGGCGCGCGACCGCATCGAAATAGCGCTGGTTGAGGAACCACGCGAGGCCGCCCGCCTGCAGATCGGTCATCGCGAATTGCTCGCGCCCGTCCATGCCGAGGTCCATCCCGGCATAGCCCATCAGTTCGAGATAGAGCTGGCGCGCCCAGCGCCGCCCCATCATCCCCTTGCGGATCACCGCCGCGAGGAAGGAGGGCAGCGGATTGGTCATCAGGATCGCGCGGGCCTGCGGCGCGGCGTTCATCAGCGCTGGGATCAGCCGGTTGGCGTGGTTGGTCGGCTTGGCGAACACCGCCTCGCCCTGCCCCCAGGGGCGCGACAGCAGATCGACCACCGGCTTCACCAGCGGTTCGCCCGCGGACCCCGCATTGACCAGCCCGGCGAACACGCCCGGTTCGCTCAGCCCCGCCGAGACGCCGGGAATCTCAAGCGCGCGTGCCAGCAGGGTCGAGCGGCAGAAAGCGGTGTGGAACACGAAGTGGATCGGCCCGGTCTCGGCGGCCCCTGTCTCGGCGACGGCGTTCTGCACCTCGGCCCAGGGCAGCGCCTGCGTGGGGCCCTGCCGGTCCGCAAGGAAAGCCGGTTCGGCCAGCGCCGCACGCTCCAGCTGCAGAAATTCGATGGTCCGCGCACCGGGATCGATCCGGTGCGGCAGCCAGTGCGGGTCGGCGAGGAGCGTGCGGGGATCGGTCATCGCCACCAGCCGCTAGCCCAGTCGCACCAAGAGCGCAAAAGATTGCCGAAATGCAAGTCGGCGGGGCTGGCCGTGGGCATGATCGGACGAGTTGCGGACCCTCCAGGGGGACTCGTCCGTTGATAGGGCGAATGGGACAAGTGCCTGACCGCAAACGGCAACAGGCCCCCAGACCAGACGCAACAGGAGGACGCGAGCATGATCGCCCGCCCGGCGACACAGGAGAGACAGAGCATCCGGCGCGAGGCCAGCGCCCGATGACCACCCCTGTCGCCTCCGCAAATGCTCCGCGCGACCATGCAGGCCCCTCGATCGCCCGGCGCCAGCGCACCCAGCGCGCGCGCCTTCGCGAACAGCGCAAGGAGGAGGGCACCGGGCGCAGGCGCAAGTGGCGCAAACGCCTGCTGAGGCGCACACCGCTTGCGCTCGCCGCGGCTTCGGCTGCGGCGGGATCGCTCGCCGCCTATTCCCCCTCCTCGCACACGATCGACGATGTGCAGCGCTGGTCCTACGAGACCAATCTCAAGACCAATCCCAACTATACGCGGATGAACGCCGCGCTGCTTACGACCAGCGAGCGCATGCACAAGGCGCTGGCCCAGGAAGAAGGCATGCGCCTGACCGTCTATCGCGATGTCGCGGGCTACCCCACGGTCGGCATCGGCCATCTGGTGCGGCCCGAAGACGGGTTGAAGGTGGGTGACCGGATCACCCGCGAACAGGCGATGGCCTTTCTCAGGGCCGATCTGGCCAAGGCGGAAGAAGCGGTCGCCAATGTCGTGGGCGACCTGAAGCTCTACCAGCACGAATTCGATGCGCTGGTCGACCTGGCCTATAATGTCGGCGAAGGCACATTATCTCCGGCGGAAAGCCCGGCGCTCAACCGCGCCATAGCCGCAGCGGATTATGACGCGATTGCGCAGGAACTCGATTACCGTTTCGCAGGGGGCCAGGTTGCCGGCGGGCTCATCCACCGGTCCGAACGGCGCGCGCAGATCTTCCTTGAGGCGGACTATGCGGATGTTCGCCCGGGCTAGAACGGCGCTGCTTGCGGGCGCAGGGGTTGTGAGCGCAGGCGCGCTTGCCGCCTGCTCGCCCGCTGCCGAGAGCGCGACGGGCGAAGAGGCCCGCGAGGCATCGCCACAGGCTGCCGAGGCAGATGCGCAGCTCGCCCGAAAACCGGACAACTGCCTGCTGCTCGTCTGGCAGGACCAGCCCGCGCGCGACGAGCAGTTCGACCTTGCCAACGACCATGCCGATGGCGGGGCGATCTCCTGCGCAACCGGCACCAGCGCGAGCCAGTTCGACAGCGCGCTCGCCGCGATCCGCGCGGCTGCGCGCAGCGAGGACAAGGCCGCGATCCTCGACGAGGTCGGCCTGCCGCTGCTCTATATCGACCGCGAGGGCACCCGGCGGGAGCTGACCGACCCCGACAGCGTCGACACCGCCTTCTCCGAAGTCTTCGACGAGGACGTGCTGGCGCTGCTGCGCGAGGTCGATCTCGACGCTCTGACCGTGGTGCCCGACCAGGGCGCCTTCGTGGAGCTCGGCTCGGTCTGGCTGGTGGTCGACCGCAAGGGCGGGCGCCCCCGCATCGTAACCGTCAACAAGCAGGCGCTGGGCGAGGCAGCCAGCGCCGTGCGCGCCGAGGCGCAGTCGGGCAGCAGCGGCCCCGCATCGTAACCGGAACACCGCATGAACGCTTCGCAAGCTGCTGTTCAACAAGGCTCTGATAGGCCATAGGCAACCCCGATTAACCGTAGCAACGGAGCGAAATTTCATGCGTATTCTTCTCGCCACCGCCGCAACCCTCGCCCTCACGGGCGGCTATCACGGGGCGGCGCTGGCCCAGTCGAGCGAGACCGAAGCAATGGCCGAAGCAGGTGCCGAGACCCCGTCCAAGACCTATTTCGCCAGCGAAAGCACGCTGCCCTTCAAGGCGCCGGACTTTACCAAGATCTCGGAAGACGACTACATGCCCGCGTTCGAGCAGGGCATGGCGATCCAGAAGGCCGAAGTGCAGGCCATCATCGACAATCCGGAAGCCCCGACCTTCGAGAACACGATCGTCGCGCTGGAGAAGTCGGGCCGCATGCTCGGCCGCGTTTCGGCGGTGTTCTTCCAGCTCACCGGCACCAACACGACCGACCGGCTGGACGAGATCAACACCGAGATCAGCCCGAAGCTCTCCGCCCATTTCGACAGCATCACGCTCAACCCGGCTCTCTTCGAGCGGGTCAAGGCGGTGTACGACAACCGCGCCGCGATGAGCATGCTGCCCGAGGATGCCAAGCTGCTCGAGGAGACCTACAAGAACATGGTTCACGCAGGCGCGCTGCTGACCGATGCCGAGCGTGAGCGGGTGAAGGAAATCAACACCGAGCTTTCGACCGTCACCACCGAATTCGCGCAGGCAGCGCGTAATGCAATGGCCGAGCAGCCGGTGTTCTTCGACAGCCGCGAGGACCTGGCCGGGCTGTCCGAATCGGACATCACCGCCGCCGCCAAGCTGGCCGAGGAAGAAGGCCAGCCGGGCAAGTTCGCCATCGCGCTGCAGAACACCACGCAGCAGCCGCTGCTGCCGAGCATGGAAAATCGTGCCGCGCGCGAAAAGCTGTTCATGGCGAGCTACCATCGCGCCGACGGCACGACCGATATCGACACGCGCGAGCTGGTAGCGAAGATCGCCTCGCTCCGGGCCGAAAAGGCCGCGCTGTTCGGCGAGCCGGACTGGGCCAGCTACACCATGTACGACCGGATGGTGGAAAGCCCGCAGGCCGCGCTCGATTTCATGGGCCAGATGGTTCCCGCACTGGCCGAGACGCAGCGCCGCGAGGCCGCGCTCATTAACGAGAAGATCGCGGCGGAAGGCGGCGATTTCGAGGTCAAGCCGTGGGACTGGTATCGCTACGCCAACATGATCAAGGCCGAGCGTTACGAGGTCGATGACGACGAGGTGATGCAGTATTTCCAGCTCGACAAGGTGCTGGAGGACGGCGTGTTCTACATGGCCGAAAAGCTCTACGGCCTCACCTTCGAGAAGCGCGACGACATTCCCGTCTATCACCCGGACGTGTGGGTCTACACCGTGTTCGACCGCGACGGATCGGAAATGGGCCTGTTCTATTTCGACCCGTTCCAGCGCGCCTCCAAGCGCGGCGGCGCATGGATGAGCAACTTCGTCGACCAGTCCTACCTGTGGGACGAGAAGCCGGTCATCTACAACGTGCTCAACATCCCCAAGGCGCCCGAGGGCGAGCCGCAGCTGGTCAGCTTCGACTGGGTGAACACCGCCTTCCACGAATTCGGCCACGCGCTGCACGGTTTCTTCGCCGACCAGAAGTACCCGAGCCTTTCGGGCACCGCGACCGCGCGCGATTTCGTGGAGTACCCGAGCCAGGTTCACGAGATGTGGGCGACCTATCCCGAAGTGCTCCAGAACTACGCCAAGCATGTCGAGACGGGCGAGACCATCCCGACCGAGCTGGTCGAGAAGATCGAGGCGGCGTCCAAGTTCAACCAGGGCTACGACTTCGGCGAAGTGGTCGAGGCCGCGCTGCTCGACATGAAGTGGCACGCGCTCTCGGCGGAAGAGGCCGCGGCGATCGACACGCCTGAGAAGGTCTCGGAATACGCCGATACCTCGCTGTCCGAACTGGGGCTGGAAGTCGGGCTGGTGCCGCCGCGCTATCGCACGACCTACTTCAACCACATCTTCTCGGGCCCGGCGGGCTACAGCGCGGGCTATTACAGCTACCTGTGGACGCAGATGCTCGACCGCGACAGCCGCGCCTGGTTCCTCGAGAACGGCGGACTGACGCGCGAGAATGGCGATCACTATCGCGAGACCGTGCTCAGCCGCGGCGGGACGATGGATTACGGCGAAATGTACCGCAACTTCGCCGATCGCGATCCCGACGTGCAGTACATGCTCGTCGCGCTGGGCCTCGCCGAAGGGGAAGTCGAGACCGCGACCGAAGTCTCCGACGACGGACCGCCGCAGGTTGGTGACGCCGGCCAGTAAGGCCCGTCTCCCCGACAAGATCGAGAAGGCCGGGTATCTGCACCCGGCCTTTTTCGTTCGACCGGCGACATGGCGGGCGGTTGCGCCCCAAGTTCCCTGCTGTATTATGTCACTAATACAATGGGGAGTACCAATGAAGTACGGATTCACGGCGGCCCTTTCGGCCGTTTCGCTCGCAGCCTGCGGCCCGATGCCGGAAACGCAGACCACGAGCAGTATCGCTACGCCTCAGCGTGCCGCGCTCGACGCCGCAGCGCCCGGACTGCTGGCCGAGAACGACGTGCCGAGCCTCGCGGTCGGTTGGATCGAGGATGGCGAGCTTGCCTGGACCGCAGTCTATGGCGAGCGTGCGCCGGGCGAAGCGGCGTCCGACGAAACGCTGTACAACATAGCATCGCTGACCAAGCCCCTCGTCGCCGAAACCATCCTGCGGCTGGTTGCTTCGGGCAAGCTCGACCTCGATACACCGCTCGCGACGCAATTCGTCGACCGCGACCTGACCGAGGATCCGCGCGCGCAAAAGATCACTCTGCGCGACGCGTTGTCGCATCGCACGGGTGTACCCGAAAACTGGCGCGACCGGATGGAGGGCGGCACGTTGCGACTCGACTGGGAGCCCGGCACCCGTGCGCACTATTCGGGCGAGAACTACGTCATGGCCGCGCGTTATGCGATGATGGCGACCCAGACGCGGCTCGACCACCTCGCCCATCAACAGCTGTTCGAACCTGCCGGGATGGACGATACCTTCTTCATTCCCGACGATTCATGGGATGGCCGGGTCGCGATGGTGCGGGGCAAGGACGGTTCGCTGCGACTGCCCGACAACAGCCCGCAGGGCAGCGCGGCCGACGATGTCCACACCACCATCGGCGACTACACCCGCTTCGTCGCGGCCGCGATGCGCGGCGACGGCCTGACGCCCGCACTGGTGGAGGCGCGCGGCACGATCTACGACGATCAGACCGCGATGGCCTGCCCCGAAGGGATCATTCCGCCGGACAAGTGCCCCCGCGCAAGCGGCTACGGCCTTGGCTGGATGGTCTACGACAGCGGTCAGAACCGCTTCCTCGTCCATAATGGCAAGGACTGGGGTGAGCGCACCATCGCCCTGTTCGAGCCGGAAAAGCGCTATGGCCTCGTCGTCTTCACCAGCGGTGCGAACGGGCGGCAGGTGATCGCCGATGTGCTCCGCCTGCTGATCGACGACGAACCCCTGACCACGCTGGTTCAGGCAGAGGCTATGTTCGAGAAAAGCGAGCGCTGACTGATCGAACGCAGGTGTCGGGTCAGCCGGTCTTGTAGACCGCGGCCCGACCCTGCAATTCTCGTAGCGCTGCGGCGAGGCCCTCGCCCGTCAGGGGCTGCGGCGAAGGCTCTTGCGGGCCGATCTCGCACGGCGCCTTGTTCTCCATCACCGCGACGCACATCTGCGCCGTGCCCCGCCCGCTCGCGGCGAGCTTGCGCGCGATGTCGCGCGCCTGTTCGGTGTTGCTGATCGTGATCGCGCCGTTTTTCAGCGCGAAGGCGGCGACATCGTCCCAGTAGCCCAGCTCCCACAGGTCGCGCAGTTCGCCCCCGTCCGGGCCGTTGAGGCGGGCAAGCCCCTTCAGCGCGCGATCGGCGAGGTGCCATGCCTGGACATAGGCATAGGCGCGTGCGTCGGCGTAGCTCTCCGCCGCCGGCACGCCGGGGTAGGATTGCACCAGCAGGTCGAGGTCGGCGAGCTGGCCCAGCTTGTCCCCCGCCCCGCCGCGCGAGGCCGCGCGGTAGTTGAGCACGCGCGCGCGCTGCGCATCGGTCAAATCGGGGGCGGCAAGCAGTGCCTCGTACTTCGCGACATGCGAGTCCTCGTTGCTCCACTTGCCCATCGTGAGCAGCTTCGCGTTCACCTCGGCATCGGGGCGGGCATAAGCGGCGGACGGGACGAGCGCCGCGGCAAGCACGGTCGCGAGAAACAGGCGCAGCATCGGGCAATCCCTCTCGGTTCTGGAACGGGACGCGCTAGAGCGCGTCCGCCCCGGCGAGACAAATGACAAATGCCGTCATGGCCCGCCGTCAACGCAGCGAGAGCACCCGCGCGCGTGCATCGCCCAGCCATTCGGCCTCGATCCCGAACACGGCGTGCAGGTTCCCGGGCGCCAGCACCTCTTCGGGCGTCCCTTGCGCATAAAGCGCGCCCTCGTGCAGCAGCACGACCCGGTCGGCCAGCCTGTGCGCGAGGGTGAGATCGTGGACCACCACCGCCACGCCCCGACCGCGCTCCTCCGCCTGCACGCGCAGGTGCCGCGCGAGCGAGGCCTGGTAGGCAAGATCGAGCGCGGCGAAAGGCTCGTCGGCAAGGATGAAGCGCGGCTCGCCCGCAATCACGCGGGCCAGCAGAGCGCGGGCACGCTCCCCCCCCGACAGGGTGGAGACCGGGCGGTTCGCAAAGCCTTCCAGCCCCATCGCCGCCAGCGCCGCCTCGACCGGCTCTTCGCGAGCGTCGCCGTGCGCCAGCCGCCCGAGCGAGACGAGATTGCGGACCGAGAGATCCCACGCGATTTTCGGCTCCTGCGGCAGATAGCCGAGAGAACGCGCGCGGGTGCGCGGATGCATCGTATGGACGTTCCTGCCATCGAGCAGGGCCTCGCCCCCACTCGGCGCGATCACCCCTGCCAGCAGCCGCACGAGGGTCGACTTGCCCGCCCCGTTGGGCCCGCAGATCGCGGTGATCCCGCCCGCCTCGATCCTTGCGGAGACCCCGCGCAGGCGCTCGCCCAGCGCGAGGTCACGTGCCTCGAGCATCATGTCAGCCCTCATGTCAGCCCCATCCCGCCGCCCCGGCGCAGGCGCAGCAGAAGCCACAGGAAAAAGGGTGCGCCGATCAGCGACAGCGCGATGCCCAGCCGCAGCTCGCTCGCCAGCGGGAGCATCCGCAACACGCTGTCGGCCACCAGCACCAGCAGCCCGCCGCCGAGCGCGCTCGGCACGATCAGCGAGGACGGGCGGCGATCGGTCAGCGGGCGCACCAGATGCGGCACCATCAGTCCGACGAAACCGATGATCCCTGCGACCGCGACCCCGCTGCCGATGGTCAGGCCCACGCCCACCACCAGCAGCGCCAGCAGGCGGTCCATCGATACACCCATCGACCGCGCGGCTTCCTCGCCCAGGGTGAGCGCATCGAGCGACGGGCCCGCGCGCGCCAGCACCGCCACCCCCGCCAGCGTCAGCGGCGCGGCGAGCGCGAGGTCGGCCCAGCTGCGGTCGGTCAGCGCGCCCATCAGCCAGGTGACGATCTCGCTCAGCGCCCAGGGGTTCGGCGCGAGGCTGATGACGAGGCTGGTCAGCGCGCCCGCGAGGCTCGCGATCATCAGCCCGGCGAGGGTGAACAGCGCGATCCCGCCGCCTCTGCCTGCCATCAGCGCGAGCAGCGCCATCGCACCGCCCGCGCCTGTCAGAGCAAGGATCGGCAGCAGCCAGCCGCTCGCCGCGTAACCGAAGGAAAAGCTCAGCACCGCACCCAGCGCCGCGCCCGGTGCGATCCCGAACAGGCCGGGATCGGCGAGCGGGTTGCGCAGGTAGCCCTGCATCGCCGCGCCCGCCGCGCCGAGCCCTGCTCCGACGGTGACCGCCAGCAACGCGCGCGGCAGGCGCAGTTCGGCGATAATCAGCGCGGCGCGGCCTTCCTCCAGCCCGAAGACCCATGCGCGGCCCGCGACCAGCGACAGCGGGATCGCCACCAGCACGCAGGCGAGCAGGATGAGGCTGGCGCGGTTCATGCGGCCCCATCCCGGATCGCCGCCAGCCGCTGCACCGCGCGGATCAGGCTCGGCCCGCCGCAGAAATAGAGCTGCGGCGCGAACTCGGCGCGGCGCATGGCGAGCTTGCGCAGCGCGGGATGATGGAGCGTGCGCGACTGCTCGTCACCGCGCGGCCCCGCATGCAGCAGAAGGTCGGGCGGCTCGGCGAGCACCGCCTCCAGCGGCAGCCGGTCGCCCTGCCCCAGCCCGCGCGTGGCATCGGCGGGGCGCAGCCCGACACGGCGCATCAGATCGACCACCAGTGCGCCCTCGCCCGGCACGATCCCGCCCGGCTGCCACAATATCGTCGCGGGGGCATTGCTCCCAGGCACAGGCGCGGCATCGGCCAGCGCCGCCTCGATCCTGCCGACCAGCGCTTCTCCCGCCGCCGGTTCGCCCACCGCTCCGGCCAGTTCGCGCACCTGGGCCAGATTCTCGTCGACCGAGTTGCTCATGCCGAGCGTGACCACGGGAATACCGAGATCGCCCAGCGCATTGCGCGTCGCAGGCGGCATGAAGCTGGAGCTGACCACCATAGTCGCATCGGCGGCGAGGATTTCCTCCACCGATCCCCCGGTCGCGGGCCAGCGCCGCGCCTCGCCCACCGGCATCGAACTGGCTGAAGAGTCGTGGCTGTAATGCGAGACCGCGACGAGCTTGTCCGGCGCGACTTCGGCGAGGATCGCGTCGCTGCACGGGTTGAGGCTGACGATGCGGACCGCGTCCTCGGGTGCATTCTGCGATGGCGGCGTTGCACACCCCGCCATCGCGAATGCCCATGCGAGACCCGCCAGCCGAAGGGCGGATATGCGCATGGTCACAGCCCCACGCGCAGTCCGGCGAACACGCCTCTGGGGGCCTGGTTATAGCCCGCAGCGGTCTGGTAATCCTCGTCGAACAGGTTCTCGACCCGGCCGAAGACCTCGACCGGGCGCTCGCCCGCGGTGAGCCCGAGCGGCACGGACACACGCAGATCGACCACGGTGTAGGAATCGAGCGGGGTCAGGTTGGCGGCATCGTCGAACGCTTCGCCCACGATCCGAAGGTCGCCGCCGATCACCGGCACGCCCACGGTTTCGGGGGCCAGAGCCCAGTCGACCGACAGCGTGCCGGCATGCTGCGGACGCCGGGCCAGTTCGTTGCCGAAATTGGCGCTGCCCGTGCTGCGATCCTCGGCCTGCGTATAGGCATAGGCCGCGCGCAGGGTGAGGCCCTCGACCGGCGATGCGCCCGCCTCCACCTCGACGCCGCGTGCGCGCGCCTGCGCCACGTTGTCATAAGTGCCGAAAGGGCGGCCCGCACAGATGCCGGTCTGCACCGGACAGCCGATGAAGGCGATCAGGTTCTCGGAATCGCGCTGGAACAGCGTGACCGAGGCATAGACCGGCGAAAGCCGCGTGCCGTAGGCAAGGCCGAGGTCGTAGCTGGTGCTCTGTTCGGGTTCGAGCAGCACATTCCCGTAGTCGGAAAACAGCTGGTAGAGCGACGGGGCCTTGAAGCCCTCGCCCACGCTCGCGCGCACCCGCAGGTTGTCTGCAATCTCGTAGGTCAGGTCGCCGCCGAAGCTGGTCGCGCCGCCGAAATCCTCGTGCTCGTCCTGACGGACGCCGACATGGCCGGAGAGCCCGCGAAACTCGATGCCGAGCTGGGCATAGGCACCGAAGATGCTCGTCTCCGCTCCGCTGACCGCGCCGTAGGAAGTGCTCTGGTAGTCGGACCAGAGGTTCTCCGCCCCGAAATTGACGATCAGCGGCCCGATCGGGCGCCACTCGCCGCGCAGTTCGACGCGTTCGGACTGGCCGTCGCTCTCGAAGGTCGGGGCCTGTCCGGCGGCAGGCAGGTTGTCGCGCTCGGTGTCCGAGAAGCTGTAGGCGCCGCGCAGGTAGAGCGGACCGCCATCGTAGAGCGCGCCGACCACGCCGGAAAGCTGGCGCGTCTCCTGCACTTCGGGCGTGTCGGCCAGCGTGTAGGCGGGTGCGGGAAAGCCGTCGACTTCCACAACGCCTTCGGCATAGCGGCCGCTGGCGAAGATCTCGAAGGTGCGGCTGAGATAGGCGCGGGCGCGCAGATTGCCAGCGAACTGGTCGAACCCGTCGGCCTCGGTCCCGCTGGCGGCAGCGGAAAAGCCGTCGGTGGTCAGGTAGCTCGCCGATCCGCCGAGGAAGCCGATATCGCCCGCAACGCCGCCCTCGATGCTACTCGACACGGTGCCGCGCGATCCCGCCTCGACCGATCCGGCGAGCCCGGTCCGCTCGAAACTGGAGGCAACCAGCACGCCGCCCAGCGCATCGGCGCCCCACACCACGCTGTTGGAGCCGCGCAGCAGCTCGATCTTGGCAAGATTGGCGCTGGTCAGCGTGCCGAAGTCGAAACCGCCCGCCGGGGCGGCGGTGTCGCCCACACGAACCCCGTCGATCAGCACCAGCAGCTGGTCGCTCGCCGCGCCGCGCACCGATACGCCGGTGGTCGATCCCAGCCCGCCATTGCGGTTGATCGTCACGCCGGGCGAGCGCTGGAGGACGCGGGCGAGGTCCGGCCCCTGGATGTCCGCGATTTCTTCGGTGCCGATCACGGTCACGGGCTGGCCGGTATCCTCGACCTCGCTGGGATTGCCGGTGACGGTGACCGTCACCGCCTCCTCTTCCAGCGTGTAGGCGTCGGACGCGAGCACCAGCGGCTCCCCGTCCGCCTCGCCCGCATCGTCCTGCGCGAACGCAGGCGAAACCAGGCTCAGGATCGAACCGCCGAGAAACAGAAATGTACGCATGATTCCTCCATCACAAGCATTGCCGTCGCTCATGACGGAAGGCGCGGGCACGAGCGCTCACGCCTTTCCTCCGCTGCCAGGGTACACCCCGCCCGTGGCCGAACGACGCATCGCGGGCAGGTCTCCTGGCTCCCGGATCGTTGCGGCTTCCGCTCACCTTCCCGTCCCCGTCGAAAGAGAGGACAGTGGCGTATCGAGCGGGCCGCTCCCCGGTCACAGTTGCGGGGGCAGCTGGAGCGTCACACTCCATTCCCTCTTAGGCGGATGTGCCGGACGGCCCATCCACACCTGCGATACAGGGCACGCGCTTAGGCCAAGCCCCGAGCGCAGGCAACACCCTGCCGCGCGGAGGCAGGACGGGCTTAACCATGGCGATTCACACTTCCCTTGGGCCTGTCCCGTTAGAATACGGTGCGGTCGGCCCGGCTAACGCCCCCACACCCAACCGGCTAGGCTGACCGCAAGCCCCCTATCCATCCGCCAGTCAGGTTCCCGCTTGCCCCAACCCCGCCGCCAGGCTCCCACTCCGAAGGCTCCCCCGAAAGCCGGGCCCGCGAAAAGCGGCAGGGCCGCGCGCGGTGCGGCGGTGCTGCTTGCGGCGGTGATGCTTCCCTCGATGGCGGCGCAGGCCGAATGGCGCTTGCCCGAACTCGCTCCGCAGGCGAGCGAGATCGTGGCCGACAGCCTCGTGCAGCCCACGCCGTTCGAGCAGGCGGGCGCAACCTTCCCCGGCTCCGCGCTCTATTTCCTCGCCGATCCGCCCGCCGCCGCGAGCACCGCGAACGTGCAGGTGGATACCGGCGCAGGCGTCAACCCCATCGCCGCGTGGAACGGCGACCCCGACGCGGCAATCGCGATCGAAGCGGCAGGCCCGGCGGCGCGCGGTTTCGTCAGCCGGGGAACCGGGCTCGACAAGGCTCGCGCGCTCGATTGCCTGGCGAAGGCGGTTTATTACGAGGCCGCAAGCGAGAGCGAGGGCGGGCAACGCGCAGTGGCGCAGGTCGTGCTCAACCGCGTGGCGCATCCCGCTTACCCCAAGACGGTATGCGGCGTGGTCTATCAGGGGTCGCAGCGGCGGACCGGGTGCCAGTTCACCTTCACCTGCGACGGGTCGCTCGCGCGAAAACCTTCGGCGACGCAATGGGCGCGGGCATTGTCGGTCGCGCGGCGGGCGCTGTCGGGACAGGTCTATGCGCCGGTGGGGCTCGCGACGCATTATCACACGACTTGGGTCAACCCGTACTGGGCCCCCAGCCTTGCGCATATCGGCACGATCGGCGCGCACCGTTTCTATCGCTGGCCCGGCGCGGCGAGCCGCCCCGAGGCCTTCAGCGATTTCTACAGCGGCGGGGAGCTTTCGCCCGCCCCTGCGCGCGCGGCGCGCTCGACCGCCTGCAACGCGTAGAACATGCACGCGAGCGCACTAGTTGCGCTTCTCGCGAGCGCGGCCG
>PAVA01000023.1 GCA_002712945.1 Citromicrobium sp.
GCACATGGTCGAGCGCGATGTCGGGGTACTCGGCCTCGCGCAGCGCGATCACGGTCTTGCGCCACAAGCGGCTGGTGGCGAGCACGTTGGCCTTGTCGACCGAAGTCACGCGCCCGGAACGCCCGCGCGCCGCATCGAAGGCGATGCGCGCGATTCGCTCGACCTCTTCCGCCGTATAGCTGCACAGGTCGGTGGCGGTCTCGTCGCCCTCCACCTTGTCGCCGAAATAGATCCCCCCGGTCAGTTCGCGCACGATCAGCATGTCGGTTCCGGTCACGCGATCGGCTTTCAGCGGCGAGAGATGTTCGAGGCCGGAAAAGAGCGTGATCGGGCGCAGGTTCGCGAACGCGCCGAGGGCCTTGCGCAAGCCGAGAAGCCCAGCTTCCGGTCGCGGTCCGCCCCCATCCCATTTCGGCCCGCCGACCGCGCCGAGGAACACAGCGTCTGCATCCGCGCACGCTTTCGCGGTCGCCTCGGGAAACGGATCGCCATGGGCGTCGATCGCGCAACCGCCGATGGCGTAGCTGGCAAACTCCAGCGACAGCCCGTAGGCGGGGGCCACCGCCTCCAGCACCGCGCGCGCGCCCTGCGCGACCTCGGGGCCGATACCGTCGCCGGGCAGCAATACGATTCTGCGGGTCACGCGGCGGCAACCTCGTAGGCGGCGATATCCGCTTCGTGCGCGAGGATGTGGCCCAGCGGGTCGACTCCGTCGAGCAGGCACCGCCGTGCGAAGGGCTCTACGCTGAACTGCGCGCGAATGTCGTCCTCGGTCTCCAGCGTGCAGCTTTCGAGGTCGATCACCATCCGCATGCCCGGCCGTTCGAGCAGCGCGGCATGGGTGCGCTCGTCCACCTCGACCGGCAGCAAGCCATTTTTCAGAGCGTTGCTCTTGAAGATGTCCGCAATGTCGGAGCTGACGACGGCCCGGAAGCCGTAGTCGAGCAGAGCCCACGGCGCATGCTCGCGGCTGGAACCGCAACCGAAATTGGGCCCGGCGACCAGCACCTGCCGGTCGCCCGCCCCGGCAGCGGGCAAGGGCGTATCGTTCTTTGGCTGGTCGTCGCCCGTATAGCGCCAGTCGTAGAAGGCCTGTGCGCCCAGCCCCTCGCGCGAAGTTGTGGTGAGGAAGCGCGCGGGGATGATCTGGTCGGTGTCGATATTGTGCTGGGGCAGCACGAGTGTGCGCGAGATCAGTCGGGTGAAAGGCTCAAGCTGCATCGCGTGCCTCCCTCTTCTCGGTCAGATAGGGGGACGGATCGGCGATGTGCCCCGCGATCGCACTGGCCGCCGCGGTGGCAGGCCCGGCGAGCACGGTGCGCACACCCTTGCCCTGGCGGCCGACGAAATTGCGATTGGAGGTCGAGACCACGAGTTCGCCCGGTTCGCCCTGATCGCCATTCATCGCGATGCACATCGAACAGCCGGGCAGGCGCCATTCGGCCCCGGCCTCGATGAACACCGCGTCCAGTCCCTCTGCCTCGGCCTGTCGGCGGACACTTTCCGAGCCCGGGACAATTAGCGCGGTGACGCCCTCGGCCACCTTGCGGCCGCGCATGATTTCGGCCGCTTCGCGCAGGTCGGCCATCCGCGAATTGGTGCAGCTGCCGATGAAGACGCGATGGACCGGCATTTCGGCGAAGGGACGGTCTGCCTCGAAACGCATGTAGTCCGCCGCATGGCGTGCGGCATCATCTTGCGGCGCGGGAGCACTGGCGGAAACCGGCGCGGCGGCATCGGGCGAGACGCCGAAGGTTATCATTGGGCGGATGGCGGCCGCATCGACGCTTACTTCGCGATCGAAAGCGGCATCGGGGTCGGACGGAAGCGCACGCCAGCGCGCAAGCGCCGCGTCCCACGCTTCGCCCTGCGGCGCGCGCTCGCGCCCTTCGAGGTAAGCGTAAGTCGTCTCGTCGGGCGCGACCATGCCGACGCGCGCGCCCGCTTCGATCGCCATGTTGCACAGCGTCATGCGGCCTTCCATCGACAGTGCCTCCACTGCCGGGCCCGCAAACTCGACAGCATAGCCCTGCCCGCCATCGGCGCCGATCTGCGCGATCATGGCGAGCGCCATGTCCTTCGCGCCGACACCCGGCGAAAGCTCACCCTCGAAGGTGATGCGCATCGATTTCGGCTTGCGCTGGAGAATGCATTGCGTGGCCAGCACATGCCCAACCTCGGTCGTGCCGATCCCGAAGGCCAGCGCACCGAACGCGCCGTGGGTGGAGGTATGGCTGTCGCCGCACACGATCGTCTTGCCCGGCTGGGTCAGCCCCATTTCGGGCCCGATCACATGCACGATCCCGCGCCGTGCATCGTCGAGGCCGAGCAGGTCGATCCCGTGCTTGGCGCAGTTCGCCTCCAGCTGGTGCACCTGGCGTTCCGCCGCCTCGGTCGCATAGGGCAACCGCCCGTCCGCGCCCGCCGGCAATGTCGGCGTCGAGTGGTCGAGCGTCGCCTGCGTCAGGTCGGGCCGCCGCACCGGCAGGCCGCGCTCTTCCAGCACGGCAAATGCCTGGGGAGACGTCACTTCGTGGACCAGATGCAGGTCGATGAAGAGGATGGCGGGGCTTTCCTCGCTTTCGGGGACGACAACATGCGCGTCCCACAGCTTGTCGAACAAGGAACGGGGTTCGGTCATGTCACGAAAAACCCTTCAGGCCGCATCGGCGAGGCGGCCGGTCCCGCCCATGCGGGCGTGATTGTTGAACGCTGCGAGCAGCGCCTCTGCGGCGGCGATCACGACATCGGTATGCTGGCTGCGCCCCGCGATGCCGACCCCGTCGACCGTCAGGCCGACTTCGATTTCCATCTCGCGCGAAAGCTGATGGGCGTCAACGCTCTCCAGCATGCCCTCCTTCACCTCGGCGGCGACGCAGAAGGCGTCGGTCAGCGCCTCGAACGGGCCGGTGCCGTGGCCGATGGTGGTGATCCGCCCGCGCGTGGCGTGGTCGAGCGTGACCTTCGCGGTCGGGCGCTCCTTCGCCTTGGTGCCGGTGCGCATTTCCACGCGCACCAGTTCCCAAGCATGGCCGCGGCCATCCTCGGCGACCAGATCGCACAGGTCGTTGTCGGTCACCTCGCGCTTGGTATCGGCAAGGTTCTTGAAGTCGGCATAGAGCTTCTCGAAGCGGTTGCCGCCCAGATCGTGCCCCAGCGCCTCCAGCCGCGCGCGCAGCGCGTGCTTGCCCGAGTGCTTGCCCAGCACCAGCGCATTGGACGGCAGGCCGATATCCTCGGGGCTCATGATCTCGTAAGTGCGCCGGTCGGCCAGCACGCCGTGCTGGTGAATCCCCGCCTCGTGCGCGAAGGCATTGCGCCCCACGATCGCCTTGTTGCGCGGCGGCGCATTGCCGGTCACTTCGCCCAGCAGACGGCTGACCGCGAAGATCTCCCGCGTTTCGATTCCGGTGGTCGCCGCATAGTGATCTGGCCGGGTCTTCAGCGCCATCACCACTTCCTCGAGCGCGCAATTGCCCGCCCGCTCGCCGATGCCGTTGATCGTGCATTCGACCTGGCCCGCGCCACCGCGCACCGCCGCGAGGCTGTTGGCCACCGCCATGCCGAGGTCGTCATGGTTGTGGGTCGAGAAGATGACGTGGTCGGCCCGGGCCACATTCGCGGTGAGATCGGCGAACAGTTCGTAAATCTCCTCGGGTGAGGTGTAGCCGACCGTGTCGGGCACGTTGAGCACGTCCGCCCCGGCGGCGGCGGCGCACTCGAGCGCTTCCTTCAGGAAGGCCCGGTCGGTGCGCAGCGCATCCTCGGCCGAAAATTCGATTTCGGTAAAGCGGCCCTTGCCCATTTTGACCGCCCGCTCGATTGTTGCCAGCGCTTCGGGCTTCTCCATCTTGTGCTTGGCCGCCAGGTGCAGGTCGCTGGTGCCGAAGAAGAGGTGCAGCCGGCTGCGCCTCGCCGGACCGAGCGCCCGCTCGGCGGCGGCGATATCGCCTTCGGTCGCACGCGAGAGGGAGCACAGCATGGGCGCATCGGACAGGTAGCCGATCTCGCTGGCGATGGTGTGGATCGCCTCTGCGTCGCCGGGAGAGGCTGCGGCGAAGCCGACCTCCATCACGTCCACCTTCAGCTTGCGCATCGCATGGGCAAGCTTGAGCTTCTGCGCGGTGTTCATCGAGAAACCGGGCGCCTGCTCGCCATCGCGCAGGGACGTGTCGAAGATCGCGATCCGGCGCGGCCCCGCTGCGACCATTTCCTCAGGCTGTTGCGACATGGGCTACCTCCATTACCGGCGGTGCGTTGGTCAGGCGGATCGTGGTTTCGACCTCGTGCAGCCGTGCGACCTGGCGCAGCAGCGTATCCACCCGTCGGCTCTCGTCCAGCGGCTCCAGCGCCAGGGTCATCACGGAACGGTCGCCGTCGCTGCCCATCTGCATGGAGCGCACGGCGAAGGCACGCGCCTCGATCACGCCGAGAATCCGGCGAAGCGCGCCTTCGGCGCAGCGAAACTCGATACGGACGTGTTCAACCCTCATGGCGCTTCTCCATCATTTCGGCATTGGATTTGCCCGGCGGCACCAGCGGCCAGACGTTTTCTTCGGGGTCGATGCGGACATGGGCGAGGATCGGCCCGCGCGCGGCCATCAGCCGGTCGATCGCGCCGTCGACTTCCTCGTGGCGTTCGATGCCGAAAGCCTCGATGCCGAAGGCGTTGGCCACCTCGACGAAGTCGGGATTGTCGGACAGGTCGACCTCGGAATAATTGCCCGCGAAGAACAGCTCCTGCCATTGCCGCACCAGGCCCAGCATCGCGTTGTCGAGCAGCACGATCTTCACCGGGATCTGGTAGCGGCGCAGGGTCGCGAGTTCCTGGATGTTCATCTGGAACCCGCCGTCGCCGCAGATCGCAAACACCTCGCGCTCCGGCTCGGCCAGCTTGGCCCCGATGGCAGCGGGCAGGCCGTAACCCATCGCACCCAGGCCGCCGCTGGTCAGGTGCGCCTGCGGACGGGCGAAGCGGCAATGCTGGGCGACCCACATCTGATGCTGGCCGACATCGCAGGCTGCGACGAAATTATCGCCGACCCGCTCGGACAGTTCCTTCAGCATGGCGGGCGCATAGATGCCGTTACCCGGCGCATCGTAACGCGGCGCATGCGCGGCGCGGGCGGCCATGATCGTGTCGGTCCACTCGGCGATGTCGCCGCGCGCGAAATCGATCGCGGCGAGGCTGGACTTGAGGTTGCCACACACGGCCGCATGCGCATGGCGCAGCTTGCCCAGCTCGGACGCGTCGATATCGATATGGACGACCGAGGCATGCGGCGCGAATTCGGCCAGCTTGCCGGTCGCACGATCGTCGAACCGCGCACCGACCACGATCAGCAGATCGCTCTCCTGCACCGCCATATTGGCCGCGCGATGCCCGTGCATTCCCAGCATGCCGAGCATTGCGGGGTGGTCGGCCGACAGCACGCCGAGGCCCTGCAGCGTGGCGACCGCCGGAATGCCGCTTTCATCGACGATCCGGCGGACCATCTCGCTCGCGTTGGACCGCGCGATTCCGCCACCGAGATAGAACAGCGGGCGCCGCGAGGCAGCGATCAGCCGCTCGGCCTCGGCAATGGCATCATGCGAAGGAGACGGCAGAACCTCCGTCGTCGCACGGGGCTTGCGCGGAGCCTCGCAGGTGGCCTGCTGCACGTCCTTGGGCAGGTCGACCAGCACCGGGCCGGGCCGCCCGCCCTCGGCAATCGCGAAAGCCTCGGCCAGCGCAGCCGGGATATCCTCCGGACGCCGGACGATGACCGAATGCTTCACGATCGGCATGGTCATGCCGAAAATGTCTGTCTCCTGGAATGCGTCGGTGCCCATCATCGGCTGCGCAACCTGGCCCGTGATGGCGACCATCGGGACCGAATCGAGGTAGGCATTGGCGATGCCTGTGATGAGGTTGGTCGCCCCCGGGCCCGAGGTCGCGAGGCACACGCCCGCACGGCCCGTCGCCCGGCCATAGGCGTCGGCGGCGAAGGCGGCGGCCTGTTCGTGCCGGACGAGGATGTGGCGCGCCTTGCCGTGTGCGATAGCATCGTAAACCGGCATGATCGCGCCGCCCGGATAGCCGAAGACACATTCTACGCCGAGCGCCTCCAGCGTATCGACGACCAGTTGCGCACCCGTACGGGTGGCGGGCTCGATGTCCGGGCTGGATATGGGCTGGGTCATGGCGTTCATGGTTCTCGCTTTCGGGAAGGCGCGCGGGGATCAGGCGGCCTTCTGCTCCTTCTTCTTCTTCTCGGCTTCCAGCCACGGCATCATCGCGCGCAGCTCCTTGCCGGTGGCTTCGATGGGATGAGCCAGATCGGCGGCCTGCATCTTGTCGTATTCGACCTTTCCGGCCTCGTTCTCGGCGATCCAGTTGCGCGCGAAAGTGCCATCCTGAATGTCCTGCAGAACGTCGCGCATCCGCGCGCGGGTCTCGTCGTTGATGACCCGCGGACCGGATACGAGATCGCCGTAGATCGCGGTTTCGGAGACGAATTCGTGCATCTTCTCGAACCCGCCTTCGTACAGCAGATCGACGATCAGCTTCAGCTCGTGCAGGCATTCGTAATAGGCGATCTCGGGCTGGTAGCCCGCGTCCACCAGCGTCTCGAACCCGGCGGCGACCAGCTCGGTCGCGCCGCCGCACAGCACCGCCTGTTCGCCGAACAGGTCGGTCTCGGTTTCCTCGCGGAAGCTCGTTTCGATGGCCCCGGCGGTGGTCCCGCCGATCAGGCTGGCATAGGCCAGCGCCCGCTCGCGCGCTTCGCCGGTGGCGTCCTGACGCACGGCGAACAGGCAGGGGACACCCGCCCCGCGTTCGTATTCGCGGCGGACCAGATCGCCCGGGCCCTTGGGCGCGACCAGGATCACATCGATCCCGGCGGCGGGCTGGATGCGCTCGTACAGAACGGTGAAGCCGTGCGCGACGAGCAGCGCGTCGCCCTGCTCAAGATTGGGGGCAATGTCGCTGGCGAAGATCGCCTCGTGGCTCATGTCGGGCGTCAGCAGCGCAATCAGCGATGCGGCCTTGGCGGCTTCGGCGACGGGCATGACGGTCAGGCCGTCGGCGCGAGCCTTGGCCGCCGTGGGCGAGCCATCGCGCAAGCCCACGATCACTTCGCACCCGCTGTCCTTAAGGTTCATCGCGTGGGCGCGGCCCTGGCTGCCATAGCCGATCACGGCGACGGGGCGGTCCTTCACCAGCGCGGGCTTGGCGTCGGCATCGGTATAGATCTTGATCGTTTTCGGCATGGTCTGAAATCCCTCACTCGGTCACGGGTGGAATGGTGGTGGCGCCGTAGGCGGCGGACGAAACGAGACGCGCGTATTTGTCGAAAACGCCGCCCATGCGGTTGGGCTCGCGCGGAGTGTGCGCGGCGCGGCGCGCGTCCCAGTCGATATCGGCGTCGATCCGGCGCGCCTCGGCGTCGATGCGGATCGTGTCTCCTTCCTCGACCAGCGCGATGGGGCCGCCTGCGGCGGCCTCGGGCGAACAATGGCCGATGACAAAGCCGTGGCTCGCACCCGAGAAGCGACCGTCGGTGATCAGCGCGACCTTGCCCGCGAGCCCCTGCCCGGCGAGTGCGGCGGTCACCGCCAGCATCTCGCGCATGCCCGGCCCGCCGGCGGGGCCTTCGTAACGGATGATGACGACGTCGCCCGCCTTGATCGCGCCTTCGGACACGGCAGCGAAGCACGCTTCCTCGCCCTCGAACACCCGTGCCGGACCCTCGAACGACGCGGCGCCATAGCCTGCGGTCTTGAGCACCGCGCCTTCGGGCGCGAGATCGCCGTAGAGAATGCTGAGCCCTCCGGTCGCCTTGACCGGATCGGCGGGCGATTTGACGACCTGCTGGCCCGGTGTTTCCTCGGCCTGCGCCAGTTCGGCAAACAGGCTGCGCCCGGTGACGGTCGGCGTGTCCTCGATCATCCCGGCATCGGCCAGCCGCTGGCCGAACAGCGTGACGCCGCCAGCCTTGTAGAGATCGCGCGCGAGGAAGCGCCCGCCCGGCTTGAGGTCGGTGATGACAGGCACCTTGCGCGACAATTCGTCGAAGGTCTCGATCGGGAAAGCGAAGCCCGCTTCCGCCGCGATGGCGGGCAGGTGGAGCACGGCGTTGGTCGACCCGCCGCTCGCGACCACCGCCGTCGCCGCATTGCGGACCGAGGTGGGCGTCACGAAACTGCGCGACGAGGTGCCCTCCTTGGCCAGCTTCGCGGCCAGCCGACCGCAGCGCGCCGCCTCGACCGCCTTGGCGGTGTCGGTCGCGGGCGGATCGCCCGAGCCCATGGGGGAGAGGCCCATCATCGCCAGCGCCATGGCCATGGTGTTGGCGGTGAACTGCCCGCCGCACGCGCCCGCGCCGGGGCACGCCGCGCGCTCGATCTTGTCGAGCTCGGCATCGCTCATGTCGCCGCTGGCATGCGCGCCGACCGCCTCGAACACATCCTGGATAGAAATGTCGCGCCCGTCGCACTGGCCGGGCATGATCGTCCCGCCATAGAAAACCAGGCCAGGAATATCGAGCCGCGCCAGCGCCATTGCGGCGGCGGGGATGGTCTTGTCGCAACCGACCAGGATGACCGCGGCGTCGAGCGAGTGGCCGCGCACCGCCAGCTCGATCGAATCGGCGATGATCTCGCGGCTGATCAGCGAGGCGCGCATGCCCTCGCCGCCCATCGTGATCCCGTCCGAGACAACGATGGTGTTGAAATCGACCGGCGTGGCACCGCCACCGCGCAGGCCTTCGCGGATCGGCTCGGCCAGATCGGCGAGGTGCATGTTGCACGGCGTGACCGTGGACCAGGTGTTGACCACCGCGACCATCGGCTGGGCCATCTGTTCGTCGCTGTAGCCTGCACCACGCAGCATCGCGCGGGCCGGCGCCTTTGCCGGACCCTTGGTTATGGCGTCGGAACGTTTGGAAGAAGTCTCAGTCATCACGTCGATCCCGGTACGGACCCATTAAAAAACCCCGCTGTCCTTGTCGGAGAGCGGGGTTCGAGAGGTCCGTCTGGCTTGGCTCAGCCGATGGGCACCCCTCCCCGCTCGATAAGAAGTACAAGAAGAAGGACGAGGAGCAGCACGAGACCCTGCGCAAACAGCGCAGTCCCGTCGGCAGTGCGGATCGCGGCCTTGGCCTGCATTCCTCAAATCCTCGCATGCGCAGCACCATTGCTGCGGTGGCGAGACGTTTATATCATCAAAACTTAAGGGCAAGCAAAAATATTGCCGATTCGCCGATTTCTACGCGCAGTTCGTTGCCCGCCCTTGCGGAGAGCCCCGGATTCGGGCCAAATCTCAGGGGGCTACGGTGGCAAACAGCGTAGCCCGCGCCCCATCCTTCAACCGCTGGATGGGGCGATCTTCCCGCCCGCTGGCAATGATCGTCCGGCAGCCGAGCGATCCGGCGTGCCGTGCGGCGGCAAGCTTGGTCGCCATACCGCCGGTGCCGACCCCCTCGCTCGCCGCTCCGCCTGCCATCGCCGTAATCCGATCGTCGATCGCGGGGACGAAGGGGACATGCCGGGCCGCCGCCTCGCGGGGATCGCCGTCGTACAGCCCATCGACATCGGACAGCAGCAGCAGCAGGTCCGCGCCCGCCAGTTCGGCGACGCGGGCCGAGAGCCGGTCATTGTCGCCCAGCTTCAGCTCCTCGGTCGCGACGCTGTCGTTCTCGTTGACGACCGGCACCGCACCCGCCCCGAGCAGGACCGAAAGAGTCGCCTGCGCATTGGCCGAGCGTTCGGGCGATTCGCTGTCGTCGAGCGTCAGCAGGAGCTGTGCGACCGCAATGTCGTGCGGGGCGAAGGCCGCCGCCCAGGCATTCATCAGCAGGCTCTGGCCGATCGACGCGGCTGCCTGGCGCCGGTCGAGCTGGGTCGAACGCGGCAGGCCCAGCCGCCGCCAGCCAAGCGCGACCGCGCCAGAGCTTACCACGATCACGCTCGCGCCGTCCTGCCGCAGCGCCACGATGTCATCCGCCAGGCGCGCGAGCCACGCAGCGCGGGGGTGACGATCCTCCGGTTCTATCAGAAGGGACGAACCGATCTTGATGACGACACGCGCCGCATCGCCCAGCCAGTCCGACGCCGCCGGTTCCGTCCCCATGAGGGCGGTATTGCTCAAGGCTCGTCCCGCCGCGCCTGCCCCTCGTGCTGCTGTAGCAGCCGCAGCAGTTTCGCGACGGGACGGGGCACGCCTACGCGCCCGTCGAGCCACAGGCTGACGGTCGAACGGTCGACGCCGATGGCGCGCGCGAGCGCGCTCTGCGTGGCGCAGCCAAGCTCGTCCATCGCCAGCTTCAGCTCTTCGGGCTGCATCGAGGCGAGCATGGGGTCGGCCGGGGGCGGCTCCACCGCGTGCCCCCCGTTCGCATTTGCGGAAGCCACATCCGCTTCCGACCCCGATGTTGAATAATTCACGTCGACTCCCCCGATTTCGCGGCTGCGAAAGCCGCTGATTATCAAAGACTTGAACGGCCGCATGCTGCGTGTGCGAACCAGATTGACCAGTTCCTCGAATTTGTGCGATGCATCATAAATGACAAATCCATGACCCTTCAAGCAAGAATTGAAGGGAAGGGTGTCTGTCGCTGAAATTTATCTACCAGGGGGGAATATGAAGCTAATCATCGCCATCATAAAACCGTTCAAGCTGGATGAGGTGGTCAAAGCCCTCACCGGCGTGGGCGTCACGGGCCTGACGGTCTCGGAAGCCAAGGGCTTCGGCCGCCAGAAGGGCCACACCGAAGTCTATCGCGGGGCGGAGTACGACACGAGTTTCGTGCCCAAGGTCCGGATCGAGGCGGTCGTCGCGGACGACGTCGCGCCCAAGGCCATCGATGCCATCGCAACCGCCGCCAAGACCGATTCGATCGGCGACGGCAAGATCTTCACGCTCGACGTTCCGTCCGCGCTGCGAATCCGCACCGGCGAGACCGACGACACCGCGCTCTGAGGGGGGTTCAGAATATGAAATTGACCATAAGATCCGTAACCGCGGCAGGCCTCGCAGCCCTTGCCGCGACGCCCGCCTTCGCGCTCCAGGCGCCGGCGGAAACCGCCGAGGCGGCCGCCACCATCGCCAAGGGCGACACCGCCTTCATGATCGTGGCCACCGTCCTCGTCATGGCGATGATCGTGCCCGGCCTCGCCCTGTTCTATGGCGGCCTCGCGCGGACCAAGAACATGGCATCGGTGCTGACCCAGGTGCTCGGCGTGGCGGCGCTCGCGATGCTGATCTGGGTGATGTACGGCTACTCGATGGCCTTCGGCGATACGGGCAATGCCTACATCGCCGATTTCGGCAAGGTCTTCCTGAAGGGCGTCACCTCCGATTCGGGCGCGGCGACCTTCACCGACGGCGTCGAGATCCCCGAATACATCTTCATCGCCTTCCAGATGACCTTCGCCGCGATCACCGCTGCGCTGGTCGTCGGCGGCACGATGGAGCGGGCCAAGTTCTCGACCATGATGGTGTTCACCGCCATCTGGCTGACGATCGTCTACTTCCCGATCGCACACATGGTGTGGGCGAGCGGCGGCCTGATCTACGACTGGGGCGCGCTCGACTTCGCAGGCGGGACCGTGGTCCACATCAATGCCGGTGTCTCGGCGCTGATGGGCTGCATCATCCTCGGCAAGCGTGTCGGCTACCCGACCGAACCGATGCCGCCGCACTCGCTGACCATGACGCTGATCGGCACGGGCCTGCTGTGGGTCGGCTGGTTCGGCTTCAACGGCGGTTCGGAGCTGGAAGCGGACGGCGTTGCCTCGCTCGCGGTGCTCAACACCTTCGTCGCCACCGCAGCCGGCGTGCTGTTCTGGATGCTGGGTGAAGCCATCTCGGGCCGCAAGGGTTCGCTACTGGGCGGCTGCTCGGGTGCCATCGCCGGCCTCGTCGCCGTCACTCCGGCAGCCGGCAACAGCGGGCCGTTCGGGGCGATCCTGATCGGCGCGGTCGCCGCGCTGGTGTGCTTCTGGTTCGTCACCATGCTCAAGCCCAAGCTGGGGCTGGACGATACCGCGGACGTCTTCGGCATCCACGGGATCGGCGGCATTGTCGGCTCGCTCGGCACCGCCTTCACCATGATGCCGGGCCTCGGTGGGCCGGGCGATGCGGATTACAATGCGATGGAGCAGTTCGGCATCCAGGCGGCAGGCGTGGGCGTCGCGATCGGCTGGGCCGCTGTCGGTGCCGCGATCGCATGGATCATCGCCAAGCTGGTGACCGGCGGGCGCGTGTCCGAAGAGAAGGAACGCGACGGGCTCGACCTCAGCGAGCACGGGGAGCGCGCCTACAACTACTGACGAACTCGATACACGGTTCTGCACCGTCATCCCGGCGAGAGAGACCGGGAGACGGTGCGGGGCCGCAATCTGCGGAGAGGATATTCGCGATAATAAGGAGGAAAATAATGCGTTTATTCCGTTTTGGACCGGCAGCCCTGCTCGCCGCAGCCCTGTTCACCAGTCCCGCCATGGCGCAGGAAGAAGAAGAGAGCAGCGAGCTCGAACTCAGTGCCAACGTCATGCTGGTCAGCGACTACCGCTTCCGCGGGGTGAGCTTTTCGGACGAGGACTTCGCCGTGCAGGGGGGGATCGACGCCGCCCATGAAAGCGGCTTCTACATCGGCACCTGGGCCTCCTCGATCGAGGACAGCCCGCTCTACGGCCACACCGAGGTCGACATTTATGCGGGCTGGTCGGGCGAAGTGGCCCCCGGCGTCACGATCGATGGCGGCATGCTCTACTACATCTACCCCAATGGGGACGATGCGGTCGGCGACAGCGATTATTTCGAGCCCTACGCCTCGATCACCGGCGCCATCGGCCCGGTCGAAGCAACCGTCGGCGCGGCCTATGCGTGGGAGCAGGATTCGCTCGGCGGCGACGACAACATCTACATCTACGGCGGCCTCGGCGCGGGCATCCCGGATACCCCTGTCAGCATCGCGGCGCATCTCGGCTACTCCGAAGGCAGCCTCGACTACGGTTCGGGCGGCTATCTCGACTGGTCGCTCAGCGCCGAGGCGAGCTTCGACATCCTCACCCTCGGGATCGCCTATGTCGATACCGACCTGCCGAGCATCGGCGGGCAGAGCGAAGGCGTGGTGGTGAGCATCGGAGCCAGCTTCTAGCAAATCGGCGGCGTACCAACTCAGCCGTCGGTCGGCCCGTCGTCCCCCTGGTCGGCGGGCCGTTCGCTTTTCGGGCCCGGCCCGCCTCTGCCCTGCCCAAAGCACCCGGCAGACCCCAACCGAACCGTAATCCGCATGGTCGCGGGGTCGGAATCCCGCTCCGCTCGTTGGGGAGATGACGCGCGCCCTTTTGCGGGGCACAATTGCATGAACACCAGGTCTCCCCACCGGCCGGGGAGACGGCGGAGGGACCAAGCCGAACAATGCCGACATCCTCTTCCACGCTGCTGCTCTTCGGTGCCACCGGCGATCTTTCGAGGCGGATGCTGCTGCCATCTCTCTACGCGCTGCACGAAGACGGGCTTATCGCGGAAGACTTGCGGATATGCGGCACCGCGCGCAGCAAGCTGAGCGACGAGGACTTCCGCACGCTCGCGCGCGAGGCGCTCGACGAATACCTGCCCGAGGATCGCAAGGACGCCGGAAAGATCGCCAGCTTCCTTCGGCACCTTCGATACCAGCCGCTCGACGCATCGACCCTCGAAGGATTCGACGATCTCGCCAGCAAGCTCGGCGATATTTCGGGCGGGCTCGCGATCTTCCTCTCGACCGCGCCCTTCCTCTTCGAGCCTACGATCCGCGGCCTGCAATCGGCCGGGCTGGCGGGCGAGAACGTGCGGATCGGGCTGGAAAAGCCGCTCGGCAACGATCTTGCCAGTTCGCGCGTCATCAATGACGCGGTTGCCAGCGCCTTCGACGAGGACCGGATTTTCCGGATCGACCACTATCTCGGCAAGGAGACCGTCCAGAACCTGATGGCGCTGCGCTTCGCCAATGCGATGTTCGAGCCGCTATGGAACGCGAACGGGATCGATCACGTGGAGATCACCATCGGCGAGACCGTGGGGCTCGAAGGCCGCAATGCCTTCTATGACGAGACCGGCGCCCTGCGCGACATGGTGCAGAACCACATGCTCCAGCTGCTCGCGCTGATCGCGATGGAGCCACCGGCGGATTTCGACGCCACCAGCGTGCGCGACGAGAAGGTGAAGGTGCTGCGCTGCCTGCGCCCCGTCACCGCCGAGGAAATGGTGCGCGGACAGTATGCGGGCGGCGCCGTGGGCGGCGAAGTCGTGGGTTCCTATACCGAGGATCTGGGCGAGCCATCCGACACCGAAACCTTCGTGGCGCTGAAGGCCCATGTCGAAAACTGGCGCTGGCAGGGCGTGCCCTTCTACCTGCGCACCGGCAAGCGCATGGCCGAACGCCGCAGCGAAATCGTGATCCAGTTCAAGTGTGTGCCGCACAACATCTTCGCCGAGCGCGGCGGCAAGCTGGCAGCCAACCGGCTGGTTATTCGCCTCCAGCCCGAGGAACACGTGCGCCTGATGGTGATGGCGAAGGAGCCGGGGATGGACCGCGAGGGCGTGACCCTGCGCGAAGTCCCGCTCGACCTGTCGCTCACCCAGGCCTTTGCCAAGGCGCGCCGCCGGATCGCCTACGAGCGGCTGCTGCTCGATCTGATCGACGGCGACCCGACACTGTTCGTACGGCGCGACGAGGTCGAGGCGCAGTGGCGCTGGATCGACGCGATCCGCAAGGTGTGGGGCGAGGAGAACATGACCCCGAAAACCTATGCCGCGGGCAGCTGGGGGCCGAGCGCCTCGGTCGCGCTGACAGAGCGCGACGGGGTGAGCTGGCATGAGTAGGCCCGCAATCCGCTGGGCCGAGGACGGCTCCGCCAATGCCGTGGCCGATCATGTCGCGCGCGTGATCGAAGCCAGCGAAGCGCCAGTGATCGCGGTGCCGGGCGGATCGACACCCGTGGCCATATTCGCGGAACTCGCGCGCCGCGGCCTCGATTGGTCGGGTGTGACCCTGATGCTCGGAGACGACCGGATCGTGCCGCTCGACCATACGGCCAGCAACCAGGCCAAGCTGGAAAGCGCCTTTGCAGGCAGCGCCGCGACCATCGCGACGCTGGAGGAAGGCATGGACATTCCCCCGCTCGATCTCCTGTGGCTGGGCATGGGGAGCGACGGCCATGTCGCTTCGCTGTTTCCCGAAATGGTGTGCGAGGACCGCCCCGGCCCGAGCGTCATCCGTACCGAGCCACATCCCCTGCCGCCCGAAGCGCCCTTCCCCCGGCTCAGCATGAACATGGAGGCGCTAACCACCGCGCCGCGCGAGACGATCCTGGTGATCCGGGGCGAGGAAAAGAAGGCGGTGATCGAGGAGGCGATGCGGGGCGAGAACGACCTGCCCGTCGCGCGGCTCCTGCGTCGCTCGCGCGCGCCCGTCACAATCTTCTGGAGCCCTTCATGAGCCTGCACCCCACGCTCGCCAAGGTCACCGACCGGATCGTCGAGAGGTCGCGGGACAACCGCCGACGCTATCTCGACCTGATCGACCGGCAGCGCGACGAAGGCGTGCATCGCCCCACCCTGTCCTGCGGCAACCTGGCGCATGGCTTCGCAGCGAGCGGGGAGGACAAGCCGACCATCAAGGCGGGCACCGCGATGAACATCGGCATCGTCACCGCCTATAACGACATGCTGAGCGCCCATCAGCCCTACGGGCGCTATCCCGAGCAGATAAAGATTTTCGCGCGCGAGCGCGGCGCCACCGCGCAGGTCGCAGGCGGCGTGCCCGCGATGTGCGACGGGGTGACGCAGGGTCAGGATTCGATGGAACTGTCGCTGTTCAGCCGCGATGTGATCGCAATGAGCACGGCTGTCGGGCTGAGCCACGGCATGTTCGAGGGCGCGCTGCTGCTCGGAATCTGCGACAAGATCGTGCCCGGCCTGCTGATCGGCACGCTGCGCTTCGGCCATCTGCCCACGATCCTCGTCCCCGCCGGGCCGATGCCATCGGGCCTCGCCAACAAGGAGAAAATCCGCGTCCGCCAGCTCTATGCGGAAGGCAAGGTCGGCGAGGACGAGCTGCTGGAGGCGGAAAGCGCGAGCTATCATGGCGCTGGCACCTGCACCTTCTACGGCACGGCCAATTCCAACCAGATGATGATGGAGATGATGGGGCTGCATATGCCCGGCTCCAGCTTCGTCAATCCGGGCAACAAGCTGCGGCAGGAACTGACCCGCGCCGCCGTCCACCGGATAACCGAGATCGGCTGGGCCAAGGGCGGACAACCCAATGAGGATTACCGCCCGCTCGGCCACTGCATCGACGAGAAGGCCATCGTGAACGCTTGTGTAGGCCTGCTCGCCACGGGCGGATCGACCAACCACGTCATCCACCTGCCCGCCATCGCGCGCGCGGCGGGGATCGTGCTCGACTGGGACGATATGGACGAGCTGAGCGATGTCGTCCCGCTGATCGCCAGCGTCTATCCCAACGGCGCAGGCGACATTAACTATTTCCACGCCGCGGGCGGAATGCCTTACGTGATCCGCGAGCTTCTGGATGCTGGGCTGGCCCATGGCGATATCCTGACCGTGTACGGCCAATCGCTTGCCGAGGGTGCGCGCGAGCCGGTGATGGATGGCGAGGAGCTGGTCTGGAAACCCGCCGCGCGCGAAAGCCGCGACGAGACCCTGCTCAAGCCCGTCACGGATCCGTTCCGCAAGGATGGCGGCCTCGCGCTGCTGCAGGGCAATCTGGGCCGCGCCACGATGAAGGTTAGCGCGGTCGATCCCGAACGCCACACCATCGAAGCGCCCGCGCGCGTCTTCACCAACCAGCACGATGTGGCCGAAGCCTTCAAGACGGGCGAGCTGGACCGCGATGTCGTCGTCGTGCTGCGCTTTCAGGGACCGGCGGCCAACGGCATGCCCGAACTGCACAAGCTGACCTCGCCGCTCGGCGTGTTGCAGGATCGCGGGCACAAGGTCGCGCTGGTGACCGACGGACGCATGTCCGGCGCGAGCGGCAAGGTGCCTTCCGCGATCCACGTTTCGCCCGAAGCCTTCCACGGCGGCCCGCTGGGCAAGGTGCAAGACGGCGACATGGTCCGCGTATGCGCCACGACCGGGACGCTCGAAGCGCTGGTCGACGACGAGGAATGGGATGCGCGCGAACTCGCCACCCCGCCACCGCCCGAAATGGGCACGGGCCGCGAGCTGTTCGCGATGCTGCGCCATCACAGCGATCCGGCCGAAAAGGGCGGCAGCGCGATGCTGGCCGAAGCGGGGCTGTGAGCGCTACGCACGAAATCGTCGTCGCCGATATTGGCGGCACCAATGCCCGCTTCGCGCTCGCCACCACCACCGCCGGCGCGATTTCGCTGGGCGAAGCGGTGAAGCTGCCCACGGGCGACTACTCGGGGCTTCCCGCCGCCTTCCGCGCCTTTGCGGAACGGATCGGGCGCGCATTGCCAACCCACGCGGCCTTCGCCATCGCCGGGCCGGTGCGCGATGGCCGCGTGCGGATGACCAACAGTCCATGGGTGCTGCAATTCGACGAGATCGCCCGCGACCTCTCGCTCGACCACGCGCTGTTCCTCAATGATTTCGAGGCTATCGCCCACGCCGCCGGAGCCGTCCAAACGACCGAACTGAAGCCCTTATGCGGCCCCGACGAGCCGCTTCCCAAGGACCGCCCCTGCACCGTCCTCGGCCCCGGCACCGGCCTCGGCGTGGCCCTGCTGCTGCCCGATAGCGGACGCGCGATTGCGACCGAGGGCGGCCATATCGACTTCGCTCCGCTCGACGCGTTCGAGGACCGGCTGCTCCAGCGTCTGCGCCGTAGCCACCGGCGGGTTTCGGTGGAGCGGGTCGTCTCGGGCATGGGACTGCGCCCCTTCGCCGAGACGCTCGCCGAGATTGACGGTCTCGATCCTCCGAAAGGCGACGACAAGACGCTGTGGACGCGCGCGCTGGCGGAAGACGATCCGCTGCTGCGCGGTGCGCTCGACCGCTTCTGCCGGAGTCTGGGATCGGTCGCAGGCGATCTCGCGCTCGCGCATGGGCCGGGAAGCGTAGTCATCGCCGGAGGCCTGGGCTTGCGGCTGGCGGAGTTCCTGCCCACCTCAGGCTTCGCCGAGCGCTTCTGCGCCAAGGGGCGCTACGAGCCGCTGATGGCGACGATTCCGGTCAGAATCATCACCCACCCCGAGCCTGGCCTGTTCGGCGCGGCGGCGGCCTTTGCCAGGGAGCATCTTTCGTGAAGCCTATCGAACAGATCATGCGTACCGCGCCGGTGATCCCGGTGCTGGTGATCGAGGACGCGGCAGACGCAGTGCCGCTAGCGCAAGCGCTGGTCGCGGGCGGGCTGCGCGTGCTCGAAGTCACCCTGCGGACCCCGGCGGCGCTCGATGCCATCCGCGCGATGCGGGAGGTCGAGGGCGCAATCGTGGGCGCGGGCACGGTCACCAATCAGGATCAGCTGCAGGCGGCGCTCGATGCGGGCTCGCAGTTCATCGTCTCGCCGGGCCTGACCGAAACGCTCGGCCGCGCGGCGATCCGCGCCGAAGTGCCCTTCCTGCCCGGCATCGCCAATGCGGGCGACATCATGCGCGGGCTCGACCTCGGCCTATCCCATTTCAAGTTCTTCCCCGCCGAAGCGAGCGGCGGGATTGCCACACTGAAGGCTCTGGCAGGCCCGTTCGGCGATGTGAAATTCTGCCCGACCGGCGGGATCAGACAGGAAACCGCAGGCGACTGGCTCGCACTCGATCAGGTGCTGTGCGTGGGAGGTAGCTGGCTGGCGGGAGGCCCGCCGCTCGATTTCGACGCGATCCGCGAGCGCGCGCAGGCGGCGGCTGCGCTGGCCGGCTAACCTGTCAGTATCAGATTGCACTGAGAACCCCTCAGATTCCAACTGGAATCAAAGGATGTTTTCACAATCGCGTTGGGGCCGATTGCAGTAGTTTCCCCTCAGATCAACCTATTTCTGCAGATACACGCTCACCCTCCGCATGCGAAGTGCGCCATCTATCGGGGAAGCAATGGGAATTCGGCGGCTGGCCGCAGAGGCACGGGGCCAAGGGGTGGATCAGAAACCCAACGAGAGTTGTGCGTCGCGTATCAGCGTTGCGCGATTGATCAGTTCGAAGGCATGAGCACGGTCCCAACCACCCGGAACGATCTCTCGGACCCGCGCGGCACTCAGGAGGCGCGATGTCCGCGTCGGATCCAGGTCGAGACGCTTCGCGATTTCCGAGGTTGCCGCGACCTCGCCGGCACGTTTGGCGACAAGCTCAAGGGGAAATAGCTTTGGATTGATGCCCGTGCTGGCGATACCGTCCAGCATGCCGGAACTCGTTGCCGAGCAATTCAGCACTTCATAAGCATCAGATTGGCAGATGGTTGATGACAAGCCGCACAAGGAGGGCACCCCCTTGGCAGCCTCCTTTCCGATGAGACATTTCGCGGAACTTTCGTCGATCTGAAGCCGCTTGGCTAACTGATTATCATCTCCCGGCTCGAGCTTTGCTGAAATTCGGCCAAGCGCTACCGCACCCAGGACTTCACCCCAGGGCTTCAGTCTACCCGAGACCAGTCGCATCAGATCATATAAAGCGACCGTCGCAACATGAGGTGCGGGCTGCTGAAGGGATGCCCCATCACAGAAGCGATCGGCGGCCTGCTTAGAGAAGAAGTAGCCCGATCCCGGCAGGCTGAGCGCGGTGGGGACGAGGTGCCCCCGTATTACGCATTGCTCGATGGCATATGTCGGAAGCCCGAAACGGGAGGCAACCGATGATGCGCTCACCCGGGTCTTCCACGCTTCAGCGAACGCCAGCAATTCTCGCACTTCGAAAGCGGGAAGCAATCTATTCCCATGAGCGCGATACCTCCGGGTGATCAGTTGCGCTTCCCACGCGGCGCGAAGCGTGTCGTCTTCCAACCCTGAAATCGCAGAGGCCTCTCTGAGCCCGACGATCCGATCGAGATCGCCGCCACCAGTTAAGTGCGTCACTGCTCTGACGTTGGCGTATTCCGCCTCGGCCGCATCGATAGCCGGCTCTGCTCCCAACGCTGCGTAGCTCTGCAGTAGCGGCGGAAGGGTCTGGCCTGTGCGTGACGCACTGAACTCGATGTCATCCAGACCAGTCGGCCAGCTTTGGACGGCTTTGCAAGCTCGATGGAGGCGGATCACCTGCGGGTCATTGTCCTCTTCCGCGTAAGGGGCTTTCATGTGCTTCGCCAGACCTAGGATCACATCAAGCAAGGCCTGCGGATCAGCCCTCCCGAGATCGATCGGGAGTAAATCGAATACCGACGCGCGTTCCTTCTCCGTGCAGCGCACGAGGCACGAGATAATCTCGAGTGCTGGCCGCAGTTCCTCGGATACTTTGGGGGTGGACCTCTCGGCCAGCTTTCTCCCGCACTCGTCGCACCGATCGACGGGCGTGAGCGTCCTGACCCACCCCTGCGCCTGCGGAGGCTGCGATCGGCACGCATCGCAGTGTTGCAGCAGCATGTCCCAGGTCACCGGGCAGAAGGGGAGGAACTTCAGCTCCCAAGCAGCGAGATGATATCCACGGTCACGAAGGAACGTCGGCGAATATCTCCTTGCACGGCTTTCGATGCTGCCTGCCGGAACGATCATTCCGAAGTATTCCCGGGCTCCGTTCTCCCTTTCGGGATATTGTCTGGCGGCCACCTCCTCGCGCGTGACGCCAAGCGCCTCCGCGAGTGCGCCGATATCGATGTCGGGATCCTCGGACACCAGCACCCGATTTCGGTGCTTGAGCCCGACTTCCCGCAGGACCGTCCAGCTGTTCGGCGCGCCGGCGAGTTCACAGGCTCGGGCCATGCCGCCTCGCAGGGATTCCCCGTCTTTGAACGAGAAGGAAACCCGGTCCCGATAGAGCAGCCGACGAGGAGCATCGTCTGTCGAACGTTCCCTACGCAGCAGTTCCTGCGAGATATCGGCCAGAGCGAGCATGCGTCAGGCTGCTTCGAGGAGGAGGAGCTCTAGCGGATTGGTATCGCACAGCCCGAGCGAGATCGACCAGTCATCGACTGCGACTACGAGATCGTCGACAGAGATGAAATCGCGGTCGTCGTGGATCGAGATGCGCAGCGCCTGTCTCACCACGCTCATGAGCTGGCCGATGATCCCGCCGCATGCCTGCCAGAGAGCCAACGCCAGTTCCTCATCGGCAAGGCCGGTCGGTTCGGCAATGATGCCGATCCGGATCATCTCTTCATCGAGCTTTGACAGGAATCCGATCCAGAGATCCCTGTCTTCGTCGACTGCCCAGTCGAGTGCTCCGAGACGACACGGTGCCATGGTCCGCATGAGGAACTCTTGGTCCTTGCTGATCATCTCTTCTGCCTTTTCGGTCCCGAGCAGGACGATCCCCACGTGTCCGCCATTAAGCAGCGTCTTGAGCTCCGCCGTGAGGCGTGGGCCGTAGGCCGATCCCTTGCCTCCCTCGTGCGCTTCATCGATCATGAGGAGATCTGTGCGGGCATGCCGCATCGCCTCGCAGGCGCGATCACGGAGGATTTCGAGGTCCTTTGTTGCCGGGAAGCCTTCGCCGAGGATTTTCAGGATCGCGCGATACATTTCGCTCGGCCCGCCACCACTGCCGAAACTCATGAAGATGACCGGCCGAATTCCTTCCTCGGCCCCTTCGTTAGCCACGTCCACGAAGGTTTCAGCCGCGGTGGTCTTTCCCGTGTGTGGCGGGTCGAAGACACAGATCGCTGTCTGCCTGCGTCCTTTCATTGCACGTCCAAGATCCTGAGCCTCTTGAAAGGTCAGCATGGCTTCGAGCTGGCGGGGATAGGGAAGCCGGATCGTGTTGAACGCCGCGATCGCCCGGGTCGCAGCAGTCGAGCGCATGGCCACCTTCTGGTCGCGCAGCGACCGGAAGGCATCCTTGATCGCCGGAGAGATGGTCAACTGATCAGCTTCAGTGACATCCTTTATTTCGGCCTTTTCGCTTTTCTTGCTCATCACTTCTCCTTCCATGTAAGGCCTCTTCCCGAGGATCGACGCGGCGGTGCCTCTCGCCGCGTTCTCGAGTTCGCTCTGCCGTTTTCATTGCGCGCGCGGACCGGGACACCCCTCTTCTTCGCGCGCTGCATCTGTGCCCACGTCTTGGGCGTCTGTTTCGCCATTTTCCTGGGCCGCGGGGTCATGTCTCCCGCGTCCTTGCGCCGACTTCCCGCAAGGGCATTGTCGATGACGCACGCGTCCGGCTCGAACGGATGGATGTCCTGGGGGTCGGTATCGGTCCGGGTCTCAACAGCGGGGGTGTCCTCGCCTTCCTCGGGCGTGAGTTCGACGTAGCGCCGCAATGACGCCGCCGTCGATTTATCCGCCAAGGCTCGGCCGAGGAGCTTGCGGTTTTTCGCCGACGCTTTCTCGTTCACATTCGAGATCATGTCGAACAGCTTGGCGCGGAAAACCGCCTGCTCCTCCTTAGAGCAGAATTCGTCGGCCTCGATGTTCGCCAGCTCCATGCACTTCTCGTGCAACCAGACAGGAACGCCTTCCATGTCCGGATTGTCGCACTTGAGCGTTATCCAGCGCTTGTCCTCGCCGAATGGGATCCAGAGATGGACTACCCCGAGGTTATCTGGGTCGAATTTCAGCTTGCCACGTGCGGTGACCTTGCGGTGTGGATTTTGGTTCCTGCGGGGCTGCTTCGGTGTGACGTCTCCTTCGGGAATGTTGCCGCGCTCGAAGAACCCGACGATCTCACCCATTTCATGGCACGAATACCGGTTGTGCATGAACACGACCCCGGTCGCGTAGACGGCAGCGTCGAACTTCACGCAGCCCATGTTGCGATCGAACTCGTCGAGATCCGCGATGACGTTGGGCGCGCGAGTAGCGATGGCCTTGCGCCACATCAGGAGGGGTTGCCGCTTCATAGGCCTTCGTGCCTTTGGATATTGTAAGTGAAGCATGCCCGATCGAGGAGGTCGCGCGCCGTGGAGATTGTGCAGAGGATCTGTTTGTCCGGATTAAATCCGAACTTGCGCATCAGTTCGATGTCGTAATTGTGGCTCGGCAACTTCTTGAACAGCATCTGGAGCATTGTCCCGATGGTTCTTTCGATGAGCGCCTTGTGAGTGGGATGCTCCTTCCCGGTGAAGTTGACCTGGATGTATGCCTCCGCGCACGCGTCCTCGAAGTGACGGGAATGCGCGCCGGATGAATTGTCGACCTTGATGCGATCGGGGCGCAACCTGACGAAGGGCAGGTCCGGGAATTTACCGAGTAGGTCCTCGGGAACATCCTTGATCGAGTTGGCGTGCCTGACGGTGCGCAGCAGGGAGGCACTCGAAGCCGCCTCGGCGCACAGATCCCATCCGACCAATGCCGTCGTGCTGCATTCGGCCATCAGTGACATCGTGGCCGAGCCCATGCCGATGCCGGTGTCGTCATCGACGAGGAAGACGTTGGGAACGGGCGTTTCGTCCGCTTCGCACAGCGAGCCGAAGGACGGGCGCTCGCTGAAACCACCACCACCGTAGCGAGAGCGCTTTCCCCTCTCGGTAGTCGCGAGGCCGAAAAGCTTCGGGGAGCGCATATCGCGGACCCGGCGCCAGAAGGTGGTGTAGTGAACGGGCTTGTAGGGTGTCGACGGCCTGGGATATTCTGCGGCCTTGTCGCCGACGCTCCAGGTTCCGTCCTCGCCTTCGATGAGCATTGGACGGTCGAGCGGCTTGCCGTTGCTGACCTTCCACAGGTCGGCCACGTAGCAGTCGTAGAAGCTCTGGATCTGATCCCGGTCATTCGCGAGACATGCGGACATCATGTGATAGAGGATCAGCTCGACCGGGTGTCTGCTGACGATCGAACGCAGGTAGCGACCGGCCATCGACACGCCATCGCGCGGCTTGCGCCTTCCCGGTTCCCCGCGTTCCCGCAGCCATTCGCGAACTGTGGTTGGGTGCGGCTCCCATCCTGTGGGATTTAGCGCAGCAATACCCGGCTGGGAGACCGCGCGGCGGATAATTGGCCGCATCGCGTCGTCGGAGAGAGAGCCGCAGTTGTCGTCACAAAAGAGGGTGATCGCGACGCGCAGAGGAGACTTTGCATCCATCTTTCGGCACTGATCGGCATCCAGTTCCATGTTGCGAGCCAGTCGGCGGCTTGCATTACTCGAGGGTTTCGACCGGAAGATGATGCCATCCTTCGCGAAGATGGCATTCATTTCAGCCGTGGTCGGCTTGCGAGGGTGCCCGTCATCGCCGTCGACCATGAAGTCGGGATAGGAGGCGGCGTAGGGTGCGCGGTATGTCACTGCGCAGTCGGGATCGACGCGCTCGAAGATGTAATCGCGTCCGAGAATCTCGACGAGATCCCCTTTTTCCTGATGGTAGGCGAGGGGTATCGTCACGCTGCGATCTCCTCAAATCCTGGCAGCGCTCGCGGTGCGGCGATCGTAGTGGGACGGAGAATTGTCCGATCATCGAACCGCGCATCGAAGTCGACGATGAACATCCCGCCGGCAATGAGGCGCTCGACGACAGCGTTGCCGTGCTTGCGATCATGCGGCGCGACGAGGCTGATCAGGTCGCCCCATCTCACCTGCTGCATTTTCGCTCGGACTGCCTGCGCTCGCGAACTCTCATCGTGGGTCAGCGCCATCGCGCGACGTCCGAAGATGTTGGCGACGTTGTGTTCACGCCATCTCGAACCGCGAATATCCTCGAGGTAGCGGATGGAGAACTCCCAGCCACACCTGCGGACGAATTCCCGAACTCTCGCCAGGCTGACCTTGTCGTCGGTGCTGAGATCGTCCGGAGTGCGTTTGACCTCGACGATCTCGATCCGGCCATCGCGGTAGAGGATCGCGAGATCGGGACGATAGGTGAAACGCGGCCCGCCGAATGCGATGTCGAATTTGTAGGGATGGCATTTGAACTGGACGATGTCGCCATCGACTTCGCACTGCATGGCGAGCAGTTCCTCTCCCCTTCCCTCGCCGACTTCCGTCATTCCGGTCTTCACCGACGGCATGCGGAAACGCAGATGGAGACCTCCGCGCGTCACCACTGGTCTCTCCGTCCCGCCGTGGCGGAACACCACGATGTGGCCGAGCGGAGGATTGTCGGTCTCGCCACTGCCGGTCCGAACAAGCCGGCGTCCGTCCGCTGGCTGGGCTTCATCCCGAAGATCGGGGATGGCCTGAGATCTTTGCGGACGGCTGACGGTCACGACACGGGCCTCCCGCTGACCGGGGTCCACCGCCAAGGGGAGGTGCGCCGCGAACGCATCGCCGAGATGCTCGCGTGTCGGTTCCATCGCGGCATCGGCGGGATGGAGCGGGCTGAACTAACTCGCGTAGCGGTGAGATCCGCTCGAACGTAGTTCGAATTCCCATCTACCGCATTTTTCCGCTCGGCAGATTCGCGATCATGATCGCGCTCTGGTTGCTCGCTATCAGTGAACGGGCATTCACCCTTCGGCTTCCACTTGTTCGCCGGTGGATCGATCTCAATGCTCATACGCACAACTCCCTTAGTGCGTTGGCATTTAGAAAGTGCGTTTCAGAAAAGCAAGGAGATTCGCATTGGCATGTAGAATTTTTATGTTACCCCGGCAGGTATGGATGAAAAATTGACGTCAGTATCTTCGCTCGCCCGCCTTTGGCATATGGTGGCAAGCGAGACATGAAAGGCGGCGCATCGGTGTCGCTGCCCAGCTCGCTCCCGGCCACTGATGAAGAGGAGTGGAAGCTACTATCACCTTCCCGGCGCGATCTGGCGCGACGTCGGATCGATGCGATAGAAGGGTGGCGCGACGGTGAACTCGACATTGAAGAGGCATGCCGAACTGCGAACGTGAGCATCAGTCGCTTTTACAGGCTTGCGGCTGCCTGGCGCGACCACCCATCGCTTGGATCTCTCGCGGTGCGCCGAGGGTCAGGCGCGTCCGCTCGGGCTCGACCGTCCAAAGGGGAGGTCGTGAACGCTCTTCAAGCCGTTGTTGGTAAGGTCGTTCGCGCCCACGCCGATGCGTCTGTCGCCCAGTTGACCCGCCACATGGTCGAAGCAGCTGGAGTTGATCCAACCTCCGTGCCGAGCCCAATGGTCTTGCGCCGTATCGTCGAGACAGAGATCCGGCGCGTCAAGGCTACGGGCGAGGCAGGTCACGCTCTGCGCTTCGATTGTTCGGCTATCAGCGCCCCGCAGGGGGATGGCCGGCCTTGGATCTTGTTCGTCGTTCTCGACGTGGGCACGCGGATGATACTCGGCTGGCACGTCGCGGAGAGCGCCGTAGCGCTCCCAGGCTATCAGCGAGCGGCTCGCGATGCCTTGGCGAAACTTGACGATCTGTCTCCACCGACCTGGGCGACGCGACTGACCGAGGTGGAAATCAAGTCCGGGCTCGACAAGGAAGCGACTGCCAAGCTTGTCGAGCGCCTTGACGCAGCCATATCCGGCAATGTCCAGCACGCAGACAGCGACGCTCGCTTCGGTCGATATTTTAAGAAGCTGGTGGGCGGCAAGCTTGGTCTCCTGACCCTGACACCGGCGAGGACCTTGCGCGGAGATGCCCTGCCTCCGAACGGGGACATGACCCCATGGTCGCGTTCGGAGCTTGAGGCCCATTTCGCCATCAAGGCAGCGGAGTATAATGATGAGGTCATGCGAGAGAAGCAGCCTCTAGCTTCCGACGCCCTGAGCGAGATCCCTGCGGAAGTGCTCGAACTACTTCAGATGGTTGCCGAGCTAAAATGAATCGCACCTGACACCGGACGGCCTTCGCTTGGGACTCAGCCAACGGTAATGTCGAAGGAAACCTGGTCGGATCCGCAACGACGGTTGTGATCGCTGACGGCCTGGTCGATTGTCGCCATTGCGAAATCTTCACCGATCGCCTCGTCCTGCCGGGAGAGGTTGGCCGCGGAGGTCTTCAACGCCTTCTGGATCTGAAAGACGACGCGAATATCCGCCAGCGCGCCTCCGAAGGTCTGCGACATGATCCGCTGGAGCGAGCGCGGGTGGCTCTTCAAGTCATCGAGGCCATTTACGCCCAGTGATGGGCGTGCCTCGTTTAGGTCATTCGGACTTAAGAGCAGTGGCCGGGCCATCGCCTTCGTCGAACGCTTACGAAGCAGATCATCGACCAGGGCTCTGACAGAGGCCGGCCGTGCCGGGTCGAAGGACACACGATGGGCGAGGATGCACTTTTCCGGCAACGCTACAGCCACAAGGACGAGTGGAAAGGTATCGGGATGCGCCTTCACCACCAACCGCGGCCACATTCTGCCAACCACGATGCGGGGAGCGCCCTCTGTATTTGCGGCCTGGGCTTGTCGCTGGCGTATCCAGTTGTAGATCGTTGGGCGGGACGGTGGCTTGGCTCCGATTTCGACGCAGCGCTGTTCGACGATCGGCGCCACTTTCGTCAGTTGCGCATCAGCGCCGCTTGCCTCGATGACTTCGGTCGCGATCGCCTTGGCACGTGGGTCGATGCCGTAGTTGCGCGTCGCTCTTCCCCGCTTGGTCACTACGAGCATCTTCGCATTCCGGTGTTCGCACCATGCCTTGACCAGCCGCTGAAACTGGTAACGCGTTATCCCGATCGAGCGAGCGAGGCGAATGGCATCCTCGCCGGTCGGAGACGGCAAGCTCAGATACTTGTCTATGGCGGCTAACCTGCGCTTGGCCTCGGGCACGCGCGCCGGCTCGATACCGGCAAAGTCCGGTTCAGGCATTTTTCCACTCCAAACTATTACAACTGCAAACTTTGGCTCATTCCACTCCCCTCCACCCCAAGAGGGTTGTCGCGCGTCTGCGACCGCGCGCGTTCACCGCGCCTCGGTGCGACGGCCATTGAATGGATCGGAAGGTCCGGTAAGAAGTTCGAATGTCGGCACTTATTCTTCTCGCAGCCGCAGTCGTGCCGGCCGGCGAGGCTTTCAACTGCACCCCCGAAGCCGTGTGGGACGGCGATGGGCCTGTATGGTGCGAGGAAGGTCCTCGTATCCGGCTCGCCGGCATTGCAGCGCGCGAGCTCGACGGCTCCTGTTCCGATGGTCACCCCTGCCCCGCAGCCGATGCGATGGTGGCGCGCGACGCATTGGTCGACTTGATCGGCCGCCCCACCGGCACCGGGCGCCACGGTCATGTCCTCGTAACGGGCCCTCCAATGCGATGTGTTTCGACCGGTTCTGCAGGAGGTGACCGGACAGGCGCGTGGTGCACCTCGCCGAAGTCCGGTGACCTATCCTGTGCTATGGTCCACGGAGGTTGGGCCGCTCGGTGGGACCGGTATTGGGGGAGGCACGAATGTCGCTAAGGGAATGGAGCGATCGGAAGAGCGAAAAGCGCGGTTGGTTGATCCGGCTGGAGTTTGGGCTGGTCGCAACGCTTATGTTCGGATCGCTGGTGATCGCAGTTGCTTCGCTTGTGTGGGCGGCCGCCGCTTCGGCCCATCCCGGAGGTCTCGCGGCCGACGGATGTCACAATGATCGCAAGAACGGTGGTCGTCATTGCCACCGCGCTCAGGCCTCGCAAGCACGGGAGCGTGCGCCAGCAAGCGGGGCTGTATACTATGCGAATTGCGCCGCGGCGCGTGCTGCGGGGGCAGCACCCGTCAGGAGAGGCGACCCGGGATATGCCAGGCACCTTGATCGCGATGGCGATGGCGTCGGCTGTGAGTAGTTTTCGCACGCGAGCGGGATGGTCGACGTGAAAGGTCTTTGGCGCAGGCTCGCCGAACTCGCATCTGCTCCGACAGCGGCAACCCCGCGGGACCCTCCCTCACAAACCGAGAATCCTACGCGTTGCTCGCTCGACTTCTTCTCCGATCGGTTTCTCACCATACGAGATCTTGGCTTTTTCGGGCAGTTTTCCCGCTCGCCGAATGGCCGCTATGTCGTTGGCTGGTCGGATCGCAGTCCGGATGGCAGTAGGGGCGGCCACCGGTATGACGGAGAGGGGCGATGGATCCTGCTCGAGGGCGATCGCCTGATTGCACAAGGCAACCTTCAGCGTCCCCAGGACGGGAAGGTCGCAGACGACGGCACGGTATTGATAAGCGACTGGTTGTTCGGGGATGGGCTCGACGGAGTGCTCGCTGGCTTCTCGAGCGAGGGACGGCAGCTTCTACACCACGCCCTAGCGGCCAACATCGACGATCACGCACTCTCTCCTGACGGAAGGATGGCGATCTGCCGGACGCTGAATTCTCCGGGGAGCAGTGATAGTTGCAAGCTGATCGTGTTCGATGTGCATGCGGGACGGGAACTCGCCCGATGGGATCCGGAACCCGTATCCGTAGCCGGCTATGAATTCGATACCGATGCTGACCTGGTTCATGTCGTCACGGAGGAAGGGGATCGCGCGGCTTATGACTTCACCGGTCGATTGGTGAATGCCACTGAGTGGCAGCGCGCTCGGATTGGGCGCGGTGACCTCAACGTGATCAAGTCAGCCATCGAGCAGGCCGGGCCAGACGCTGCGTCCGGAGACATCGCGGCGATTCTGCAGGGCCTCGCCGTAGCATGCAGCACCGACGCTGATTGGCTTCGTGCAAGAGCCTTTAGAGCAAAGGGCGAACTACTCGAGAAACTGGATCGCGATGCCGAAGCGCTGGAAGCGTATGACAGCGCGCTGTTGCTTGACCCTCAGGTCGGCGTTTTCAGGCGTTCGGAAAAGTTGCGGCGCGCAGTTGGGGGGACGTCGAAGACGAAGCCACCGCGCAAGGGACGTCTGGAGAAGCAGGCTGACCGGTTCGGCATGAAGCATGAGGTCATCGAACTTGAAAAGGGCGAGAACAAGCTATGGAGGAGTGCCGCCTTCCGCGAATGGACGTCGATCGAGAATGCCGCGCTAGAGCACTACCTCGATGGAGGCTGGAGCGGGGCCGCAGCCGAAGGAGGATTGATCCTCACGGTTATCAAGGCCGCGTCCTTCGCAAAGCTGGCGGAGCGTAACGCCGACACCTACATCGAGGCACTGTATGCGCAGAACGTCGCGTTCGATGAGGATCGATATGCCATCGGCGACATGCTGGCGAGCGTCAGGCGAGCGGACATCGGGCAGCTGCGAAGGAACTGGGCCCTGATATCCAAGCGTTCAGGGGATTCCCCCGCATTCTATCCAGGCGTCTGGTGGGATGGCGTGGAAGGCCTCTTCAAGGCGCTCGGCAACGAACGCCTCGCTGCCATTGCGGATCGCTTTTCTACTGCGCCCTACGATCTGAGGGCGGGCTGGCCGGATCTTACGCTCTGGCGCGGCGACGAGGTTCGGTTTGTGGAGATCAAGGGACCCTCGGACTCGATCCATGCAAGCCAGGCGCGACTAGTCCGCGATTTGCTCAATCCGTTAGCGCATCACGTGACGCTAGCAGAAATCATACAGGCAACGTGACCTTGGAGATGCGTGAATGTGAGAGAAAATTGCACATTCACTTCTTGTTCTTCCTCCAGGGAAACACCTCATGTTTACGGTCGAGCCAGACAAGGTAGAACACCGATTCCTCGATCACGCCATGCATTCGCGCAGTGTTGCTTCGATCTACTCGGATCTCATGCATTCGGTAGTCCTTCCCGATCGTGTCGGGTCTCGTAAAACGCTTCGCCGGTCGCACTTCGCCTCGATGCGGGGAGCAGAGGCTGGAATTTCGAAGTGTCGTGACATCCATCGTTCGCAGTTTCTCGACGACACCGACGAAGCTCTTGAGATCAGCCTTGTTCCAGCTCGAAAGGCATTCCGTCTCTGCCCTGTAATGGGCGAAACTCACCGTTACCCCTTCATGATCTTCTAATGACCCCAAGGACGGGCGGGGATCTTGCCGGTCGGTGCGCATACGGCCCTTCTCGGAGTTATGCGGCATCCTTGATCTTCTCCCTGTAGAAGCTCTTCATGGCGGCCTTGGGGATGATCTTGTCGCTGGGTGCCAGAGGTGCGAGGCCCTTTCGAGCGGTGTGCCAGGGGCCGCCCGGCTCCTTGGCGAGTTCGTCCAGCTTGAACGGCATGTAGCAGCCATAATCCCTCTGGATGC
>PAVA01000024.1 GCA_002712945.1 Citromicrobium sp.
AGCACATAGCCGCCCGCATAGGGCCGGTTGTGCGCGACGCCCCGATCATGGCCTGCAAAGAATTGCAGGGCATGCGCCGCGATACTCTCTTCGCACGACGCGCCGAAACGGTCCCCGACCACGAAATCGGTGGGTCTCTCGCCCGGATGCCGGGTGCGTAGCGGGGGCATGGAATGGAGGTCGATCAGCACCGCCACGCCCCATTCCCTGCGTATCTCGCCGAGCGCCCGTGCGAGCGCGCGGTGATAGGGTTCGTGGATCCCCGCGATCCGCGCCGCGACCGATTCACCCGAAATCTGTTCGCGCCACACCTCGCCCACGCCAGAGACCCGGCGTGGGACCAGCCCCAACCCGCTCCGCGCCCGGCGATTCGCCGCCGAGTGAGCGGTGCCTTCTGGGCGCCCCCCGGCCACCATCGACCAGTCGAGGTCGTCTGCCGCACGATTGAGATCGAGCATCGCGCGCGGCGCGTGGGCGATGAGCGAGGCCGCGCCGGATTGAGCCGCGACCGCGGCGGCCAGCTCGTCCACCAGCCGGTCTTCCAGCCGCAGCTTGGCGATCGCCGGATTGCGCATGGTCTCGTCGAGATCGTGCGGATAGGCACGCCCTCCATGCGGCGCCGCGACCAGCACCGGAACCCTGGCTTGCCGCACACCGCGCAAGGTGAAGGCGGGTGCTCCGCTTCCCGGAATCATGCCGCCGGAAATATTCTCTCGCGAATCGCTGTGTTCCGCCGGTTCCATAGGGCCGACGCTGGACCGTCCGCGGGTATGTGTCAAAGCAGGGCAAGCCCCTCGCGCGCCAAAGATTCGTTAAGTGCCTGACGCTATGATCGACCCCCATGAGCGAACCTGTACATTATCGGCGAATCCTTCTGGCCGAGGACGAGGAAGCGATGCGGACCTACCTGGCCCGCGCGCTGGAAAAAGCCGGCTACGCGGTCGATTCGGTCGATTGCGGGACGGCCGCCCTGCCCCTGCTGGAGAGCGAGCAATACGACCTGCTGCTGTCCGACATCGTAATGCCGGAAATGGACGGGATCGAACTTGCGCAGCGCTGCAACGAGGTGAGCCCGGAAACCCGCGTGATGTTCATCACCGGCTTTGCGGCGGTCTCACTCAAGGCCAGCGCGGACCAGCCACAGGCCAAGGTGCTGTCGAAGCCCTTTCACCTGCGCGATCTGGTGCTGGAGGTGGACCGTGTTTTCGCCGATGCGCGCGAGGCTTTGCTGTAAGGCGCTTTAGCCTCTTGTAACGCGAGGCTGGCGCGGCTATCTGGCGCGTCCGCCGTGACAACGGCGATCCCCATGGTGCGGGCGTATAGCTCAGGGGTAGAGCACTATGTTGACATCGTAGGGGTCCCAAGTTCAAATCTTGGTACGCCCACCATTGGGGTTTTTCGGCGGACTTCGCCGTTCGGGCACATAGCGGACAAGGCCCGGTCATTCTTGGCAGACGCGCTCTACCTTCTCGTCATCCCCGATCCCGACGCGATCCCCGACAGGCTAGATCTGTGCGGCGACGGCCGGGCCTTCGCGCCCGGTGTCTATTGCATCGCAAGCGAGCTTTCCCGCTCCAAGCTGTATCATCGGATCAAGTGGCAGCTGCCCGACGGCACCGGCCTTCTCGTCGCACCGCTTGCCGATGCGCCCAAGTTCAAGGGAATGGACGAGGGCGCGCTGGCATGGCTGCGATCGCTCGATCTGTCCTAAAGCCGCTTCTCGTCCCGGCAGATCGGCATGGCACCCGCCTTGCACGTGCCTCGCCACCTGCTAAAGCCGCGCCAGATTTCACCCCCTTATAGCAACACACGCGGACCAGCAGGGACGGATAATGGCAAAGATTCAGGTCAAGAACCCGGTCGTCGAACTCGACGGCGACGAAATGACGAAGATCATCTGGCAGTGGATTCGCGAAAGGCTGATCCTGCCCTATCTCGACATTGATCTTAAGTATTACGATCTCTCGATCGAGAGCCGCGACGCGACCGATGACCAGATCACCGTCGATGCCGCGAACGCGATCAAGGAACATGGCGTTGGCGTGAAGTGCGCCACGATCACCCCGGACGAAGCGCGGGTCGAGGAATTCGACCTCAAGAAGATGTGGGTTTCGCCCAATGGCACGATCCGCAACATCCTGGGCGGCGTCGTCTTCCGCGAGCCGATCGTGATCGACAACGTGCCGCGCCTCGTGCCCGGCTGGACCGACCCGATCGTCGTCGGCCGCCATGCCTTCGGCGACCAGTACCGCGCCAAGGACACGCTGATCCCCGGCAAGGGCAAGCTGCGGATGGTCTTCGAGGGCGAAGACGGCGAGAACATCGACATCGACGTGTTCGAGTTCCCCAGCCCCGGCGTCGCGATGACGATGTACAATCTGGACGATTCGATCCGCGATTTCGCGCGCGCCAGCTTCCAGTACGGCCTCGACCGCAAGTGGCCGGTGTACCTCAGCACCAAGAACACCATCCTCAAGAAGTATGATGGCCGCTTCAAGGACCTGTTCGAGGAGGTCTTCAACGCCGAGTTCAAGGCCGATTTCGACAAGGCCGGGATCACCTACGAACACCGCCTGATCGACGACATGGTTGCCGCCGCGCTGAAGTGGAGCGGCAAGTTCGTGTGGGCCTGCAAGAACTACGACGGCGACGTGCAGTCGGACATCGTGGCGCAGGGCTTCGGCTCGCTCGGCCTGATGACCTCCGTGCTGATGACGCCCGACGGCAAGACCGTGGAAGCCGAAGCCGCGCACGGCACCGTCACCCGCCATTATCGCCAGCACCAGGAAGGCAAGGCGACCAGCACCAACCCCATCGCATCCATCTTCGCGTGGACCCGCGGCCTGATGTATCGCGGCAAGTTCGACGATACGCCCGATGTGGTCGCCTTCGCCGAAACGCTGGAGAAGGTCTGCATCAAGACGGTCGAGAATGGCCAGATGACCAAGGATCTCGCGCTGCTGATCGGCCCGGGCCAGAGCTGGCTCACGACCGAGCAGTTCTTCGAGGCCATCGTGAAGAACCTCGAAACCGAGATGAAGAAGCAGGGCCTGGCCCCGGCATAACCGGCCCCGCCCCTTCGAAGGGACTACTGGCCCCGGCGGCTGCGTTCAGGCGTGGGCGTCGGGGCTTTCTATTTCGGGCATATCGATCCCGAGCCCGATAAGTCGCGCGGGCAATCGCTGGAGCGGTGTAATCCTGTCCATGATCCGTATCGCCAACGGGGCACGCTCTATGGGTTCCTCGCGTTCGAGGATCGGCATGATGAAACGATCCTGCGTCTGCTTCTGGAGCATCTGGGTATAGTGAACCGAGCGTGCGCGCAGCTGCTGCACGCGGGCGAGCAGCGGATCGGGGTTGTCTTCGCGCGCGAGTGGCTGCGCCAGCACGTTCGCGGCGACCACCGCATCCTGAACTGCCACATTGATGCCGACACCGCCTACCGGACTCATCGCGTGGGCTGCATCGCCGATCGCCAGCAGTCCATCGCGATGCCACCGGGTCAATCGATCAAGCGAAACACTCAGCAGCTTGACCTGCTCCATATCCGCAAGACCGTCGATCACCCCATCGAGCTCGGGCACAACACCGCGCAAACGCTCCCGAAAGGCAGCGATGCCCTGCGCGCGAATTTCGTCGCCCGCGCCCTTGGGAATGACAAACGCGCATTGCAGGTAAGTGCGCCGGTTGATGAGGACGAGAAACTTCCTCGCCTCCAGCGCTCCGAAGCTCTCCGGCCCAAGGTCGGAAGGTCGGTCGAGCTTGAACCACAATACGTCCATCGGCGCGCCGATGGTCTTGAGCGGGAGTTGCGCCTGGTCGCGCATGATCGAGCGGCGTCCGTCCGCCGCGATGACGAGCCGGGCTGGCAATATCTCGCCGCCCGCGATCTCCACGCTGTCGATCCGACCTGCTTCATCGGCATGGGCGGCGACAGCCTCGGCACCCATGCGCAGATCGAACCCGGGATATTGCTTCGCCTTGCCCGATAGGAAATCGAGCAGATCCCACTGCGGCATCATCGCAATGAACGGGGCACGCACCGGAAGCTTCCGGAAATCGGCCAGCCGCCGCTCTTGTCCTGCGATCCGCATTCCAAGCGTCTCGACCTTGCTATAAGGTAGCGCCAGCAACTCATCGAGCCAGCCGAGCTGTTCGAACAGGCCCAGCGTGGCGGGGTGAACCGTATCTCCCCGAAAATCTCGAAAGAAATCCTCGTGTTTTTCCAGCACGGTCACCGGCACTCCGGCGCGGGCCAGCAAGAGGCCCGCGAAGATGCCTGCAGGCCCTCCCCCAACTATCACCACGGGGCGTTCGGGAACGTGAGGCATGGTCGTGACCTTTCCTGTTGGAGCGCCTAGTGCCGGGCCGATATCAGCGTAGGGAGACGATCCGATTACGACCACTGCCAAAACCAAGGCGCGGCTCGAAGTCCGGCAGGCAAAGTTGAAGGATGTGCGCGAGATCGCCGATCTCGTCAGCCGCGCCTATGTCGATCTGCCGCCCTACACTCTGGGCGAAATTCGCGGGCAGCTGAACAATTACCGCGACGGCTGCTTCGTCGCCAGGCTCGATGGCGTGATCGTGGGCTATTGCGCCTCGATGCGGCTGAAGGCGAATGTCGCGCTATCCGACCATAGCTGGGACGAGGTGACCGGCAACGGCTTCGGCAGCCGTCACGATCCGACCGGCGACTGGCTCTACGGCTACGAGATGTGCGTCGACCCGAAGGTGCGCGGCACGCGGATCGGGCGGCGCCTGTACGAGGAACGGCGCGCGCTCGCCGAACGGCTCGACCTGTCCGGTATCGTGTTCGGCGGCCGCATGCCCGGCCTCGCCAATGCCATGCGGCGCAAGCGCAATAATGCCGAGAGCCCGCAGGATTACCTCGAGAAGGTGATCGACAACAAGATCCACGACCCCGTGCTGCGCTTCCAGCTCGCCAACGGGTTCGAGCCGCAGGGAATCCTCGAGAACTATCTGCCCGAAGACAAGCGCTCAAAGGCTTTCGCGGTGCGGATGGTCTGGCGCAATCCCTACGTCGACGCCGACGCCCCGCGCAAGCACCGCATGCCGCGCGACGTCGAGAGCGTGCGGATCGCGACCTGCCAGCTGCAGGCCCGCGCGGTGAGCGGGTTCGACGAGTTCATGCGCCACATCGAATATTTCGTCGATGTCGCGGCGGACTACGAAAGCGACTTCATCCTCTTCCCCGAACTGTTCACGCTGATGCTGCTGAGCGCCGAGGAAGAAGAGCTGAGCCCGATCGAGGCGATCGAGGCGCTCAGCCGCTACACGCCGAAGATCCGCCAGAAGCTGTCCGAACTCGCGCTGAGCTACAACATCAACATCATCGGCGGATCGCACCCCACCCGGATGGACGACGGCGACATCCACAATGTCGCCTATGTGTGCCTGCGAGACGGATCGATCCATGCGCAGGAGAAGATTCACGCGACGCCGAACGAGGCCTATTGGTGGAACATCAAGGGCGGCGATTCGATCGACGCGATCCCCACCGACTGCGGCCCGATCGGCGTGCTGATCTGCTACGACAGCGAATTTCCCGAACTCGCCCGCAGGCTGGTCGACGAAGGCGCGCGGATCATCTTCGTGCCCTTCTGTACCGACAGCCGCCAAGGCTACATGCGGGTACGCTATTGCGCGCAGGCCCGCGCGATCGAGAACCAGTGCTTCACCGTCTTGAGCGGCAATGTCGGCAACCTGCCCAATGTCGCGAACATGGATATCCAGTACGCACAAAGCTGCATCCTGACGCCGTGCGACTTCCCCTTCGCGCGTGACGGGATCGCGGCCGAAGCGAGCGAGAATGTCGAGACGCTGACGATCAGCGACGTGAACCTCGCCGATCTCAGCTGGGCACGCGCCGAAGGCACGGTGCGCAACCTGCACGATCGCCGCTTCGATCTCTACCAGATCGAATGGGACAAGCGCGTCGGCCAGGTTTCGCCGCGGATCGGCGAAGATGCCGAGGAAGCCGCCGGGCAGGATGCCAGGCCGATGGGCCCACGCACGCCTGGGGGCGGCTGACCTTCGCGCAGTTTCACCCCGCAATGCTGCGGGCCGAGGCTTCAAACTGCTGCAAAGCCAGCTATAGTCCGGTCCGTGGCGGGTGAACTCGAACCGACGACAGCGATTTCGGATGCGCTGGTGATTCTGGGCGCGGCGGGGATCGTGATCCCGCTGTTCGCGCGCTTTCGCATCACGCCCGTGATCGGCTTCCTTCTGGTCGGCATTCTGGTCGGCCCCTACGCGCTGGGCGGGCTGACCCCCGAGGTCGCGTGGCTGACCCACGTCACGATAAGCGAGCCGGAATCGCTCGATATCTTTGCCGAGTTCGGGATCATCCTGCTCCTGTTCACCATCGGGCTGGAACTGTCGTTCAAGCGCCTCTGGCAGATGCGCAAGCTGGTCTTCGGGCTCGGCGCGGCGGAACTGCTCATCATCGGCAGCTCGATCGCGATGGTTCTGGCAATGATGGGCCAGTACTGGACCGGCGCGATGGCGCTGGGCCTCGCGCTCGCGATGTCCTCCACCGCCATCGTGTTGCCGATCTCGGGCACCAGTTCCCCGGTCGGGCGGGCCGCGCTTTCGATGCTGTTGTTCGAGGATATCGCCATCGTGCCGATCATCTTCATGCTCGGCGCGCTGGCACCATTCGCCCAGGCCGACGGGCTGACCGGCCTGTGGACGACCGTGTGGCAGGGCGCCGCCGTGGTGGCCGCGCTGCTCGTCATCGGTCGCTTTGCCCTGCCGGTCCTGTTCGCACAGGCCGCACGCACCAAGAGCCCCGAGGTGTTCCTCGCCGCCACCCTGGTCGTGGTGATCGGCGCGAGCCTCGCCACGGGAGTCACCGGCCTGTCGCCAATCGTCGGCGCGTTGATCGCAGGGCTGCTGATCGCCGAGACCGATTTCCACGGCGAGGTCGAAGCGATCATCGAGCCGTTCAAGGGCCTCGCGCTGGGGATATTCCTCATCACCATCGGCATGAGCATCGATCTGGGCGCCCTTACCGGGAATCTCGGTGCGATCCTGACTGCGGTATTGCTGGTGCTGGGCTTCAAGGCGGTAGTCACGGGGATATTGCTGCGGATCATGGGCGCGCGGCGCAACACCGCGACCGAGACCGGCATCCTGATGGCCAGCCCCTCCGAGACCACGCTGATCGTGCTGTCCGCCGCCAGTTCGGCAATGCTCATCCAGCCCGGGACGACCCAGTTCTGGCAGACCGTCACCGCGATCGGGCTGACCGTCACCCCATTGTTGGCCCTTGTGGGTCGCGCGGTGGCGCGCCGGGTGGACCCCGTGCCCGATCCCGCCGACGACGCCTCCGCCCCGGTCGGCCGGGTGATCGTGGTCGGCGGCGGCCGCGTCGGGAGGCTCGTCGCAGACATGCTGACGGTCCACGACCAGCCCTATATCGCAATCGAATCCGACGCCGATCTCGCAATGCAGGACAAGCGCGACGGCTACCACGTCATCTTCGGCAACGCCGCGCGGCTGGAAACGCTGCGAGCGCTGCGGGTGGAGGACGCCTCGGCAATCGTGCTGACGATGGACGCGCCCGTGCTGGCCCAGCGGCTCGTGGCGCGCCTGCGCAAGGCCTACCCCGACCTGCTGATCGTCAGCCGCGCGCGTGATACGCAGCACGCCGCCGAGCTGTACCGCGCAGGCGCGAGCCACGCGGTACCCGAAACGCTCGAAAGTTCGCTGCAGCTGTCCGAAGCCGTGCTGGTCGACGTCGGCGTCGCGATGGGGCCGGTGATCGCCTCGATCCACGAGAAGCGCGACGAGATGCGCGCGCAGATCCAGACCGAAGGCGCGCTTGAGCACGCCCCCAAGCTGCGGACGAGCACTGCGGCAGGCCGCTGAATCGGACCTTCTCCCGCTCCCAGGCATTGGAAGGGAAAGGAGAAATTACATGTCCGATATCGATCCGACCAAGCCGGTCCCCAACGACGAGAAGTTCAAGCCGCAGAATGTCGAGGGCAAGGGGAAGGCGAAGCCCTCCGCCCGCCGCGATGCGGACCGCCCGGCCGATACCGGCGGCGAAGGCCTCAATCGCGGGAGCGAGCCCGATGCGCGCCGCGCAGGCAACGGCGCCCGCTGATATGCGGAGCGCCTAGGCGCTGACCGCTTCGCGCAAGGCATTGCGCACCGCATCGAGCGCGGCCTCGGCCTTCGACGGGTCGGGGCCGCCGCCTTGCGCCATGTCCGGACGGCCGCCGCCGCCCTTACCCCCGAGTTCGGCAACCCCCGCACGCACCAGATCGACCGCGCTGAACCGTTCCGTGAGGTCGTCGGTCACCGCGACCGCGAAAGCCGCCTTGTCCTCGCTCGTGGCGCATAGCGCCGCGACGCCCGAGCCGAGCCGCTGCTTGGCCTCGTCCAGCAGCGGGCGCAATTCCTTGGGATCGAGCCCGGCGATCACCTGGCCCGAAAAGGCGATGTCGCCCACGGTTTCGCTTTGCTGCGCCGTCGCGCCGCCACCCCCGCCGAGCGCGAGCTGCTTCTTCGCCGCCGCGAGGTCCTTTTCGAGCCGCTTGCGCTCGTCCAGCAGGGCCTCGATCCGGGCGGTGACTTCGTCGGGCGTCGTGCGCAGCGCCGCCGCCGCGTTCTTGAGGCTTTCCTCGCGTGTCACGAGCCAGTTGCGCGCAGCCTCTCCGGTCAGCGCCTCGATCCGCCGCACCCCCGAACTCACCGCGCTTTCGGACACGATCCGGAACAGCTGGATATCGCCGGTCGCATCAACATGGGTGCCGCCGCACAGCTCGACCGAATAGGTGCGCCCGCCCTCGCCTGCGCGGCCCATCGACAGCACGCGGACCTCGTCGCCGTATTTCTCCCCGAACAGCGCCAGCGCGCCCGCCTCGACCGCATCGTCGGGGGTCATAAGGCGCGTGCCGACAGGCTCGTTGGCGCGAATTTCGGCGTTCACCTCGGCTTCGATGGCCGCGATATCCTCGTCGGTCAGCGGAGTGGGCTGCGAGAAATCGAACCGCAGCCGGTCCTCCGCCACCAGCGATCCCTTCTGCGTAACATGACTGCCGAGCCGGTTGCGCAGCGCCGCGTGGACGAGATGGGTCGCCGAGTGATTGGCGCGAATGCGGTCGCGCCGCTCGGCGTCGATCACGAGGCGCACTTCATCTCCGACCGCGACGCTGCCTGCCTCGACCTTGCCCTGATGCGTATGCAGACGACCGAGCGGCTTGCCGGTATCGCGCACCGCGACCCGCAGGCCCTCGTGCGTGCTGATGGTCCCGCTGTCGCCCGCCTGGCCGCCGCTCTCGCCGTAAAACGGCGTCTGGTTGGTCAGGATGACGACCTCGTCGCCTTGCGTTGCGGACTGGACCTCTTCGCCGTCCTTGACGATGGCGACCACGCGCCCCTCGCCCTGGGTGGCGGAGTAGCCGGTGAATTCGGTTGCGCCCTCGCGCTCGGCAATGGTGAACCACACCTCGCTGTCGGCAGCTTCGCCGCTGCCCTTCCACGCGGCACGCGCAGCGTCGCGCTGGCGTTGCATCGCCGCGTCGAAGCCCTTGCGATCGACCGAGATGCCCTGCGCCCGCAGGGCATCCTCGGTGAGGTCGTAGGGGAAGCCGTAGGTGTCGTAGAGCTTGAAGGCGACTTCGCCATCGAGTTCGTCGCCCTGCGCCAGATCGCCGGTCGCCTCGTCGAGCAGGCGGAGACCCTTGTCGAGCGTTTCACGGAAGCGCGTTTCCTCGCGCTCCAGTGTTTCTTCGATCAGGGGCTGGCCGCGAGTCAGTTCGGGGTAGGCCTGCCCCATTTCGGCTACCAGCGTCGGCACGAGGCGGTGCATCAGCGGGCTCTTCGCACCGAGCAGATGGGCATGGCGCATCGCGCGCCGCATGATCCGGCGCAGCACATAACCACGCCCCTCGTTGGAGGGGAGGACGCCGTCGGCAACGAGGAATCCGGTCGCGCGCAGATGGTCGGCGATGACGCGGTGGCTCGCGATGGTCGCTTCGGTTGCGCCTTCGTGGAGCTGCGCTTCGGCTGCGGCGATCAGCGTTGTGAAGGTGTCGGTATCGTAGTTGTTGTGGACCCCCTGCAGGACGGCGGCGATCCGTTCGAGCCCCATGCCGGTGTCGATGTTCTGGTTCGGCAGGTCGCCCACGATTTCCCCGCCGCGTTGCTCGTTCTGCATGAAGACGAGGTTCCAGATCTCGACGAAGCGGTCGCCATCCTCGTCGGGCGAGCCCGGGGGGCCGCCGGGGATCGCCTCGCCGTGGTCCCAGAAGACTTCGGAGCACGGCCCGCAGGGTCCATCGTCGCCCATCGCCCAAAAATTGTCCTTGGTGGCGATGCGGATGATCCGGTCATCCGGCAGCCCCGCGATCTTCTGCCACAGGCCATAGGCTTCGTCGTCGGTATGATAGACCGTGGCGAGCAGGCGATTTGGATCGAGCCCGAACTCCTTGGTCAGCAGGGTCCAGGCATGCTCGATCGCCTGTTCCTTGAAATAATCGCCGAAGGAAAAGTTGCCGAGCATCTCGAAGAAGGTGTGGTGACGCGCGGTGTAGCCGACATTGTCGAGATCGTTGTGCTTGCCGCCGGCGCGCACGCATTTCTGCGCGCTGACCGCGCGCGGGCTCGGCGGGGTTTCGAGCCCGGTGAAGACATTCTTGAACGGGACCATGCCTGCGTTGACGAACATCAGGCTGGGGTCGTTGTGCGGCACCAGCGGTGCCGAGGGCACGCGGGCATGGCCCCGGCTTTCGAAGAATTCGATGAAGGTGCGGCGGATGTCGTTGGTGCTCGTCATATACCCGCCGAGTTAGGCAAGAAGGGCGCAAGCGACAAGCTCCCCCGCGCGCTCATGCGCATCCCGGCAGGGACGGCATAGGTGCGGCATGGGCCCGGCAGGGGCACGCCGCGCGCCGGGCAGGCGCCCGAAACGGAAAAGCCGGTCGCGATGCCTCCACCGGGGAGGTTCGCAACCGGCTTTCCGGGTTTCCGGGCGCTCCCTCGCACCCGCTAGAGAAGAAGCGATCAGTCCTCCGCGTCAGGGCCGACCATCATCTCCTCGGCGACATCGTCGGTCTTGCCGCGGATCGCAGCCTCCAACTTGTCGCAAATCTCGGGGTTTTCCTTGAGGAAGGTCTTGGCGTTCTCGCGCCCCTGGCCGATCCGGGTGCTGTCGTAGGAGAACCACGAACCCGATTTCTCCACCAGCCCAGCCTTCACGCCCAGATCGAGAATCTCGCCGATCTTGGAAATGCCCTGGCCGTACATGATGTCGAACTCGACCTGCTTGAACGGCGGTGCGACCTTGTTCTTGACCACCTTCACCCGGGTCGAGTTGCCGATGATCTCGTCGCGGTCCTTGATCTGCCCGGTGCGGCGGATGTCGAGCCGCACGCTGGCGTAGAACTTGAGCGCATTGCCCCCGGTGGTCGTCTCCGGGTTGCCGTACATCACGCCGATCTTCATCCGCAGCTGGTTGATGAAGATGACCATGCACTTGGAACGGTTGATCGAGCCGGTTAGCTTGCGCAGCGACTGGCTCATCAGGCGCGCCTGCAGGCCGACATGGCTGTCGCCCATCTCGCCCTCGATCTCGGCCCGCGGCACCAGTGCGGCAACCGAATCGACCACCAGCACGTCGATCGCGTTCGAGCGGACCAGCGTGTCGGTGATTTCCAGCGCCTGCTCGCCCGTATCGGGCTGCGAGACGACCAGTTCGTCGATATCGACGCCCAGCTTTCTGGCATAGACCGGGTCGAGCGCGTGCTCGGCATCGACGAAGGCGGCGGTGCCGCCCGCCTTCTGCGCTTCCGCAATCACGTGCAGCGCGAGGGTCGTCTTGCCCGAGCTTTCCGGCCCGTAGACCTCGATCACGCGGCCCTTGGGGAGGCCGCCAATGCCAAGGGCAATGTCGAGCCCCAGCGAGCCGGTCGAAATCGATTCGACGTTCATGGCTTCCTTGGAGCCCAGCTTCATCGCCGAGCCCTTGCCGAATGCCCGGTCGATCTGCGCAAGGGCGGCGTCGAGCGCCTTCTGACGGTCCACGTTGCTTTCCTTGTCGTCTACCAGCTTGAGTTTCGCAGCCATCGCACGCTCTCCTTCATGTGCCTAGTCGGGCATGACCCTTATCGACATGAGCAGTATGTACCGCTTATGTTCCGATAGAACAAGTAGGGAACGAGGATTTTTTCGGAGGCGCGCAAAAACGCAGGATTCAGGCGTTAACTGCGCCGAGCACCTCGCCGACCTTGCGCGATATCTGTTCCACGCTGAACGGCTTGGCGATGAAATGCATATTGTCGATGCTGATCTCGTTGCGCAGCGTTTCCTCGGCATAGCCCGACATGAAGAGGATCGGGATCTCGGGCTTCAGCTTGCGGATTGCGCGGGCCATCGCGGGCCCGTCCATCCCCGGCATGACCACGTCCGACACGATCAGATCGAACTCGCCGCCATTGGCGATCTCGGCCAGTCCGTCCTCACCATCGGGTTGGGCGTTGACGGTGAACCCGGCACGCACCAGCGCACGTTCTGCCACCGCGCGGACCATGTCCTCGTCCTCGACCAGCAACACGCGCCCCCCGCTCGACCACGCACGCGCAGGCTCGTCGGGGTCGCTGCGCTTCTCCTCGCCCGCGACCGCACCGTGGTGGACGGGCAGATAAATCGCGAAGCGCGCGCCCGGGCCCAGCCCGTCGCCGCCCTCGATATTCTCGACATAGATATAGCCGCCCGACTGGCGGATGATGCCGTAGACGGTCGAGAGTCCGAGCCCGGTGCCCTTCCCCAGTTCCTTGGTTGTGAAGAACGGATCGAAAATCTTGCTCATCACCGCAGGTGGGATGCCCCCGCCGGTATCGCGCACGATCAGCGCGGTATATTCGCCCGGCGGCATGTCGGCGGCATGGTTGCGGGTCTCCTTCACGGAGACCTTGCGGGTCGACATGACCAGCGTGCCGGTGCCATCGCCCCCATTCTCACCTTGGGCAGCCATGGCATCGCGCGCATTGACCGCGAGATTGACGATCACCTGTTCGAGCTGCCCCGGATCGGCGCGGACCGGGCCGAGATCACGGTCGTGCCGCACGCGCAGTTCGATCTTCTCGCCCAGCAGGCGCTTGAGCAGCTGGCTGACCTCCGACACCACGTCGGGCAGCTGCAGCACCTCGGGCCGCAGAGTCTGCTGGCGGCTGAAGGCGAGCAATTGCCGGGTGAGGCTGGCCGCGCGGTTCGAGTTGGCGCGAATCTGCTGGATGTCGTCGTAGTCGCTGTCGCCCGGCATGTGGCGCAGCAGCATGAGGTCGCAATAGCCGATGATCGCGGTCAGCACGTTGTTGAAGTCATGCGCCACTCCGCCCGCCAATTGTCCGATCGCCTGCATCTTGGTCGCCTGAGCGATCTGGCGCTTGAGCTCGGTCTCTTCCTTCGAATCGGCCAGCGTCAGCAGCACGGCGGGCTCGCCCAGCCCGCGCACGCTGGCAAGGCCGAGCGAGACCGGCTCTTCGGGCGCCGACGCCAGCCGCACCGCGACATCGCCACTCGCGACCCCGCCCTTGCCGAAGCGACGAACCGCATCGGAAATCGCGCTCTTGTCCTCGCGCACCACGAGATCGGAGGGGAATGTCGGCAGGCCCTTCCCGGTCCGCCCGATGGCGCGCAGGAAAGCCGGGTTGGCAAACAGGAAGCGCCCGTCGCGATCGGTCATCGCGAGGCCCAATGGCAGGGCTTCGATCAGCGCTTCGAGCTTGGGGGTCGAATCGCCGGTTGCATTGTCGGCCAGCGCGGCATGCGCCTCCATCAGCAGCATCAGCGAGGGCGCATCCTCGGGCCCGGCCGCCCATTCGTCGTCGAGATCGTTGAGCGACACGTGGATCAGCTTGAACGGCTCGCCTTCGCGGCCCGTGCGCGCAAAGAAGATGCGCTCGCGCTCGTCCAGCCGCAGGAAATCGGCGAACTCGCGGCCTGCAAGCGTGGCGGAGGGATCGCCCGTGGCGCGGTCGACGAAGGCAGGCGACGCCGCGCGTACCGTGCCTTCGGGAGAGACCAGCGCGGCGACCACGCCTGCCCGGTCGAGCATCTTGCCCAGCGCCCCCGCGATCAGCTGGCCCACGTCGCTGGCCAGATCCTCGCTCGATTCGGGGCGGAAGCGCCAGACGAGATGGTCCTCGCCGCGTCCCGCACGCAGCGCCTCGACCTCCCAGCGCAGATCGTCCTTGCCGAGCGCAAGGTGCGAGGCATGCGCGCGCCCGTCGCGCCAGGCTTCGCGCGCGGTCCTGAGCAGCGCCTCGGTCGCGCTCTCCTCGCTCAGCGAAAGGTTGGGCGGCGCCTTCTCGACTCCGAAGCGGGAAGAGAAAGCGCTGCTGGCGCAAACCAGCCGGTTGGCGCGATCGGTAATCGCGACCAGCGTGCCCGGCTGGTCGATCGCGGCCAGCGTGACGCTCCAGTCGGGTGGAGCCAGCGCGTCGCTCTGCCCGCCCCCGGACTTGCCGCGCAACACGACGAGCAGCGCCATCAGGGTGGCGAGCCCTCCCGCATAGGCGGCGGTGAGGATCGGGAGGTTGCTGAGGAACCAGACCGCGCCGACGCTGACGACCAGCGCGATCAACAGGACCGGCCAGCCGAACGGCCTGTCGGTGCGTTGCGGTGCGTCCGGCGAACTCACGCGGCCTCGTCCTCCTGCGGCGATTCGCTTGTTGCCATCTGGCGCTGAAGGACACCGCGCTGCAGCCGCTTCTTGCGCCTGCGCCCCATCGCCATACGCCACACCGCCTTGGAGACGAAGTAGCCAACCGGGGGGAATATAACCGTGAAGACGAAGAAGCCGAGCACGGTCGCGCCCGCCGCCTCGAACAGCCCGCCGACCGACATGAACCCATCGGTCTGGATCAGCGCCTCGCCGGTTTCGGGCGCGATGCTCAGGATCTTGTGGCCGAGCCTGTTCGCGGCCCAGACCCAGAAGGGAAAGGTGAGCGGATTGGTGACCAGCGTGGCCGCGCTGGCGATCGGCACATTGGCGCGCACGGTGAAAGCGAGCACCAGCGCAAGGAAGATCTGCCCGACCGGGATGACGAAGCCCGCGAACAGGCCCAGCGCCACGCCGCGCGGCAC
>PAVA01000025.1 GCA_002712945.1 Citromicrobium sp.
CTCGACTGGTTGTCGACCAGCCGCACGACTGCCTGCGGATCGTTCGCCTTGCCGCGCAGCCGCGCCACGATGTCGCGCTGGACCTCGAGGGGCGTGCGCCCGGCGACCTGTACGCGGCCCGCGAAGGGTACGGCGATGGCTCCGTCCTCGTCGACGCGCTGGTCGGGCAGGGTGGTGCTGGCCGAGAGCATTGGGTCTTGCGATAGGCGCGCGTTGCCTGCGCCGCCGAACAGGACGGCGGGCGGGGCCTCCCATAGGGTGACGGCGATCGTGTCGCCGCGCTCGATCAGTGGGGCGGCAGCGGACATTCCGCCGAAGACGTTGGCGAAGCTGCGCTGCTCGGAAAAATCGGCGATGCGCCCGGCGGCGGGCCGGTCCAGATCGACCACCAGGATATCGCTCTGCCCATATTGCGCATCGCTTGCGCCCCGCACTTCGCGCGTGCTCGGCCCGGCGGCGCCGAAACTCGAACAGCCGGCGAGGGCCAGTGCCAGCACGGTGACGAGAATCGGTGCGCAAAACCGGCGGTTGGTCGCATCAGGCATCACACGAACCTATCATAGACGCCGCGCAGCCGGGCGCGGTAATTTTCGGGGCTGTAGAGGCTCGCCTGCACCCTCCCGCGTTCGGCCAGATCGGCGCGCAGGCCCTCGTCCGCGTCGAGCTCGCGGATGGCGGCGGTGATCGCTTGCGTATCGTAGGGGTCGACCATGCGGGCGGCATCGCCGACGACTTCGGGGAGCGAGGAGGTGTTGGAACAGATCACCGGCGTGCCGAGCAGCATGGCCTCCAGCGCGGGCAGGCCGAAGCCTTCGTAGAGCGAGGGGAACAGCGCGCATCTGGCCCCGCGGATCAGGCTGACCAGCAGGCCGAAGGGCGCATAGTCCAGCCGGATGATCCGCTTGCGCGCGCCGCGCCTGCGTTCGATGGTGGAGACGATCCGCTTCTCGGGATCGCCTTCGTTGAGCAGCGCCAGCTCTTTCTCCGCCTTCCACGACTGCGCGCCGATGATGACCAGCGGGGTCGAGATGTTGCTGGCCATATAGGCCTCGATCATCCGCCCGATGTTCTTCTTGGGCTCGAGCGATCCCCAGAACAGCATGTATTCCCTGAAGCCGAAGCCGGTGACGCCTTCGACCTCGCGCGCAACCTGATCCTCCGGCTTGTCGCGATACTTCGCCGGTATCTGCACCGACTGGTAGGTATTGCTGATCCTGTCCGCCGGGATGCCGAGCAGATCGACCAGATCGCGTTTCGAGTTTTCCGACACGGTGACGATGTGATCCGCCTTCTCGGCCAGCAGGCGCATCAGCCGGAGGTAGCGTCGCTTGTTGTCGAGCGTGGTGTAGGGCAGCTTGAGCGGGACGAGATCGTGCATCGTGTAGATGTTTGGCACGCCGGGCACGCGGACGGGCAGGGGATAGGTCCAATGCGCAAGGTCCGGTTGTTCGGGCAGCTTCACGCCGACCGTGCGACCCCACATCCAGTAGGCACCCTGGGCGTTTCCGTAGAGGTCGTTCGAGTTGTAGATCGTGTCGAAAAAAGGCAGCCGCGCCTGGAAGGTGCGCGATTCCACCCGGCCCGTGATCGGCACCTTGTCGGCCCGGTAGCTCAGCGGACCGCGCAGCGCCTGCTTCGCGCGTTCCATCAGGAACAGGAAGCGGTTGAGTTCCACCGGCTCGTCGAAGAAGTTGATTTCCTGCAGCAATTCGTCGCGGTTGAAGGCCGAACGATAGCCGTAGAGGACCGAAACCTCGTGCCCCATCGCATGCAGTTCGTAACTGAGATTGCGGGCATAGGTCGCAACCCCGGTGCCCTTTTCGAGGCCGAGATTGTAGCCGTCGATCAGGATGCGCGGCATCTCAGGCGTCTTCGATCGCCGGCTTGCGGATCAGGATGCCGAACGAGGTCACGGTATATTCCTGAATCCGCAGCTTCAGGTGATCGTCCGAGCGGTAGGGCGGCGTGTCGATATACAGGTCAAGCGGCTGCTGGCCGAGGTTGAAGTTGAACTCGATCTCGCAGCCTTTCATCCGCAGTCGCCTTTCGACCGACTCGAAATCGCGCTTGCGGAACAGCACCGTGCTTTCGTTGTCGACCGTCTTGTCGTTGGAAGAGCAGTTGAACTCGGTCGTATGCACGGCGATCCCGCCGGGCTTGAGGCACTTCACCGAATTGGCGAGAAATTCGAGGCCCTGCGCGATCGAGCCGAGATGTTCGAAGGCACAGGCCGACCAGCAGAAATCGAACTGGCCGTGCAGGCTGCGGTCGATCCTGTTCATGTCCATGAAGCGAAAGTCGACCAGCCGGTCGAACTGGTCCTGGTCGCAGATGCCGCGCGAATTCATCAGCCGCTTGGAGTCGGAATGCTGGTTGGTCTCGGCCCAGCCCGCGCCGATGGCCTGATCGGCTTCGAGATCGGTGGCGAGGATTTCGACCCCGCGGTTGGCGAAGACCGCAGCCAGAGGCTCCTTGCCGACACCGAAGCCGAGCCCGCGCCGCCCTTCCTCGACCATGTCGTGCATGTGCAGCGCCTGGAGGATGTAGGCGAATTCCCACTGCTTGCGGTGCATGCGCGGCTCTTCGCGGATGAGCGAGCACCAGTGCGAATAATGCGCCTCTTCCAGCTGCGCCTGCGTGCAGGCCTGCGACACCGGCTCCCACAGGCTGGGCTCTGGCATGCTGGTGTCGGACTGGGTCAGCACGGCTTCGGGGCGTGACTCCGCCTGCGCCGCGTGGCCTTCCGGCTGCTTGCTCCGCCAATTCTCGAGGAAGTTCCTGATCATCCTAACGCTCGTTCGCTCATGCGGTGGTGGCCTGCAACTCGTGCCATCCGGGCGGGGGTTTCCACCCGATCAGTTCCTTGAAGTCGGCGTAGGCCACTTCGAAATCGTCGTACTGGTTCAACTGCCCGTCGTGCAGGATCGCCCAGCGATTGCAATGGTCGCGCACATAGGCGGCATCGTGCGAGATGATGATCATGGCCCGGTCGGCGCGCTTTTCGAACAGCTCGTGATTGCAGCGATCGTGGAAGCGTGCATCGCCGACCGCGCTGATCTCGTCGATCAGGAAGCAGTCGAATTCGATGATCATCGAGATCGCGAAGGCCAGCCGGGCGCGCATGCCGGAGGAATAGGTCCGCACCGGCTCGCGCAGGTAGGGGCCCAGCTCGGCAAACTGTTCGACGAAGTCCAGATTCTGATCGAAGTCCTGCTCGTAGATGCGGCTGATGAAGCGGATATTGTCGACGCCCGTCAGCTGGACCTGGAAAGCGCCGCCGAATGCCAGCGGCCACGAGATCGACAGGTCGCTTTCGATCGTGCCCGAGGTTGGCCGCTCCGCCCCGCTGATCAGGCGGACCATGGTGGATTTGCCCGCTCCATTGCGCCCGAGGATGCCCAGCCGTTCCCCCATGGCAAGCTCGAAGCCGATCCCCTTCAGCACGTGATTGGCGCCGAACCGTGTCCGGTAGGACTTGTGCAGATCGCGCACCCGGATCATTCGGGCACCACCCGGCGCGAGACCCAGCGGACCGCCATCAGCCCCGCGACCGACAGGACGAGGTTGAAGCCGATCAGGTAGGAAAGGTCGTAATGCGCCCGTGCGCGCGACGCGAACCAGCCTTCGCGGACCAGCTCAACCCCGTGAACGGTCGGGATGTACAGCACCACCTCTTGCGCGAAGACCGGCAGCGCATCGACCATGAAGGCCGCGCCCGACAGGGGGAACAGCAGGTAGGAGAACGGGTGCCACAGCTTGTCCACGATCTCGCTCTCGTGCGACAGCGCGCCGAGCAGGATCGCGAGGCCCACGCCGAACCACGTCAGCAGCAGCCAGCCGAGCGCGACCTGGATCACATCTTCGGGTGGCTCGAGCATGCCGATGGCGATGAACACGATCGAAAGCGTGGCGAAGGAGATCGTCGCCCCGCCGAATTCCAGCATCAACCGCGCGAGGTAGATGTCCAGCACCTTGATGTTGCGGTGGTACATCAGCGACAGGTTGGCCCATAGCGCACCGATGCAGCGGCCCGGCATGTTGCGCCACAGGAGCACGCTGGAATAGCCGGTCAGCGCGAAGGCGACGATCGGCAGATCGCTGCCGTGGACGGACTTGGTGGCGGTCCACAGCGCGGTCACGCCCAGGGTGAAGATCATCGGCTCCACGAACAGCCACAGGAAGCCGATATTGTGCCGCCCGAAACGGGTCAGCATCTCGCGGATCAGCAGCGCGCCGAGCACGCGGCGATTGACCCGCAGGCTTGCGCCCAGCGTGGGCGGAGCGGATGCCGTCGGCTCGCTCATTCGCGGTGCTCGCGGATGCCGACGATCAGCATCGCCAGCACGCCCCATGCCAGCAGGCCCAGTACCAGCGTGGCGAGGATGCCGCGGATGCGGCGCGGGTAGGTTGCGTAGTCGGGCAGCGAGGGCTCTGCCACCCGTTCGATATAGGCCTGCTTGCGCCGGGCCTCGGCCTGCGCATCCTGCAGCGAGGCAAGCGCGATCGCCAGCTGCTGCTCGGCGAATTGAGAGGCCAGCTGCAACTCCTGGAAGCGCGCGGCATTGGCGGAGATCGAGCCCGATCCGCCCGCGATAGCCGCCGTCTGCCGGGCGATCTCGCGCTCGAGCTCGCGCACCTGCGTGCGCAGGAAACGGATTTGCGATGCGCCCGGCGTGTAGGTCTCCAGCTGCAGCAGCCGGGTGCGCGCGGCCATCAACTCCTCCTGCAGTTGCGAGATCGTCTGCAAGCCCACGCGTGCCTGCAACTCGGGATCGATCAGGCCTTCCTGGTCGCGGAAGCGCGCCAGCGCGAGCGAGGCGGAGCGCGAGCGTTCGCGCGCGCCGACCACTTCCATCCTCGCGAAGCTGATCGCGTCCTCGCGCGCCCTTTCGGACAGGGTGTTGACCAGGTCTTCCGATTGGCGGAGCAGCCGCTCGTTGATCGTCTGCGCATCGTCCGGGGTAAAGGCCTCCACCCGCAGCCGCATGACGAGCGCGGCGTCCCCCTCCTCGATCGCGACCTTGTCGCCGAAATACTGGTAGAGCTGCTCGAAGCTGTTGCCCGACAGCGCGCCGAAACGGTCGAACCAGAAGATGCCGGGGTTGCCATAGGCCTGGCGCACGAAATCGTCCCGGTCGATCTCGGCCAGCGCGTCGCGCGACTGGAGAAACTCGCGCACGGCGTTGCGTTCTTCGGACGCGCCGGTCAGCGCATTCGACCCCAGTACCGAGCCGAGCGGCGAGACATCGGGCTTGCTGGGGCTCCGCACGAGGATGCGCGATTCCGAGACGTAGACGTCTTCGGCGAGAAGGCCGAAATAGAGCGTCGCGACCAGTGTCGGGACAATGACGACAGCGAGGAACAGCGGGCTGATCGATCTGAGCCGGTTCAACACTGCAATCTCCGATCCTGCCGGATTTCCCCCTGCGCCAAGCGCGGTCCAGCGCTTGCGGCGCGGACTCCTAGCCTTTGTGCGGGCAGCTTTGCCAGCCATTCCTCCAGCGCGGCGAAATGCTCGGCCCATGTGTTTGCGCGAAATTGCGGCATCGCGGCAAGCTGGCGCGCACGGTCGGCACACGCGCCGCAATGCCCGGCGATGGCCTGCGCCCAGCCCTCGGGATCTTCGGGATCGAGGAGCTGCGGGATGCCCTGGCCGACCTTGCGGGTGATCGGCAGGTCGCTCGCGATGACGGGTACGCCCGCCTGCAGCGCTTCCGCGACAGGCAGACCGAAGCCTTCGGCGAGAGATGGAAACAGCAGGGCCCGGGCGCCATGCAGCAGCTGCGCGATCCCGGCGTCGGACAGGCCCGAGCGGACCTCCACATGCGCGGCAAGCCGCGGGTCGTCCTTCAGGTGCGACAGCGCATCCGATGCCTTGAGGCCGCGCTTCCCCGCGATGACCAGCCGGGGTGCTGCATCCCCCATCCGGTCGATCAGGCGCGACCATGCGCGCAGCAGCAGCGCATGGTTCTTGCGCGGCTCGATGGTACCCACGCACACGAAACAGGGCTCGCCCGCAGGGTTCGACCGCGCTGCGCCCATCGGCCGGTCCGTCGCGATCGGCGCTGTCAGGACCGGGGGCGAGGGCAACGATTCCTGCCCCGCAAAGGCACGAAGCGCATCGGCGGTAACGCACGAATTCACCACGATTCCGTCCGCCTGCCTCAAGGCCCGGACGACGCGCCCCCGATGCCGTGCGCTCTTGTGCGCGGTGGTGAGGTGGGGGTGGGTCAGCGGAATGAGATCGTGCAGCAGGCAGACCCGCTTCAGGTCTCGCGCCTTCGGGGTGCTCCAGTGAAGATCGCGGTCGAACCCCGAATGGCCGACGTTGAGATAGGTGGCCTCGTCGAGCGTCCTGCGCCCGGCGAGCCGACCGGGGAGCGTGGCCATGATGCCCGCGAAGGCCCTGCGGAAGGTTTCCGGCGGCTCCTCGAACGAATGGAAGAGCGTCCGCGAGGATGGCCGATCGAGCACCGTGACGCGCCCGGCAAGCTGGATCGCCGCATACGCATGGCCTGCGAAATGGCGCGCGTAAGCTTCGCACACGCGGTCGATCCCCGTGGCGGGAACACCGCGCCAGCGCCACGCCGCCATGCGCGAAACATCGAGCAAGACCGGCCCGGTCACGACGCTTCCCTGGGAATGGCGGAATAGATTTCGGGCAGGTGATCGCGAACCTGGGCTTCGGCCAGTCGCATGGCCTTTTCATCATCGACGTCGATCCACCACGCATCGCCTATGTCGACGGCCATTGCGCGGCACCTGTCGGCCAGATGCTGCATCCCGTCGGAGAGCGAGCCGGGCGCACCCCCGCGAACCGCCCCGGCAATTGCCTGTGGCAGGGCAGGTGTGGCGAGGAAGGCCCCGCAATCGACCGCGTCGTAGGGCGCGATCTCCTTGCCGATCCGCTCGATCGCGCCTTTCGGACCCAGCGCAACCCATGTCGCATCCTCGGAATCGACCAGCGGCGAGCTGACCCGCCGGTCGACGGCAAGCGCGACGTCGCAATCGACCGGCGTATTCTCGACCAGGCTGCGCAGCAGATCGTGCGAGAGGATATGATCCGCCATCACCAGCAGAAAAGGCCCTTCCAGCCCCTCGCTTCCGGCGATCACGGAGTAGCCGTTGGGCTGCCGATGGTCGTCGACCCGCCGGGACACCGCCTCGATCCCCGCGCGCCCGGCCATCGCAGGCAGCGCGGCCTCGATTTCCTCCGCCCGATAGCCGGTTGCGACCACCGCGCGTGCCACTCCGACACCGGCAAGCTGGCGCAGCGAGAGTTCGAGCAGCGGAACGCCATGCACTTTTGCCAGCGGCTTGCAGGGCGCGATGTTTCGCAGCCTGCTGCCATGACCGGCGGCGAGGACGAGGGCATCCATCGGGCCCGTTCAGCCTTCCCGCCGCGCGATCACGCGACCCTTGCGGCAGGTGTCTTCAAGGCGATGTATTCCTCCACCATGCGGGCCGCCGCATCCTCCGCCATCTGCTGCTGCGGGTGCTTGCAGTAAAAGGCGCTCGGCCCCACCAGCGCGCCCGCATCGCCCCGGTCGAGCGCATGCTTGCAGATACGGATCGCGTCCATCACGCAGGCCGCCGCATTGGGGCTGTCCTCGACCGACAGGCGCAGTTCGAGGTCGACCGGAACCTCGCCCCACTGCGTCCCTTCCAGCCGGATGAAGCACAGCTTGTTGTCCTTCTGCCACGGCACGTAGTCGGACGGGCCGATCTGGATATTCTCGTCCGCCAGCCGCTGCGCCAGCGCGGCCTGCACCGCTTCGGTCTTGGAGATCTGCTTGCTGCTCAGCCGCTGCCGGTCGAGCATGTTCATGAAGTCGGTATTGCCGCCGGTGTTGAGCTGGTAGGTCCGCTCGACCTGCACGCCGCGCGCGGCGAACAGGCCCGAAAGCGTCCTGTGAACCACCGTCGCACCGATCTGCGCCTTGATATCGTCGCCGATGATCGGCAGCCCCTTCTCCCGGAAACGCGCCTCCCACTCGGGATCGCTGGCGATGAAGACCGGGATGGAGTTGACCACCGCGACCCCGGCTTCGAGCGCGCATTCCATGTAGAACTCGCTCGCCTCCTGCGATCCGACTGGCAGAAAGTTGACGAGCACTTCCGCCCGCGAAGAGACCAGCGCCTCGACGATCTGGGCGCGGGTCGCATCGGGGCCATCGGCAATCGAGAAGCCCCGGTCCCCGGCCTCAACCATATGGTCTGCCACACCGTCCAGAACCGCGCCCCGGATTACGCGGGCCCGGCTTGCGGGCAGATCCTCGCAGAAGACCTTGGTGTTGTTGGGCGGCGCAAAAATCGCCTCGGCCAGATTGCGACCGACCTTGCGCGAATCGACATCGATGCCGAGCACGTAGTCCACATCGCCCGGCCCGTAACCCGCGATCGAGCGATGGATCAGGCCGCTCGCCGATGGGTTGCGCGTGTAGAAGGCGGTGCCCTGGACGAGCGAACTCGCGCAGTTGCCCACTCCCACGATTGCAACGCGAATTGCCGACATTCTGGCGCTATCCCAATCCAGTATCCTGCGGTGGACTTGCCTGGCCGCATGGGCTTGCGATCGACCGAGGATGTGGGCGACTCGCGGTGGCTATCATGCTCCGGCCAGTGCGGGTCGGCCGGGCGACAATCCTCGACTCATATTGAGATTCTGGGGATTTCCAAGCTTTTATGGGCGGTTTCCGACCGCTCGTTTCGAACGTCACAATTCGCCGGCTTTCCTGCCGCAGGCGCTTTTGCGCCTCCTTGGCCGCGGTTCGCCCTCGCATGGGCGCGGGCGGGCGCTTGCTTCGGACGCGGCCCCGCGCGACAGGCATGGAATGGCCACCGTCTGTCTCGACTGCCGCTATATCAAGGACCGACCCAGCGGCATCGGCCGGATCGTGCAGGCGCTGGTCGATCATCTGCCCCGGCTCGCTCCCGATCTGCATTTCCGCTTTCTGCGCCATGGCTCGCTCGACAGGCCGCTCTGCGCGGCACCCAATGTCAGCGAGGTTGCGGTGGGGTTCGAGGCCAATGGCCCGGTGTCGATGTGGCTCCTGCCGCAGGCCCTCGACCTCAGCGGAATCGACCTGTTCCATGCGCCGTCCAACATCCTCCCGCGCGGGCTGGGCATGCCGTGCATCACGACGATCCACGATACGATGTGGCTGGACGCCCCCGCGCTGTGCGGTTCGGGGGTGTGGCATCAGGCAGAGCGGCCTTTCTATCGCCACGGGCTGAAGCGGGCGCTGCAAAGATCGGACGCGATCCTGACCGTGAGCGAGGCGACCCGCCAGGCGGTGATCGCGCATGACGAGGCTCTGGCGGGGAGGGTTTTTGCAGTTCATCCCGGTGTCCCTCCTGTCTTTCGCCCCGATCCCCCCGCCCCGGAGCTGCTTGCCCGGCGGGGGCTGGCGGACCAGTCCTTTGTCCTCACCGTGGGTCAGTTCGCGCCTTACAAGAACCACGAGAACGCCGTGCGCGGCTTTGCCAAGGCTTTCGCGGATCGCCCCGATATCGGCCTCGTATTCGTCCAGCGGCGAGGGCCGGGGCCGGACCGGCTCCGCCGCCTCGCGCAAAGTCTGGGTATCGCGGAGCAAGTCAGGTTCCTGCCGCCGCTTGGCGATGATGAGCTGGCGAGCCTCTATCGGGGAGCGCTCGCGCTGCTCCATCCGTCGCTGTGCGAGGGCTTCGGCATGCCCCTGATCGAGGCCATGGCGAGCGGATGCCCGGTCGTCACCAGCGACATTTCCGCCATGCCCGAGGTTGCCGGAGGAGCCGCGCCGCTGGCGGACCCGCGCGATCCGCGCGCCATCGCCGATGCCCTGACGGACGTTTCCGAGGACGCGGCTCTCGCCCGCGATTTGCGCGAGCGCGGCCTCGAACGCGCCAGGGCCTTCGACCCGGAGAGCTTCGCGAAGGGCAATCTCGCGATCTACCGCAAGGTGCTGGCGGGCTCCTGAGCGCACAGCGCATCGAGCGTCCTCCGCGAGCGCATGATCGCTCGTACGAGCACAGGATTGAGCACGAGGATCTCGTACAGGAAATACCAGACCGGCGATCCGGCGGCCATCGACAGGCCGAGCGCGAGCGTACGGAAAGGCGAGCCGAGCAGGGGGCTGCCCGCCAGCCGCGCCGGGCCCAGCGCCCTGAGCTTGCCCGTCTGTACAGGATCGGCCATCGCCCGGTCGATCCGGTCATAATCCTTCGCGAAGAAGCCGGAGAGCCACAGGTAGCCCGCGACCAGCGGGTGAAACGGCATCGGTACCGCGAAACCTTCGCTCGTGCGCAGCCATGGCACGCCGTAGGCCCAGGCCATGAATTGCCGCCGCCGGGCCTCGTGGAAATTGGTCTGCACGACCCGGCTGGCGCCCGCCGCCAGCATGAGCGGCCATATCCACCATCCGGTCTGGCCCGACCAGGCCGCTGCCAGCGTGAAGTAGAGGACCGCGTGCGCCACATAGTCGCACACCCCGTCGACGATCTCGCCCGCCGCCCCGGTGCGTCCCGTCATCCGCGCAAGGTCGCCATCCGTGCCATCGAGCACATGCCACGCCATGTGCAGCATCACCCCGAGGGCGACCGACCAGGGCCATGGCGGCTGGGTGTAGGCGAGGCCCGCCAGGACGACTGCGAGCCCCCCCGCGACCGAAACCATGTTCGGTGTAATGAAGGTGGGCGCGAGCATGCGCGCCAGCCGGTGCGCAAGCGGATGATAGATCGCCCGGTCGAGGGGGTTCTGCATCGCCGCGATCCGCCCGACGGGGGCCGGTCGCTCATTCGCGCAGGCAGGGCTCTCTTCGGTCATTTCTCATGTGCCAGTCCGTGCGGCGAAGGTGCCCTTGCGCTTTGCGATGCGCCTCGCCACAGGGTCGCAAGCCGCTGCCGTTTTGGCAAGCCGAACCCGTCCGAGGACACCCGAAGCACAGCGATGTCCCGCCCACGTCCCATCGCCATCCTGTTCGCCAGCGAGGCGGCTGCGAACTACCCCATGGCGGGGATCCCCGCTGCGGCGCGGATGCTGCGCGATGCTCCAGAGCATGCCGATGTTATGGTGGCAGTGCCCGGAGGCTGGCAACCAACCGAGCGATGCCTGCGCGAAGCGGCGCGCCTCGCGCCGGGAGTGCGATGGCGCGCGGTCGACCTGTCGCAGGTGGGCGAAGCCGACTGGTTCGCACTTCCCGATTGCGACGCCGATGGCGCTTCGTGGAGCGCCGATCCTCCCGCAGCGATGGACCTGCCGCAATTGCGCAGCGAAGCGCGCAAGATCATCGCCGCGACCGGCAAGCCCGGGGACGGCATCGTCTCGCGCCATCTGAACCGTCCGATCTCGCAGGCGATGACCCGCGTCTTCCTGCGCTGGTCCGGTGCGCGGCCCTGGCATGCCACGCTGCTGGCGGGGCTGACCGGGGTGGCGATGGCGGCGTCGCTTTTCTTCGGCGGCGAGCCGGGACTCATCGCCGGGGCCGTCCTGTTTCAGCTTGCTTCGATCATCGACGGGGTCGACGGCGAAACCGCCCGCGCGACGTTCCGCACCTCGGCCCGCGGCGCGATGTTCGACAGCGTGACCGATGCGGTGACGAACCTGAGCTTCGTCGCCGGGGTCAGCTACAATCTCTATGCGAGCGGCCACGAAGCTGCCGGAACGGCGGGTGCCATCGGTTTCGCGCTGCTCGCCACGGGTAGCGTCCTGCTCGCGATCCAGTCGCGCAGGGATGGCGGCGATTTCACCTTCGATGCGCTCAAGACGCGGATGCGGTCGCGCCCCTCGGCCCTCAGGGAATGGCTCGTCCGGCTCACCATGCGCGACTTCTACGCGCTGGCTTCCTGTCTCGCGATCCTTGCGGGCGGGGCGAGCCTGCTGCTGTTCGTCTTCGCGAGCGTGGCTGCGGGCTGGCTGGTATTCGTGTGCGCAATGATCGTCAGGGGCGGGCGGATCGCGGGATGACACTCCATCGACGAGCCGCATAGACAGGCCGATTGGCGCAATAGACCTGTCGCGGCGTTCTGCTAGCTTTTCCCCAACTTGAGGGGAGTCTTTTGCCGATGCTCGAACTGGAACACGTCACCCACGTCTATCCCAATGGCGTGCGCGCGCTGGACGATGTGAGCCTGTCGATCCCCAAGGGCATGTTCGGCCTGCTCGGCCCCAACGGCGCGGGCAAATCGACCCTGATGCGCACGGTGGCGACGCTTCAGACGCCGACTTCGGGCAGCATCCGCTTCGGCGAAATCGACGTGCTCGAAAGCCCTGAGGAACTGCGCAAGGAGCTCGGTTATCTGCCGCAGGATTTCGGCGTTTACCCGCGCGTTTCGGCCTATGACATGCTCGACCACATGGCGGTGCTGAAGGGCATTTCCTCGGCGTCCGACCGCAAGGCGACCGTCGAAACCCTGCTCAACCAGGTCAACCTGTGGCATGTGCGCAAGAAGGCCATTGCGGGCTTTTCTGGGGGTATGCGCCAGCGTTTCGGCATTGCGCAGGCGCTGATCGGCAATCCCAGCCTGATCATCGTCGACGAACCGACCGCCGGGCTCGACCCCGAGGAGCGCAACCGCTTCCTCAACTTGCTGGCCGAGATCGGCGAGAACGTGGTCGTCATTCTCTCCACCCACATTGTCGAGGATGTGGCGGACCTGTGCCCGCGCATGGCGGTTCTGATCGACGGGCGGATCAGCCTGCAGGGCGCGCCCAAAGACCTGATCGAGAAGGCGCGCGGCACGGTATGGGCGAAGACCGTCGAGCGCTCCGAACTCGACGATATGCGCGAGCAATACGAAGTCATCTCGACCCGCCTGTACGCGGGGCAGACCATCGTCCACGTGCTTTCCGACGGTGCGCCCGGCACGGGCTTCCGCACGGTCGATGGCGGGCTGGAGGATGTCTATTTCTCCGCGCTGGCCAAGGCGCGCCGCGAACGCGATTCCGCCGAAATGGCCGCCTGAGGAGGGCTCGCATCATGTTCGGCAAGATCGCTCTGTTCGAGCTTCGCTACCAGCTGCGCAACCCGGTTTTCTGGGTCGCCACGGTCATCTTCTTCCTGCTGACCTATGGCGCGATGGCGAGCGACAACATCACCATCGGCGGGGGCGGCAATGTCAACCTGAACAGCCCGGTCGCGATTGTGAACACGCATCTGGTCATGACGCTGTTCTTCATGTTCGTGACCACGGCCTTCGTCGCCAACGTGATCGTGCGCGACGAGGAAAGCGGCTTCGGCCCGCTGATCCGGTCGACGCAGGTCAGCAAGTTCAGCTACCTCTTCGGGCGTTTCGCGGGCGCTTTCCTTGCTGCCGCGCTGGCGTTCCTGGTCGTGCCGCTGGGCACCTGGATCGGTACGCTGATGCCTTGGCTCGACCCGGAAACGATCGGACCCAACCGCCTGTCCTACTACGCGGTCGCCTACCTCGTCTTCGCCCTGCCGAGCCTGTTCCTCGTCAGCGCCCTGTTCTTCGCGATAGCGACCATGACCCGCTCGATGATGTACACCTACGTGGCGGTGGTGCTGTTCCTTGTGCTGTTCTTCGTGTTCAGCGCGGTGGTCGATTCCCAGCCCGACCTGCGCAATGTCGCCAGCCTTGCCGATCCCTTCGGGACGGTCGCGCTGGACAATGCGACGCGGTACTGGACGGCGGCGGAATCGAACACGAGGCTCCCGCCGATCAATGGTGAGCTGCTTGCCAACCGGGCGGTATGGCTGCTCGTGGCCTTCGCGGCGCTGGCAATCGCGCTCTGGCGGTTCCGCTTCGCGAGCAAGGCTGTTTCGGCACGCAAGGCGCGCAAGGCCGCGAAGAAAGAAGCCAGGCTGGCGCGCAAGGAGCCGGCGCTGGTCGACCACCTGCCTGAACCCACGCCCGAGCGGGCCGGGTGGGCGCGGTTACGGGCGCGTACGCGGTTCGAGATGGGGCAGGTTCTGCGCAGCCCCGCCTTCTTCGTCCTGCTGCTGATCGGCCTGCTCAACGCCTTCGGCGGTCTGTTTTTCGGCAACGAGATCTACGGCACGCCCGCAAGGCCCGTGACCTTCGCACTGATCGAGCCGCTGATGGGCACCTTCGTCATCATCCCCATCATCATCGCGATCTATTACGGCGGCGAACTCGTCTGGCGCGACCGCGAGCGCAAGTTCCACGAAATCATCGATTCGACCTCGGTTCCGGGCTGGTCCTACCTCGTGCCCAAGACCATCGCGGTCGCCTTCGTGCTGATCGCGACGCTGCTGATCTCGGTGCTCGCGGCGATGCTGATCCAGGCGATGCGGGGCTATACCGATTTCGAGATCGGGAAGTACCTCGCCTGGTATGTCCTGCCGCTGTCGATCGACATGCTGTTCATAGCGATCCTGTCGGTCTTCGTGCAGGCGCTCAGCCCCAACAAGTTCGTCGGCTGGGGCGTCATGGTGCTCTATCTCGTGGGGACCATCGTGCTCGCCAGCATCGGGTTCGAGCATCCGCTCTACCTGTTCGGCGAGACCGGTTCGCAGAGGATTTCGGACATCAACGGCGCCGATGTCGGCTGGGCGACGGGCTGGTGGCTGCGGCTCTACTGGGGCGCTGTCTCGCTGGTGCTCGCGGTGCTCGCCCACCTGTTGTGGCGGCGCGGGGCGGACGGTGCGCTATGGCCGCGCCTCAAGCGCCTGCCGCGCAGGCTCGCCTCGCCTTCGGGCGCGATCCTCGCCGGTGCCCTTCTGGTGGCCGGGCTGAGCGGTGGCTGGATCTACTACCAGATGAACGTGGTCAACGAATACACCACGCAGGACGATGCCGAAGCGCAGCTCGCGGCCTATGAGAAGAAATACCTGAAATACGAAACACTGGCCCAGCCGACCGCGACCGATGTGCGCTTGCGGGTGGATCTCTATCCGGAAGAGACCCGGATGGAGGCCAGCGGCCGCTTCGCCTTCGTCAACAATACCGATACGCCGATCGAGCAGTTGCATCTGCGCCTGGCCGATCCCGACGCGGAAATCCTCTCCATCGAGGTCGAGGGCGCTCAGCTCGCCATGAACGACGAGGAAAACCGCTATCGCATCTATCGCTTCGACGAGCCGCTGGCTCCGGGCGAGGAGAGCGCGGCCACCTTCCGCACCCGCCGCTGGCAGCAGGGCATGCGGGCAAGCGGTGACGACACGCGGCTGGTGAAGAACGGGACCTTCCTCAACAACGGCGAGTTCATGCCGCAGATCGGGATGGACCGTCAGGGCCTGCTCACCGATCGCGCGACCCGCCGCAAATACGATCTGCCTGCCGAGCTGCGCCCGGCCAAGCTGGAGGACGAGGGCGCGCGCGGGCGCAACTATGTCGGCAACGCGCCCTGGGTGACGTCGGACATCACGATCTCGACCCTCGCCAGCCAGACGCCAGTGGCCCCCGGCAAGCGCGTGTCGGACGAGGTGCAGGGCGAGAGGCGCGTGGCTCGCTTCGTGTCCGAGCAGCCGATCCTCGGCTTCTTCTCGATCCAGTCGGCCGAGTACGACGTCGCGCGGCGCGAACACGGCGACGTCACGCTCGAAATCTACCATCACCCGACGCACGACTTCAACGTCGAGCGGATGCTGGATGCGATGGAAGCGAGCCTCGACTATTACGAGGCCAATTTCGGCGACTACCAGTTCGACCATGCGCGGATCATCGAATTTCCCGGCTACGCCAGCTTCGCGCAGGCCTTTGCCGGGACGATTCCCTATTCGGAACGGATCGGCTTCATCGCCGATAATGGCGATGCGGAGAGCATCGACTACGTGACCTACGTGACCGCGCACGAGCTGGGCCACCAGTACTGGGCGCACCAGCTGATCAGTTCGGACCAGCAGGGCGGGACCATGCTGGTCGAGACGATGGCGCAATATTCCGCGCTGATGGTGATGAAGGAGCTGTACGGCGAAGACCAGATCCGCCGCTTCCTGAAATACGAGCTGGACAATTACCTGAGCGCGCGCGGGAGCGAGGCGATCGAGGAACTGCCGCTCGAACGGGTCGAGAACCAGGGCTACATCCATTATCGCAAGGGCGCGGTGGCGATGTATCTGCTGCAGGACCGGCTGGGCGAGGATCGCGTCAACGCAATGCTGGCCGATCTGCTGGATCGCTACAGGTTCAAGGGCCCGCCCTACGCCAATGCGAACGATCTGGTGGGCGGCTTCGCCTCGCTGGCGCGCAATGAGGGCGAGCGCGAGCTGGTCGACGATCTGCTCAAGCGGATCACGCTCTACGATCTCAAGGCGGAGCAGGCCACGGTGCGCAAACGCGACGATGGCCGGTTCGAGACGGTCTTCGAGTTCGAGGCGGACAAGTTCTACGCCGATGGCGAAGGACGCGAACGCAAGGCCATGCTCAACGATGTGATCGAGATCGGCCTGTTCGCCGAGAAGCCGGGGCTGGGCGCGTTCGACGGGAAGGATGTGCTGCAGCTGCGCCGCTATCCCGTGCGCTCGGGGTCGCAGACCGTCACCATCGTGACCGAGCGGCGGCCCGCTTTCGTGGGGATCGATCCGTACAACAAGTATATCGACCGCAATTCGGACGATAACATCATCGAAGCCGAGGCCGAATGAAACATTGCGGGAGCTTCGCACCTGCGAGATAGTTCGTATCCCTGACAAGGGGAGCGAATGTGGGCGAACAAGCCAGTCTGACCAGTCTCGACGGATTGACCGAGCGCCTGCAGGTGCTCCACCGGCGCACGCAGGAGACGCCGCTGTTCAACCCGGTGTTCCAGCTATCCCATGAAATCTCGCGGGGGCTGGAAAGCGGGGAATTGTCGCTTGACGCCATCGGGGCGCTGGTCGACGAGCTGGTCGGGCAGTCGCTCGATGCACGGGCGGCACGTCTGCGGCGGTTGCTCGACCCCGAGCAGCGCCGGGCACGCCTCACCGAAATGACCGTTCCTGCCGCGAACGAGGATTTCGAGACTTATCGCGAGGCCTGGTCGCACCCGCGAATGCACGCGGTCTTCACCGCGCACCCTACGTTCCTGCTCACTCCCGCACAGACCGATGCCGTCGCCACCGGCGCGATTACCGGCACGACGCCTTCTGCCGAAAGCGAGGGCGAGCCGCCGGAGATTACGCTGCGCTACGAGCATGACTGCGCGATGGCCGCGATGGCCAATGCGCAGGACGCGCGCGACACCATCGCGGCTGCTGTGCTCGGCGCGGCGCAGGCCGAGTGGCCCGATCGCTGGCACGAGCTCGACCCGCAGCCTTTCCGCTTCGCGACCTGGGTCGGGTACGACATGGACGGGCGCACGGATATTACCTGGTACACTTCGATCGCATTCAGGCTGGCGGAAAAGGCACAGCGGCTGGGGCGCTATGCCGCCTCACTGGAACGGATCGATGCGAGCCACGCGCTGATCGGAACGTTGCGGGCCGCGCAGGAGCACACGCAGTCCATCTCGGACAGCTTTGCGGGCGACCTCTCCGATCCCCAAGCGCTCACCCAAGCCGCCGACCGGCTGACCCGCGATGATGATGCGAAGCTGCTGTCGCTTGCTCCGCTGATCGAGCAGCTCGAAGCCGAAGCGCGCGATGCGGAGCCCGAGCATGCGGTGGCCTTGCGCACGGTGACCGCCGCGATGCGGGCCGACGGCCTCGGCATGGGGTGGATCCACTTTCGTGTAAACGCCAAGCAGCTGCACAACGCGATCCGGCGCGAGCTGGACGATCCCGAGATCGACCTTTCCAGCCGGGGCGCGATGGCGGCGCTGCGCGATCTGCTCGCCAGGGCCGGGCCGCAGCGCGCCAACTTCGCCAGCCTCGCGGTGGAGAGCAGCACCGCGGTGCGCCAGTTCCTCGCGATGGCGCAAATCCTCAAGCATATCGATGACGATGCGCCGATCCGGATGCTGGTGGCCGAGTGCGAGCAGCCTTCCACGATGCTCGCCGCGCTCTACTTCGCGAAGCTGTTCGGGATCGACGACAGGATCGACATTTCGCCGCTGTTCGAGACCGAGAGCGCGCTGGAGCATGGCGGGCGCTTCCTCGATGCCCTGCTGACCGAGGATGACTATCGCACCTATGCGCGCAGACGCGGGCGGATCGCGATCCAGACGGGTTTTTCCGATGCCGGGCGGTTCGTCGGCCAGATTCCCGCCAGCCTCGCGATCGAGCGGTTGCAGGGAAGGCTATGCGAAGCGATGGCCGCCAACGACCTGACCGATGTGGCCGCGCTGGTGTTCGATACGCATGGCGAGGGGATGGGGCGCGGCGCGCACCCCGCCAGTTTCGCCGACCGGCTCGAATGGCCGCTGAGCCCTTGGGCACGACGGCGCTTTGCGCGCGCGGGGATCAGGCTGGAGGCGGAGGCGAGCTTTCAGGGCGGCGATGGCTACCTGTTCTTCGCGGGGCCGGAACTGGCGCTGGCGACGCTCACCCAGATAGCGGCACTGACGCCGCAGCTGGCCGATGCGGACGCGCAGCCCGACCCCTTCTACCGGCGCACCGACCTCAGCCTCGATTTCTACCGCGCGATCAAGGACCATCAGCATAATCATCTGGAGAGCCGTACCTATTCGCGCGCGATCACTAGTTTCGGGCTGGGCCTGCTGAACCAGACCGGCAGCCGCAAGTCGCGCCGCCAGTCCGACATCCAGGCCGAGCGCGAGATGAGCCTGCGGCAAATCCGCGCGATCCCGCACAATGCGATCCTCCAGCAGCTCGGTTATCCGGTGAACATCATCGCCGGGATCGGCAGCGCGGCCTCGGGCACATACGAGGATATTGCCGCGCTCCTCACCGAAAGCGCGCGGGGCCGGCAGATCATGCGGCTGGCCCGCTCTTCCGACGCTCTCGCAAGCATCAAGACCGTCTCGGCCCATGGCGAATTGTTCAATTCGGCCTACTGGGCGAGCCGCACCTATCGCGGGACCGAGGATCATCTGGCGCGCAGCTGCGAGGCGTTGGCCGAATACCTCATCGGTGACGATCGCACGGGCGTATTCCGTCGGCTCGCCTCGCGCCTGCGGGTCGATGCGCTCAAGTTTCACCGGCTGCTCGACCTGATGCCCGACGAGGCCCCCGAGAACGAACAGCGCGCGGAGCGAGAGAGCGTGCGTCGCCGGATCGGCGCGCTCCAGGCGCTGCGGCTGGCGCTGTTGCAGCACATGTTCCTGAAAGTCGTCTCGGTCCCGGCGTTCAGCCGGGCGAACGACATCAGCCGAACCGACGTGCTGGAAATGGTCTTTTCGCTGCGGGTGGACGACGCGCTGGCTCAGCTGCGTCGTGCCTTTCCCACGGACATCGCGCGCAAGAGCGACTTTCCGGTCGCCGAGCCGGGCGATTATCCGCAAGGCGAGGGGGAAGGCTATGCGGCGATCCGGCGCGATTACATCGAACCGATCGAGCGTGCCTACCAGCTGTGCTTGCGCATCTCGACTGCCATTGCCAACCAGTTCGGCGCGCATGGCTGAGCGCCGCTAGTCTCCGACACGCAGTTCCTCGTCAAGCAGGGCCAGCAGCGCGAAGCTCGCCAGCCAGTGTTCGCCCATGTAGTCGCCGGTCACATGGGGGAGGGCGCTGGCGAGATGCGCTTCGGCCTTGGCGCGCAGCATTTCGCGATCCTCGGCGTGGGAGAGCGTGGTTTCGATCTCGCGCAGGGCCCACGCGCGGCTGAGATTGAGCCCGTCGAGATGCGCGATCTTGCCATCGCTCCGGTCCGAGACCGTTGCCGGTTCGAGCGCGGCGAGCCAGCCATTGTCGAGCACCAGCGCGGCGAACCAGGGGGCGAACTCCTCGTGCGGCAAGACGCGGCGCATCAGCAGGGAGGCGGAAAGGACGGGGGAGAGAAATTCGTCGCCGCCCGGCTCCCACCCGCGATAGTCGCGCCGGCGCATGAAGGCGTTGCGCGACCATTGGTCGATCGACTCGCGCAGTTCGGGATCACGCTCCGCGGCCCACTCGCGCGCCAGCGTCAGCGCGAAGGCGGTGTTGTAATGGGTGCCGACGAAGACCGGATAGGTGAGGACGCCGAGGTAATCCGAGAACCGCGCCGCAAAGTGCCGTGCCAGCGGTTCAAGCTGCGCGGCCCATGCCTCGTCGTGCCGCGCCGCTTCGTGATGGAGATAGAGCAGCCAGCCCCAGCCATAGGGCCGCTCGAACCCGCGTGCGGAGGGGCGCTGCGCATAGGCCTGCTCGACGCCAAGTTTCTCGGTCGTGAAGGTGCTTGTCGCGAGTTCTGCGATCTGGCCCGCTTCCGCCATGGCGGGAAACAGCCGCCGCAAGGTGAGCAGGGTCCACCAGGAATGGACGCAGGAATGCCAGTCGAAACTGCCGAAGAAGCACGGGTGCAGTTCGCGCGGGGGCCGCACGTCGCCATCGCCGTCCATCACATGATCGAGCTTGTGCGGATATTCGCGCGCGACATGCCCCAGCGCGGCCTGCGCAAAGCGGCGGGCGGTCTTTTCGCCTAGTTCCACAGCAGAAACGCCCCGATATAGATGATCGCGACATTGCAGACCCACAGCGGAATCGCGGTCCACACCTGCTGCCTGATAACGCCGTTCTGGTCGTCGAGTTCGAGCAGGGCGGCGGGCACGATGTTGAAGTTCGCCGCCATTGGGGTCAGCAGCGTGCCGCAGAAGCCCGCCAGCATGCCGACCGCACCGATCACCGCCGGGTTGCCGCCATAGCCTTCGACCAGCAGCGGGATGCCGATCGCCGCGGCCATCACCGGGAAGGCGGCGAAGGCATTGCCCATGATCATGGTGAAGATCGCCATGCCGAGGCAGAAGACGATCACGGTGAGCAGGATACTGCCTTCGGGGATCACCGCCCCCGCAAGGCTTCCGATAATGTCACCCACGCCCGCAAGCGCGAAAACCGCGCCGAGCGCGGCCAGCATCTGCGGCAGGATCGCCGCCCAGCCGATCGAATCGAGCAGGCGGCGGCCTTCCTGCGCGGGGGCGAGCGCGGGCGGTTTCAACCACGCCATCGCCACGGCCAGCGCGACCAGCACGCCTATCGCGAAGAGCAGCAGCGTTTCGCGCCGTTCCTCGAACAGGCCGGTCTCACCGAGCGGGGTCCAGTTGTAGGCAAGCGTTCCCGCGACCGCGACGAAGGGTACGATCAGCGCCGGGATGAAGAGGCGGTTGCCTTTGAGTTCGGAGAAATTGAACTTCTCCTCCAGCGTGGTGGTCGGCGGATCGCTGCGCCCGAGCCCGCCGATGCCTGCAATACCGACCAGCGCGAGCACCAGCACGCCGTTGCCGAAGTCGCCGATATGGCTGCCGAACAGGAAGCTGCCTGCCAGCAGCCCCCAGAAGGCGGCGTTGCCCCAGCGCTTGCCATTGCTGCGGTCGAGCGCGCTCAGCAGCGCCCAGATGGCGAAGAAAATCCCGGCGAGGATGTAGAGCCATTCGTAGGTGATCATGCCTGGTCCTCCCTTCGCGTGGGCGTGACGTGGGGAGGCTCAGGCGGCCTTTCGCGGTGGGCAATCGAGGATGGCAGCCTCCCCAGCCGCCGGTCCATCGCCACGATACGGCTCGAATGGATCAGGAAGGCGCAGATCGCGGTCGGAATCGCCCAGACCGAGAGTTGCAGCGGCGTCAGCGGGTAGCCCGCAGCCTCGAACACGCCCTGGATCAACAGGATGGAGGCGATGGCGAAGAAGATGTCCTCGCCGAAGAACAGCCCGACATTGTCGGTCGCCGCCGACATCGCGAGCACCTTCTGCCGTTCATCCTCGGGCAGATCGCCGTGGGACTTGGTTGCCGCCGCCTCGGCCATCGGCGCGACCAGCGGGCGGACCGCCTGCGGATGGCCGCCTATGTCCTTCATGCCCAGCGCGGCGGTGAGCTGGCGGAAGGCGAGGTAGATCACCAGCAGCTTGCCCATGGTCGCGCCGCGCACGCTTTCGATCAGTCCGCGCGCGCGCTGCTGCAGCCCGTATCGCTCGAGCAGGCCGATCACCGGCAGGATGATCCAGGTGACGCTGATATAGCGGTTATCGTTGAAGGCCTGCCCCAGCGCCTCGATCACCGAGACCGGATCGAGCCCAGCGAGCAGCCCGGTCGCGACCGCCGCGCCGACGACCACCAGCAGCGGATTGAACTTCAGCGCGAAGCCGATGACGACCAGCGCGATGCCGATCAGGGGCCAGTAGTTCATGCGTCTCCTCGCCCCGACGGGCTGTTGCGATGGTCAGCAGCGGGTAATCGGGTAGCTTTCGCCCTCGAACAGCAGGTTGCCCTTGCCCTCGTCGGTCATCTCTACCTCGAGCGTGCGCACTCTCGGCGGATCGAGCTTCGTGGTGCCCGGCTCGCCCATCTCGAATTCTTCGTCGATGGTTTCGGTCAGCGTGTCGCCGGAGACGGCCCAAGTGCCCGACTCGCCGTCGTTGTGCATGGTCCCGTCGGCTTCGTAGACGACCACGAAGTCCGAGGCGCAGGTTCCATCGTAGGACCATATGCCGACCAGCCATTCGCGCAGGCCATTATCCGCCTCTTCGACAACCTCCGCAGGTTCGTCGCTTTCGGGAGCGGTGGCGGTCGCCTCCGCATCCTCGCCAGCAGGTTCTTCGCCTTCCTGCGAGCAGGCGGCCAGGGCGAGGCTGGCCCCGATCAGGATCGACAGTGTTACGCGCATGGTTTCTCCCTCGAACATGATGCCGGTCGCCCGGTACTCCCGCAGGCGATGTTGCAGGCTAATGCCGCCGGGGTCCAGTCCGCTCAGGCCTTGCCGAAGCCGCCGCCGCCCGGTGTGAGGATCACGAAGGCATCGCCTGGCTGCATCAGCGCGGAATCGGTCGCCGACAGGTCTTCGCGGGTGCCATCGCTGCGCTCGACCCAATTCTCCCCCGGTTTCGCATCGCCGCCACCTGCGATCCCGCGCGGCGGCACCTTGCGCCGGTTGGCGAGCATGTTGGCGCGCATCTCTTCCAGAAAGGTGACGCGCCGCTCGACCCCGTCGCCGCCGGTATGCGCACCCTTGCCGCCCGATCCGCGCCGGATCGCGAAGCGGTCGAGGCGCACGGGCAGCCGGGTTTCGAGAATTTCGGGGTCGGTCAGGCGCGAATTGGTCATGTGTGTCTGCACCGCGCTCGTCCCGTCATGGTCGGGCCCCGCACCCGATCCCCCGGCGATGGTCTCGTAATACTGGTGGTTCTCGTTCCCGAAGGTGAAGTTGTTCATCGTGCCCTGACTGGGCGCGAGGCGGCCCGTGGCGGCGAACAGGCAGTCGGTCACGACCTGGCTCGTCTCGACATTGCCCGCGACCACCGCCGCGCCGGGCTGCGGGTTGAGCATCGATCCTTCGGGCACGATCAGCTCGACCGGGCGCAGGCAGCCGTCGTTCATCGGGATCGGATCGTCGATCAGCGTGCGCAGCACGTAGAGCGCTGCGGCGCGGGTGATCGAGCGGGGCGCGTTGAAGTTGTTGTCCTGCTGGGCGCTGGTGCCGGTGAAGTCGAACACGGCGGAGCGCGCGGCATCGTCGATCCGGATGCTCACCGCGATTTCGGCCCCGTTGTCCATCGCGTAGGAGAAGGCGCCGTCCTCCAGCCGCCCGAGCAGCGCGCGTACACTTTCCTCCGCATTGGCGAGGACGTGGTCCATATAGGCCGAGACCATGTCCGCCCCCCGGTCGCGTGCGGCGTGCTGCAGAAGCTCGGTCCCGCGCGTGCAGGCCGCAAGCTGCGCCCGCAGGTCCGACAGGTTGCGATCCGGCCTGCGCGCCGGGTATTTCGCATCGGCCAGTGCCTCGCGCACCGCCGCTTCCTGAAACGTGCCTTCGTCGACCAGCAGGAGGTTGTCGATCATGACGCCTTCCTCCTCGATCGTCCGGCTTTCGGGCGGCATCGAACCGGGCGCGATCCCGCCGATATCGGCGTGGTGGCCGCGTGCGGCGACGAATGCGTCCGGCTGGTTGCCCGTGTCGGAATAGAACACCGGCACGATCACCGTGATGTCGGGCAGGTGGGTGCCGCCCCGGAACGGGTCGTTGACGACATAGGCATCGCCGCGCCGGATTCCGCGACCGTCCCTTGCATCTCCGCGGACCTCGATCACCCGTGCAACGCTGTCTCCCATGCTGCCGAGATGGACCGGGATATGCGGGGCATTGGCGATCAGCGCGCCGCTTCGGTCGAACAGCGCGCAGGAGAAGTCGAGCCGCTCCTTGATGTTCACCGATGTCGCGGTGTTCTGGAGCACCACGCCCATTTCCTCGGCAATCGCCATGAACAGGTTGTTAAAGATTTCGAGCCGGACCGGATCGACTTGCGTCCCCACCGCGCGTGCGCGTTCCAGCGGCACGGTGCGGGCCAGCACGAGGCTGCCTTCCTCGGCCAGCGTCGCTTCCCAGCCTTTGTCGACCACCGTGGTCGAACCCGGATCGATGATGAGCGCGGGGCCCGCGACCGCTTGCCCTGTATCGAGCGCGGCGCGCTCCACCGTGCGCCAGTCGCCCGAGGCTTCGCCGCTCGCCGCGACCGGATCGATCGCCGCATGGCCCAGCCCGCCCGAGGTGCCGCTCGCCTCGACGCTCAGCGCTTCGACCATGATCTCGGCCTCGGCATCGGAATAGCCGTAGCGCTGGCGGTGCGCGACGCGGAAGGCGGCGTCCATCGCGTCGGGCTCGGTGCATTCCACCGTGAGCATCGAGTCGCTGCCGCGAAAGCGCAGCCGCGCGCGCGGGACCAGCGTGACCTCTGCGGCAGGAATGCCCTGTTCGGCCAGCGCCGCGCGGCCTTCTTCCTCCAGCGCTTCGAGCTCGCCCGAAAAGCCACTGTGCAGGGGCCGGACCAGGCTAACCTCGCGGATCGCCTTCACGGGGGCGAGGCCGATTCCATAGGCGGAGAGGATGCCCGCTAGCGGGTGGACGAGAACGGTCTCGATCCCCAGCTCGTCGGCGACCTTGCAGGCATGCTGCCCACCCGCGCCGCCGAAGCAGGCGAGCGCATATTCGGTCACGTCATGGCCACGCGCGACCGAGATCTTGCGGATCGCATTGGCCATGTTGTCGACCGCGATGGCGAGAAAGCCGCGCGCGATCTCGTCGAGCGGTTTGGGTTCCGGCAGGGCCTCCGCGATCTCTTCCAGCCGGGCGGTCGCAGCTTCCGGGTCGAGCGGCTCGTCGCCATCGGGGCCGAACACGCTGGGGAAGAAGGCCGGGTCGATCCGGCCCAGAAACAGATTGCAGTCGGTCACGGTCAGCGGGCCACCCTTGCGGTAGCAGGCCGGGCCGGGGTTCGCGCCCGCGCTCTCCGGGCCGACGCGGAAGCGCGCGCCGTCGAAGGAGCAGATCGATCCGCCGCCCGCCGCAACCGTGTGGATCTGCATCATCGGCGCGGCCACACGCACGCCCGCGACCATGTTCTCCGCCGCCAGTTCCAGCTCGCCCGCATAATGCGCGACATCGGTGCTGGTCCCGCCCATGTCGAAGCCGATCAGCTTGCGGTGGCCGAGCGGTTCGCCCGCCGCGACCATCCCCACGACGCCGCCTGCCGGGCCGGAAAGGATCGCGTCCTTCCCCCGAAACGCGCCAACCTCGGCCAGCCCGCCGTTCGACTGCATGAAGCGCAGCCGCCCGACCGGCGGCAAGTCCCTTTGCAGGCCGTCCGTGTACCGTTGTAGCACTGGCGAGAGATAGGCATCGACCACGGTGGTGTCGCCGCGAGGCACCAGCTTGATGAGCGGGGCGACTTCGTGGCTCACGCTGACCTGCGCGAAGCCGATTGTGCGCGCGATCCGTGCCAGAAGCGCCTCGTGCTCGCGATATTTCCAGCCGTGCATCAGGACGATGGCGAGCGCATCGAAGCCATCGTCGGCCAGCGCTTGCAGCGCCTTGCGCGCGGCGGCTTCGTCGAGCGGGCGGAGAACTTCGCCATCGGCGGCGACCCTCTCGTCCACCTCGATCACCTTGGCCGGAAGCTGTTCGGGCAGGACGATATGGCGGGCGAAAATCTCGGGCCGGGCCTGCGTGCCGATCCGCAGCGCATCGGCAAAGCCGCGCGTGGTGACGAGCGCGAG
>PAVA01000026.1 GCA_002712945.1 Citromicrobium sp.
CTTGGACGCGCGCCGGATCACGATGGCGCCCGAAGAACGCGAGTGCCCGGACTGGGTGATCGGGCCGACGACCGCAGTCGAAAGCGCTGCGGCTTAAGCAATCGATGCTGCTCTTTCTACTCCAGTGCGCGTTGATCGTGCTTGCGGTCTGCCTCGCGCACTGGAGAGGGGGCAGTGAGGAAAAACTTGGATCACTGATCCTCCTGACACCCGCCATTGTCGACGAACTCTACCATCTGTTGATCGAGGGCCCGGTCACGAACGAGGTGGATACGTTCCATCTTGTCCTCGACGTAGCAACCTTTGCGGCGGCCTACTGGCTTGCGCTGCGCGCCGACAGATTTTGGCCAATGCCGTTCGCCTCCGCACTGCTGCTTGCGGCACTGGCGCACCTCGCCCGAGCCATCAATCTCGACATGGAAGAGCTCGTCTACGCAATCATCGTGCGGGCACCGTTCTGGCTATCGATCGTGATCCTCCTGGGGGGGATACTCAACAATGCAATGCTCCGAATACCTGATAGATGTCCCAGACCGCCAGGCCGCGGCTGATGGCGACCTACGCAATGAAATCCGGGTACTGTCCAAGAAGATTGACCGCCTGTTAGATGACCAGGCGGCTTTGCCAGCGGACAACATGGCGGGGGCTGTCGCCCTTGACGACATGGCCACGAGAGCCCGCGCCGAGTATCGGCGGCGACGGAGCCGCCAAGCTGCGTTCGGCGGCTTTAATTTCGACCGGGAAGCGGCCTGGGATATCCTGCTGGACTTACTCGCCACCCACGACGGCGGGCCGATCCACACTACCAGTGCCTGTATCGGCTCAAACGTTCCACAAACAACCGCGCTTCGTCATATCAACCTGCTCGAGAAGGCTGGCTTGGTGGTGTCGGAAGCATGTTCTCGCGATCGCCGGGTGCGGAGAATACGGTTGAGCGAGCAAGCACAAGAAGGTTTCGGGCGCTACTTCGCCGCGGGCGGGGCCAGCAAATAACCGCTTTCCTACACCTGTGAGCGCGTGGCAGCGAATGCGAATGATCATCATTCATCTCATCGCCCTCGCATTCGGCGTCGCTGTCATCGTGGCCGTCATGGCGGGCAGACTGTCCACCATCGTGACGGATCCTCGCACCGGGCATGCCAGGAGTAGTGTTCTGGCGCCCGGCATTGCTTTGGCAGGGGCTCTAAGCGTGGCTGCCTCGTCCCTGTTCGGTCTGTTGTGAAGCGGTGGCGCTACAAGGCGGAGTTCACGCTCTTGCTTGTCCTCTGGCTCGGCTTGGGGCTGGGCGGCCTGGTGGGGATGCTGCTCTAGCGCGCCGACCAGGGCGTGCTCGTGCGATCGATCTCCAGCGGCCCATCCCACGCGCGGCACAGCGCCAGCGCCTCGTCGGGGCTGCCGTGCTGCCATTCATCGTATCGATCGGGTGCGAGGATGACCGGCATGCGGCTATGCACGCTCAAGGCGTCGCCGGTCGCGTCGGTCATCACCATCGAGTAGCAATCGCCCCACTCCTCGCTGGTGCGCCAGATCCCGGCGGCCGCGAACGCCTCGACCTTGGGTACGGATAGCCAGGTGCGCGTCATCGCGCCGCGCTGCCCTTCGGCTTCGGCCCAGGCGGTCAGCGGGATCAGGCAGCGCCGTTCCTCGAAGCTGTAGCGCCACATGAAGCTGCCCAGCTTGTCGGTGCGCGCATTATTGACCGGGCGCGGCTTGAGCGGCTCGCCGGTCTTCTTGCTCTTCTGGGGGAGCGGGAAGCCCCACACCATCGACCGCAGCTGGTCGCCCGCGATCACCGCGCCGGAATAGCCGGGGTAAACCTCATCGGCGAAGTTGGCACGGGCGTCGACAGCGACGTCGAACAGCCGCGCGATCTCGGCCTGCGCGCGGGTCATCCGGTAAAGATTGCACATTGGTTGAGGTGCCCCCTCTCGATCGGGCGCTAGAGCCCCTTGGTGACGATCAGCTCGCCGAAATTGCAGCTCTTGTCCATGCCGGCGGGGACGAGCGAAGCTCGACGCGATCGATATCAGCCCGAAGGCGCGATCGCCTCGCGCCAGTCCTCGAAGCGCACGGCCTCGAGGCCCAGCCAGTCGTTGACCTCGGCCAGGCGCGCCATCAGCGGTTCGATCTCGTTGTCCATGAACAGGACGCCCGCATCGAGCGCATCGCCGAAGCCGCCATTATTCTCCGGCACGATCGCGACCAGCTGGGGCGGCGTGCGGTGCGCGGCGAGCATTTCGTTCCGGCTCACCCGCTTGACGTTGAAGAACTCGTCCTTCGCGGCGGCCTCACCCACCGGGATGATCTGAACGCCCTTCTCGCCGGCGCCGGGCGAGTGGATAAACAGGTTGCGAAAATTACCCGGTCCCTTGGCATCGCGCAGGGCCTTACGCATGCCCTCGATATCCTTGTCGGCGATCTTCGTGTCATTGACGTAGAACACGTAGCCGGCGTGGCTGCCATTCTTGAAATATCGCCGCCGGAACAGCGTCGCGGCCTCGTCGAGCAGCCCGGCCTGCAGCGCGGGGAAGAATTCGGGCACTCCGTAGATCTCCTGGCTGGGATGCTCCTGCAGCAGGTGAAAAACGTGATCGCGCGCGAATTCGTGCTCGCGCTTCCACTCGGGCACGAAGAAATAGCGGCCCGGCTCGATCCCGCGCCGCATGTAGCGGCCGAGCGAATGTTCGAGCCGCATCGGCCGCCCGGCGAGGTTGTCCCGCACCTCGAGATAGCCATTGCCGATCGCGAGGAAGTCGAGCGCGTATTTCCGGAAGGTCGGCCGATCGAGCCAGCGCGACGGGATGAAGAACTTGGACAACAGGTTGACCTTGAGCCGGATGCAGCTGGCATGCGGGCCGGGCATGTCGAACGCGCGCGCGAGGCCGCACTGGCTGACCGGGGGATGATACCAGTCGGCCAGCGGCACGGCCTCGATATAGGCGAGCAGCGCATCGCGCTCGAGCACCGGCTCCGGATCTCCGAAGCTGAAAGCCGTCAGCCCGCCGCGACCATCCTGGTCGATCACGGCATTGCTCGCCTGCATGGGCTGGCCCCGGCTGTCCACGAGTGCGGGAACGTTCATTACATGATCTCCATCGATCCGGTTTTCTGAGGCTCGCCGTCGAGCGGTTCGTCGAACAGCACGTGCATGATCGCCCAGGCGACATCGGCATGGCCTGTCGCCTCGCTTCGCTCGGCCACGAAGGTGAGCATCCGCTCGCTCTTGGTCAGCTTCGGCTTGATCGACAGGAAGCTCGCCTGAATATCCTTGTCGCCAGCATCCCACTGCAGGCGGCCATCCCGCATCACGGTCTTGGCCTTGAGGACCATCATGTTCTTGAGCGGCGCGGAATAGGTGAAGGTGCGCAGGCGCGGGAATCGCTTCTCGACCAGCTGAGCGACGCCAGAACCCGCGCCGGTCTTGTCGATCGCGATGTCGACGACGTCGTAGCGGTCCATCGCATCGAAGATCGCGGCCGCCTGGACATCGTACCCGCCGCGCAGGCGCTTGGTCTCGAGCACGCGGAACTTGCCGCGCGGGCTTTGCGGAAGCGCGATGACCACCATGGCCGCGTCATCGCCCTGCGCGCTCTCCTGCGGATCGTAACCGATCGCCACCGGGCCGGTGAAAATGTCCGGCGCGTAGGGGTTCCAGTCCTTCCACAGCGCCAGCGCATCGACCCGGCAGCGGTTGGTGAGCGCGAAGGGAAAGGCGCTCTCGGTCTCGTCGATGAATTCGCACAGGTAGAGCCGCGCGAAAATGTCGGGCGCCTTGCGCGCTCGCAGCTCCTCGATGTCGAACAGCTTGCAGCCGCCGGCCTCGGCATCCTCGATCGTGACGATCTGCCGCCAGATGCGATCCTCGCACCGCACGCCTTTGCGCAGCTGGTCCGAAGTGTAGGCCTCGATCTTCGTCCAGTCGGTCTTCGGCTTGCCTTCGTTCCACCATTCGCCCGACCACTTGGCATAGGCGCCGTGGCTTTTCGTGCTGGGCGTGGAGAAGTAGGTTTCGCGGTAGCGCTTCTGGCTCGCCATGCCGCTGGCGACCTCGTCGATCCGCTCGAAGTCCTGCGCCCAGAAGCACTCGTCGTAGTAGAAATTGCCGTGCTCGCCCTGGGCGGTGCGGTAGTTCGCGCCGAGGAAGAACAGCGTCGGCCGTTCGAGCACCACGCCGTCCTCGTCTGCGCCCCGGTCGATCGTCAGCGCCTCGCCGGTCAGCATCGTGCCGGTGACGCGATAAACGAATTCGACGATGTAGCTGCGGAAGATGTTCGCCTGCCGACGGCTCGCCGAAAGGAAGATCTGGTTGCGCCCGGTCTCGAGCGCATCGATCAGCGCCTCGCGCGCGAAATACCATGTCGCGCCGATCTGGCGGCTCTTGAGGATGAAGCGGGTGCGCTCGGTCGAAAATTCCCACCAGGTGCGCTGGTACTCGAACAGCTCGGCGAGGAAGGCCTCGCGCAGCAGTGCGACGTCCTCCGGGCCGAGGTGGTTCTTCTTCGGCGCCTTGCGCGGCCCGGCATTGCGCGCCTCGACCTTGGGGTTGAGATCGGCCTCGTTGCCGCTCCTGCGATACTTGCGGCACCGCTCGAACCGCTCGATCTGGCGGCCGAGCAGGTCGATCTCCTTGAAGTCCTTGCCGCTCTTGTTCTCTTTCGCGACCAGCTGCTGATAGCGGACCAGCACGCTTTCCTCGGCCGCGCGCAGCGGCGGCGCTTCGGACCACTTCTCTCGGTTCGCCCAGCTCGCGATCGTCGCGCGCGGGATCGGCTTGCCCTTCTCGCTGCGAATGCCGAGCCGCTCGAACTCCAGCGCGATCTCGGTCACGCCCCAGCCACGCCAGAACAGGCTGCGCGCTTCGCGGCGCACATCGGCATAGGCCGGCCTTTCGACGGGGGCGAGGATCATGGCTCGGACATGACCCGGTGCGCCCCGCCCGCGCGCCCCTGCCTTGTTGTAACGGGCGCGCCTACAACAGCCCCGCCTTTATCTCGACGCCCTCTTGCGGCCCTGTCTGCCCATTCGATCAGACGCCTTTCCCGCGAGCCTGGAGCAGCCTTGATGACCACCCGTTCGAAATTCTTCCGGATCGCCGTCGAAGGCGGCACCACCGATGGCCGCACGATCGACCGCTCGATGATCGAGGACGCGGCCGCGAACTTCGACACTGCGAACTACACCCCGCGGATCAATTGCGAACATATTTCCGGCTACAGCCCGGAACCGCCGTTCAATGCCTATGGCAGCGTGACCGGCCTCAAGGCCGAGGAAATCGATTTCAGCCTCGATGGCAAGACCGAGAAGCGCCTCGCGCTGTTCGCCGAGATCGAGCCGAACGAGCAGCTGCTCGCCATCAACGCCAAGAACCAGAAGATCTTCACCTCCTGCGAATTCCGCCCGAACTACGGCGGCACCGGCAAATGGGGCCTGACCGGCCTCGCCGTCACCGACAATCCCGCTTCGCTCGGCACCGAGATGCTGCAATTCAGCGCCCAGGCGGGCGCGGCCAGCCCGCTGGCGGCTCGCAAGAGCCATCCGGACGCGCTGTTCACCGAGGCAGTGGAAGTGCCGGGCGATGCCTTCGCGGGCACGCCGGCCGCAACCTCGGCGGGCGGCTCGGCCGAGCTGGCGGAGATGCGGGGCTTCTTCGCATCGATTCGCAAGTTCTTCGATCTCGGCGCGGCGGCCGAGGATGCGGGCAATGCCGCATCGCAGCAGCCCGCGCCGGCCACCCCCTCGTCGCCCGCGTCTGCCGCCCCCTCTGGCGCGGGCGGCGGGACCGACTTCGCCAAGCTCGCCGGGGCGATGACCGAGGGTATGGAGAAGCTCGCCGCCGCCATGGAAAAGCAGGGCCAGTCCTTCGCCGCTTCGGTCGATCAGCTGCGCCGCGACCACAACACGCTCAAGGCCAGCGTCGAGACCACCGCCGATCCCAACCAGGCCCAGCGCCCGCCCGCCGGCGGCGGGAATGCAAGCTACGTCGCAACCGAATTCTGACCGCCGAACCCGACCCGAACCGTCCCGAACAATTCCGATCCCCAAGGACCGCCCCATGCGCAACGACACCCGCAAGCTTTTCACCCGCTACGCCGCGCGCGTCGCGCTTCTCAACGGCGTCGCCAGCGCGGCGGTTACGTTCGCAGTCGATCCGACGCCCGAACAGAAGCTCGAAGCGGCGATCCGTGCGAGCAGCGAGTTCCTGCAGGCGATCAACATCATTCCGGTGACCAACCAGAAGGGCCAAGCGCTTGGTGTCCAGACCGGGCGCTCGATCGCGGGCCGCACGAATACTTCGGGTGGCAACCGTCGCATGCCTGGGCGCATCGGAACCAACTCCGAAAAATACGCGTACACCTGCGAGAAGACCAACTTCGACTGGGCGCGCGGTTACGACCAGCTCGACGCATGGCGGCACCGCCCCGAGTTCGAGCGAATCCTTAGCGGCGATATCGCAACCCAGATCGCGCTCGACCGCATCATGATCGGTTTTCATGGCGTGGAAGTCGCCGCCGATACCGACCGCGATGCGAACCCTGACCTTTCCGACGTAAACGAGGGCTGGCTCTACAAGCTCCGGACGCATGCACCTGCCCAGGTCATCGACGATGGCGAGCTGACCGTTGAGAGCGACGGCACGAACAACGATGCCCTCAAGGCGATCTACGTCAAGCCGGGCGTTACGCTCTACGATCCCGAGCTGGACAACGCGGTCACCGCGAAGGCCGATTACAGCTCGCTCGACGCGCTGGTGCTCGATGCCAAGAAGGGCATCCACGAACGCCACCGCTCCGACACCGATCTGGTTGTCATCGTCGGTCACGATCTGGTCGACGACAAGTACTTCAACATCGCCCAGACCACCGGCGCAACCGCGACCGAGGTCGAGGCGACCGATCGCATCCTGCGCTCGAGCAAGTCGCTCGGCGGCCTGCCCGCCATCCGCGTCAGCGGGTTCCCCGGCAACGCGATCATGATCACCAAGCTCAGCAACCTCTCGATCTACTGGCAGGAAGGCACCCGGCGTCGCCGCCTGGTCGACGAGCCCGAATACGATCAGGTCGCCAACTACGAGAGCCTCAACGAGGCCTACGTGGTCGAGGAATACGAGCTGGCCGTGCTGGTCGAGAACATCGCCCTCGGCGAAGCCCCCGCTCGCCCCGACCCCGCTTAATCGGTTTAGTCGATCAATACGGCTAGGCTGATCGGAAACGCGCGTTATAGTCAGGCAACCGGCGCGGCTCGAGGGGTCGTCGCGCCGGCAGAGGAAAGGAACAAACGCCCATGAGTCTCGTCAGCCGCCACCGCAACCGCGTCCTCGGCAAGCAGTCCGCCGCCCCGATGGTGGCCGCGCCGCGCGCGTCGAATGACAATCCCGGCAAGGCCGCGAACGACAATCCCGCACCGGGCGCGCCCGAGCATTCGCAGCTGCTCGTCCAGCTTGGCGAGGATCTGAAAGCCCTGTCGCAGATCCAGTCGATCGAGCAGAAGATCGCCCGCAAGGCGAAGATACTGCCCGGTTACGATGCCTGGGTCGAAGGCGTGCTGCAGGCGGCGACGGATGCCGAGGCCGAAGGCAAGCTGATCGGCACCGATGCGGTGCTCGTCCAGACGATGATCTGGGCGATCGACGCGGCGGATTTCGACCGCGCCTTCCCGCGCGCCAAGGTCGCGCTGCGTCACGGCATGGACCTGCCCCAGCGGTTCGAGCGCACGCTCGGCTGCATGATCGCCGAGGAATTCGCCGAGACCGCGCTCAAGGCGATGAATACGGACAACGCCCACGTCCCCGATCTCCGCCCCTTGCTGCAGATCGCCGATCTGACCGAAGGCGAGGACATGCCCGACCAGGCACGCGCGAAGATCCACAAGGCGATCGGCATGACGATCTGCCGGATGATCGACGCGGCCGACGCTGGCGACAAGGAACTGCCGGCGGGCGGCAAACGCCTGGCGCTCGAATCCGCACTCAATGCTTTCCGCCGCGCGCTCGCCCTGCATGACAAGTGCGGCGTCAAGAAGATGATCGAGCAGCGTGAGCGCGATCTCAAGGCCCTCCCCGCTCCGAACACCGAACCGGCCAACGAAAACAGCGGTCCCTCCGCCGATGACGATGGCCAGGCGGCCAGCTGACACGAGTTTCCCGAACGCCTCCCGGCGCCGGGGGGCGGTCACCCGCGCGTCGATTCCCGGCCTTGCCGGGCGTCGCACCCGATCGAGTGACCCCACCCCCCACTTCGCCGGCGTAATCGAAGGACTTGGAGGATGAGCGGCTTCGTCGCGCAACCCGACGGGCACGATCCCGAAGATCCGGTGGCCGATACGGTCGCTGGCGATTCCTTCTGGCCGGGCGTCTCGATCGAGCAGTTCAAGCACAGCACCCGCGCGTCTTACCTGGTCGACGAAACGCGGATGCGCGATGCGCTTCGCGGCGGCATGCTGACCGTCCGCGGCGAGCTGCGCGAATGGAAGGCCGGCCACGTCGCCCTGGGCGCCGCCGAGCTGGCCGATATCGATGCCGAGGAAGTCGACGGCGCCAACGCGCTCGTCCTGCTTTATCAGCGCGCGGTCTTCGCCCATGCGGCGGCCGACCTGATCGAGAGCCACAATCCCGTCAGCGCGACCAACGAGGGGCGCGAGCGGATCGAGGACAACATCCCCTCCGCACACCACTTCCGGCGGATCGGCACGCTTGCCATCCGCGACATCAAGGGAACGACCCGCACCGCGGTCGAGCTGATTTGACGGTCGTCCGCAGCATCGAAGGCGACACGGTCGATCTCGTCTGCTGGCGCGAGCTGGGCCGCACCGCGGAAGTCGTCGAGGAAACGCTCGAGCGTAATCCCGGCCTCGCCGAGCTGGGCCCGATCCTGCCCACCGGCACGCCGATCAACCTGCCCGAAGCCACCGCCGCGCCCGAAGCAAACACGCGCGATATCGTGCAGCTCTGGAGCTAGCCGATGCAGAAGCACCAATCCCTGCGCGAGGCGCTGGTCGCCGTCCTGCCCGAACTGGAGCGCGAGAAGGACCGGCTCGCCGTCTGGATCGACCAGGGCAGCATCGCCGCGCGGCTCGGCACGAGGGATGCGAACGGCAATTCCGGCTTCGAGTATCGCTACCGCGTCAACGTGATCCTGCTCGATTTCGCGAAAGACCCGGCGATCGTATTCACGACCCTGATCGACTGGCTGCGCACCAACCAGCCCGAACTGCTGCTCAATCCCGAAACGCTCAAGACGGCGGTCGAGTTCAGGGTCGACGTGCTGGACGATCGCAAGGTCGACATCGAGATCCACACCGAACTCAGCGAAGCGGTCGAGATCGATAGCCTCGGTAATATCACCTATCGCGCCGAGCCCGCCATCGCGCAAAGCAGCATCGACGGCCTGATCGACGTGCCGCTCGGCACGACCCTTGGCACGGTCTCGGTCAACGGCGAAGATCTGCCATGATGGGCGCGGCCGACGCGCTCGATGCCTTCGCCGATCACTTCGACACGATGCTCGCCGACCTCACGCCAGCGAAGCGCAAGGCGATCGCGCGCAAGATCGGCCAGCGGTTGCGCCGCTCCAACACCCGCCGCATCGCCGCGAACGTCCAGCCCGATGGCTCGGCGATGGAGCCGAGGCAGGATCGGTCGAAGCGCAAGAAGGGCAAGATGTTCCGCAACCTGCGCTACGCGCGCAATTTCAAGGTCGATGCCGATCCGCACGGGGTCGAGGTCGGCTTCAAGCGATACGAAGGGCTCGCGCGCATCCACCACTTCGGCCTGGTCAGCGCGGTCGGCCGCAACAAGCACACCGGCGATACGATCCGCGCGCGCTACCCGAAGCGCCGCCTGCTCGGTTTCGGCGAGGACGATCTCGACGCGATCACCGACGAGGTGCTCGAATGGCTGACGCCGGGATGATCGATCCGCCGGTGTTGTAGGCGCGCCCGTTACAACAAGGCGCGCTCGCGCGGCGCCCCTTCGACCGACGATAGGTCGGGTCATGGCCCTCCCGCCCACTTCCTCCGCCGCGTCCACCGCGGTCGACCTGTCGCGGCTTCCGCCTCCCGACATCGTCGAGCCGGTGAATTACGAGGCCGTGCTCGCCCAGATGACCGCGCGCATGCAGGCGCTGGTGCCGGGCTTCGACGCACTGACCTCCGCCGATCCGGCGATCAAGGTTCTCGAAATCGCGGCCTACGAGAAGACCATCCTGTTCCAGCGGGTCAACGACGCCGCCCGCGCCACGATGGTCGGCTATGCGCGCGGCGCGGATCTCGACAACCTCGCCGCGCTTTTCGGCCTGACCCGCCTGCTGATCGAGGAGGCCGACGAGGCGCTGGGAACGCCGGCCGTTTACGAGGACGACGACCGGCTCCGCCGCCGCGTACTGCTCGCCCCCGATTCCTTCTCTGTCGCGGGGCCCGCCACCGCCTACGTCTTCCACGCCCTTTCGGCCGAGGCTTCGCTTGTCGATGCGGCCGCCAGCAGCCCGGAGCCGGGGGAAGTGGTGGTCGCGCTGCTCGGCTCCGAAGGCGACGGAACCGTCGCGGCCGATATCGTCGAGGCGGTGCGGCAGGTTCTGGCCGACGACGAAGTGCGCCCGCTGACCGATTCGGTCTCCGTCGTTTCCGCCTCGATCGTGACGGTCGATGTCGCGGCCGAGCTCGTGCTCTATCGCGGGCCCGACGCCGCCCTCATCCTCACCACCGCGCGCGCGGCGCTCGACGATCTGCTCGCCCGCCATCGCCGGATCGGCCGCGATCTTTCGCGCACCGCGATCATCGCCGCGCTGCATGTCGCCGGCGTCCAGCGGGTCGAGCTGACCACCCCCGCGCAGGACGTGGCGATCGGGCCGACCGAAGCGATCGACCCCGGCGCCATCGCGCTGACGACTTCGGTATTCGACGAATGAGCCTGCTGCCTCCCAATGCCACGCCGTTCGAGCGCGCGCTCGAGGATGCGGCCTCGATCATGGCGGACGTGCCGGTCGAGATCGCAACGCTGTGGAACCCGGCGACCTGTCCCGCGCAGTTCCTGCCCTGGCTGGGCTGGGGCCTCTCGATCGACTTCTGGGATGCGGAGTGGACCGAGGCCGAAAAGCGCCAGGCGATCGCCGGCACGATCGAGGCCCAGCGCCGCAAGGGCACACGCGCCAGCTTGCGCGAAGTGCTCGACCGCTTCGATCCGCTGATCGAGCTGGTCGAATGGTTCGAGGACCGGGCCAACCTCGATCCGCACACCTTCCGGCTCGAACTGCCGCTACGCACGATCAGCGATGTCGAATACGACAAGGATTTGGTGGTCGCGCTGCTGCGCGATATCGGCATGGTCAAGCCGCTGCGCTCGCACATGTTCGCGGTCCACCGCATGCGCGCCCAGGCCTACGCCGGGCTGCTCGGCGGCGGGCACGAGGCGGGCCATGTCCGGCTCGTCACCGACGCCGATACCGACGCGGCGCTCGATCCGGTCTGGGATACCTATCTGCAGACCGAAGACGGCGAACCCCTGGTCCATGAAGAGACCGGCGAATTCCTGGTGGCATCGTGAGCGGCTTCGTCTTCACCATCACCAGCGCCGGGCTCGATGCCCTGGTCGATGCGCAGAACGGCGACACCGAGGAAATCGTGATCGCCGAGCTGGGCCTGTCCGCGAACGTCGTCGACGTCTCGCCAACGCTGGTCGCGCTGCCGGGCGAGTTCAAGCGGATCGCCACGCTCTCTGGCCAGTCGGTCTCCGAAACGATCATCCACATGTTCGCGCAGGATTCGAGCGAGGATACCTACGACGTCCGCTCGCTGGGCCTCTACCTCTCCGATGGCACGCTGTTCGCGGCCTATTCGCGCGCGGAGGCTCCGGTCTTCCGCAAGGTCGACATCGCGACCTTCCTGTTCTCGATCGACGTCGCCTTTTCGGAAACGGCGGCCGACAGCATCGTCTTCGGCGATGCGAGCTTTCTCTATCCGCCCGCCACCCAAACCGTGCCGGGCGTCGCGGAACTCGCCACCCAGGCGGAGGTCGACGGCGAGGCGGACGATCAGCGCATTGTCACGCCGCTCAAGCTGGCGACGCGGCTTGCCGGCCTTCTGGACCCGATCCTCCAGTCGATCGCCGACGAAGTCCAGGCGCGCATCGATGCCGACGATGCCGAGGCTACCGCGCGCGGCGTCGCCGACACGGCGCTGCAGGCGCTTATCGACGCGCTGCTCGCCCGCACGGTCACGGGCGGCGGTCTCGTCACCGGCGGCGGCGATCTCTCGGCAAGCCGTGTGCTCTCGGTCCTTGCCGCGAGCGCCGCCGACGTCATCGCCGGAACAGCCAGCGATCGGGCGATCACGCCCGCCGCGCTCGGCGGGATCGTCAAGCAGCTCGGCCAGAACGGTTACATCTCGATCCCCACGGCCGACCCTGCGCGCCTCGTGCTGCTGCAATGGGGCCGCTTCACCGCCGCGGGCGATTCGCTGACCAGCGTTACCTTCCCACTCGCCTTCTCGACCGCCGCCTGGTCGGTCGTGGTCGACGGCACGAACGAAACCGACGTCTCGGTCAGCTCCAACGCTCCGCGCGTGCGTGCCAGCACGATCACCGCCACCGGCTTCGGCGCATTCAGCGCGATCAACACCAGCGAGAGCTGCACGTTCTTCGCCATCGGGGAGATCGACAACTCGTGACCCTGTTCTACAGCCCCTCGACGCGCGGCTTTTACGACGATGCGGTCCACGCCGCCGCGCATATTCCGGCCGACGCGCAGGCCGTCGAGCCCGCCCGCCATGCCGAGCTGCTCGATGCGCAGGCGAGTGAGGCGCCCGTTTCGATCGTGCCCAGAGAAACCGGCACCCCCGTCATGTCGCGCCAGCGCAGCCTGACCGATGCGGAACGCCGGGCCCGGCTCCATGCCATCCTCGATGGCGAGACCGCGCGCCGGATTGCCGGTGTCGCCGATATCCAGCAGCAGCTGCTCGACATGCGGCTCGGCGGAGCGGAAGCCGACGCGCGCTTTGCCGGGATCGATGCAATCCGCGCGACGGCCGCGACGATCGGCACGGCGATCGACGCCGCGCCCGGCGGCGATCTGACCGCTTTCGACCCGACCGACGCAGCGCATTGGGAGGCGCCCTGATGTCTCGTATCAGCGACCTTCCCCCGATCGATCCCGAAGACATCGACGGCACCGAGGAAGCGCCGGTCGCCAAGAACGGTCAGGCCTTCAAGGCCACGCTCGACAAGCTCGGCCAGGCGGCTGCGACGCGTGCCGAGAGCGTTCTTGCCGCGACCATTGCGCAGGCATCGCGCTTCGTGCCGTTCCTTTATCCGGACGAACTCAACGCCGATCTGCAGCGCGTCTTCGAAATCGAACTCTACGAGAGCGTCGGCGGCGTCGACCTCGCGTGGCCCGAGGAGATCAAGGTCGAGGAGGTCGGTCGCCAGGCCGGGACCGAACGTGCGCGTTACCGCATTGCCGGCCGCAACGGGGCCGATCCCTTCACCCTGCTTGCGCGCGAGAGCACGGGCGGCGCCGGCTTCGTCGTCGTTGCCGGTCTCGAAGGCGTGCTCGACTTTCCGATCTTCGCGCATGACGCCTCGCTCGGCGTGCCGGCCGGGACCGCAGTCGGCCGCTTCGCGTGGGATGTGACCGGCCCGACCGCGCTCTACGCCACGGCCTACGATTACGAAATCAGCGGTCTCAATCGCGCCCGTCTCCTGATGTCGGTCGCCCATCGCCAGCGCGTCGCGGAAATGATCGAGGCTGCGCTGGCCGCCGAGGCCGGGCGCGAGGGCCCCTTCATCGCCAAGGTGCGTGACGAGCGGCTGCGCGACGACATCGCGGACGCACGCGGCATCTTCACCCAGGCGGGCCATCGCTACGGCCTGTCCTCGATCGAGCTGTCGCACTTCCCCGCAGCCAGCCCGCCCTCCTGGCGCGCGCAGCTGACCGTCCGCGACTGGACCACCGGCACCGCCGCCGCGCAGCGCACGGCCATCTGGTACGACGACCCGACCGGCGTCGAGCAGCCGCTGGTGCTCTTCAAGGGCACGCTGGCGGGCTTCACCGGCGAACAGTTCGTGGTGAAGATCGGCGCGGACGCGCAGTGGACCGACAGCGGCGTCGCGCGCACCTTCGCCTCCTACGCCGAGGCGGGCCTGCGCGAGGACCGGATGAAGACGAGGGATGAGGTCGAGGACTTCATCGACCTCGGCCCGCCCGCGCCCGACGAAGATGTCATCATCAAGGGCAGCGGCGGCGATGCGACCACGCTCTCCGCCGCGGCCGCGCCTTTCTACAATGCGACCTTCAACGCCGCGTCCGCAGCCGACAAGTTCAAGATCTTCCCCAATTCGGAAGTCGCGCATTTCTGGAACAAGGTCCGCTTCTTCCTCGCCGACCCGTTCCATGACGAAGAACTGACCGAGCCGCACATCCCCCTGTGGCACTCGATCGATCAGGGCCGCGGCATGTTCAACACCCGGATCTGGAACCAGACAGCGGGCAAGCGGGTGTTCGAGACCACCTGGCCGAACTGGAAGATTGATCTCGCGGCCGAGCAGTTCGCCAATGAATATCTCGACCACGTCGACAACAATGATGGCCAGGGGCAGCCGTCCGCCACCGGCTACGGCTTGCAGAATGCCTTCCTCGCTTCCGGCTATCTGCGGGTCTGGTATCGCGCTCACGGCGTCAACGTCGGCCAGGGCTCGCCCTCGTGCATCGGCATGGGGATTTCGAGCGGCCAGCGCATGCGGATCATCGACAGCCTGTTCGAGCAGGTCAGCGGTACCGACGTGCCCGCCATGTTCATGCACAACTCGGCCAAGACGACGACCGGCGGGCGGCTCTCGATCGAAGGCAGCTCGATCCTGCGCAATCTGGCGGGCACGCCCAACCTGCAGCTGATCGGCACCTACGGCCAGTCGGTCTATCACGAGGTGTTCGTCTCGGCGGAGAGCACGGTCGAAGGCGGGGTCAAGGGCAACGTCACGATGCTCGACAGCGACCCGAACATGCCCGCGATCGCCCGCCTGCGCTGGCCCTACCGCGTGCGCGGCCACCTGCCTGACGGCATCACCTTCACCGATACGAAGATGCGCGTGCTGACGGTGGACGCGGGCACCACGATCTCGACCGCGAGCGGCGTTGCCAAGGCGCTGTTCGGCGACGGCTACGATCCCGCTACCGGCAAGGGCGAGGCGCTGACGCTCGACGGTTCGGTGCAGGCGCTGGCCACCAAGCTGAGCGGCCTGCAGGGCGCGACCATGTCGCTCGCCCGCGATGGCGTGGCGGCCGAGGCGATCACCATCGGCGATTATACCGGAATGAGCGAGGGCGCGATCCTCGCCGCGCTCAACGCCCAGCTCTCCAACTTCAACATCGCCGCTGCCCGGATCGACGGCGACGTGGGGGTCGAGCCGTGATCGAGCAGCTGGGCATTCTTGCCGGGTCTGCGCCCGACGTGGTGGAGGCTGGCCGGGTTCTCTCCGAACTCGATGGCTGGGCGGCGGTGCTGTTCGTCGCCCTGGTGCTGTGCTCGATGATGATGGTCGGCCTGCTGACCGTGGTGCTGTTCGCGTTTCGCGCATGGGCCAAGAATGCCGAGGCAGTGCATGCCGTGCGCGAGGTTATCGCCGGGCTCAATGTCCTCATCGCCCGGCTCGAATCGCGCCTGCCGGATCTGGGGCCCGACCTTCCCCGGCTTCCGCCCACCGAGGAGACCGGCCGTGGATAGGTTCGCGCTTTCCGCAGCACTCAAGGCAGTCTTCCGCCCGAAGTTTCGTGGCTTCGAGCGGGAGATCGACGCGCTCAAGGGCGACACTGCCCAGATCACCACACTCATCACCAACATCGACAAGCGCCTCGGCACCGACCGCGCGATCGACGATCTGACGGAAGGAAAGGGCGAATGATCTTGCTGGTCTTCGGATGGATGCTGATCGGTTGCGGCTTCGTGAGCTGGGGCTTTGCCGGCGAAGGGTGGAAGCGGCGCCAGCCCTTCACGCCTTACAACGCCGGGCTCTGCCTCGCGGGCGGGCTGCTGCTGTTCGCCAGCGGCCTTGGTCTGTCGCTTCGCGGGCGGCTCGAGCAGCTGCTGTTCGATCGCGCCGACCTCTCGATCGACGATCCGACCTACTGGATCGGCTGCGCGATGATGCTGGCCGGCGAAACGCTGCTCGTGTGGACCTCCTCGCTTGGCGAAGGTCGCCGGTACTCGCGCCGTTTCTGGGGGCTCTACTGGTCCGGCATGATCGCCTGGGCCGTCTTCGTGATGATGAGGGCAATCGTATGAGCAAGATCGGATGGCCGCTCGCGAGCAATCGCATCCGTCGTGGATCTCGAAACCACACCTTCGGGATGGTCCGCCGCAATGCCGACGGCTCGCGCCGCCCCCACCAGGGTTGGGATTTCGAGGCACCCGCAGGCTATCGCTGCTACGCGATCGCGGACGGCACGATCGAGCGCGTCCGCGACGTCGGCGCCTACGGCAAGCAGGTGATCCTGCGCTTCACCCATGACTTCGACGATGATGGCGATCCCGACACGCTGTTCGCTGCCTATTGCCACCTCTCGCGCATCGACGTCGTCGAAGGCCAGCGGGTCGCGCGCGGAGAGCAGCTGGGCCTGACGGGCAATACCGGCAACGCCGCCGGCATGCGCGACGAGGACCAGCACCTGCATTTCGAGATCCGCACGGTTCCGCTTCCCGGCCGCGGCCTTTCCGGCCGCTATTCGCCGCTGGTCGTCTTCGGCCGCTGCCCGCTCGACCAGGCCATCCGAAAGGCTGTGTCGTGAAACTTCCCGGACAACTCGAGGCGGAAGTCGCCATCAAGGGCCTCTGGCTTGCCCTCGCGGGTCTGGTTGCGTTGCTTCTGGTCGGTGCGCTGGTCGTCCAGACCGTGCGGATCGATGGCTTGCGCCTGTGCGCCGACCTGCCGCTAATCGGCAATGTGTGCGCCGTCGACATCGAAGGTTGGAAGCCGCGTGCGCTGGCGGCCAAAGATCAGCGAGACGCCGAGCGCGCCGCGCATCGAGCGACCAAGGATAGTTACCGCGAGGCCCAGGCCGAGGCGGCCCGGCTCGAAACCGCTCGCCTGGCGCGGGTCCGCAAGCAGCAGGAGGACATCACCAATGCGATCGAGAACAGTTATCGTGCTCGCCTTGTCGATCTCGGCGTTCGCGCTGAGCGGCTGCGCGAAGAACTACGAGCCCGAGGCGAGCCTATCGGTTCGCGCGCAAGTGAGCCAGGCACCCCGGTTCGCGACGCCCCCGGCCGAGCTGATGAGGCGGCCGGAGATCCTCGACTTCCTCCCGACCGAGGAGAGCCTGCCGAAGCAGGTCACTTCGGCCGCACCCCCGAAGAGCAGCTCGAGCGAGACATCGTCGCCACACGGCAGGCTCTTCAGCTCGAAGCGCTAATCGACTGGGTTGCCGGGCAGGCTGCGATCGACCCGAACGCCGAGCCGCCGCCTGCCGGCCACGCTCAATCGCCTTCGGGCTCGCCGCTCGCCGGAACTGGAGCGATGCCAGCGGGCTGAGCGAGCTCCACTCGCTTCGGCGCCGAGATTGCGCTGGCCTCGATAGCCACCGGGATCGCTTCTTCGGTATAGGCTGAGACTTCACGGCCCGCGGGAATGCGACCGCTCTTTCCCGTGATGAACGCTGCGAAGGGGCCTGCCATAACGACACCCCCTACCGTCGCCAGCGTGTTGCCCTCGCCTTCCTGGCGGTAGGTGCCGTTGAGCGGAATGCGCCGGCCGGCGAGCTCGAGATACTCGATCTCTACGTCCATTTTGCCAGACTTGCCGAACATGCCCTTGTTGGTCATCCAGGTGATGCGGCCCACGGCGCGGGTGCCGCGCGGAATCACGATGTACTCGCCCAGCATGACGTCTTCTTCCACCGTCAGGTCGAACTGGTCGCCCTCGCTCCAGGTCTTGCCCTTTGTGGTGACTTCCTGATTGAAGGACACTATGATTTCGGTGTTGGCCGGGAGCTCGGCGAGGCCGGGCTGCTCCTCGCGCCGGAAAGCCTGGATCGGTGCGGCGGTGACTGCAGAAGGCTGAGCGGCGGTAGCCGGCGCATCTTCCTGAACCGGCGTTTCCTCCACCGGCGCCTGCTGTGCGAGCGCAGGCGCACAGGTGAATAGAAGCGCGAGCGCGCTGGTCGTGCGAATCATGATGTCCCCCAATTATCCCCTCGAGACGAAGTCGCCTCAAAGCCGAGGCTTAGCAGCACGTTGGAATTAGCCAAGCCTGTTGTCAGGTGAGGTTCATAATTCCGCTATTGGTCGTGGTGAGGAGCGGTCCTCAACAGGCGGTGGGCCTGAGGCGTCCTCCGCGTAAGAGCGGAGTGGAGCGCGTCCGATCGCGCCCGTGCCCCGCCTTGTTGTAACGGGCGCGCCTACAACAGCCCCGCAATGCACCCGTCGCGCTTCGCAGGCAGGGTCGCTGGCCATGAAGCGTCTCGCCCGCACCCGATCGTCCGAACAGCCCGACGAAGCCCCGGTCGACCCGGCGGCGATCGTGCGCTTCGGCACGATTGCGAGCGTCGATCTGTCGACCGGCGAGGTCGAAGTCGATTGCGGCGAGGTCCGCACGGCACCGATTCCCTTCTCCACCGGCCGCGCCGGCGCAACCCGCATCTGGTCCCCGCCCACCGTGGGCGAGCAGGTGCTGCTGCTTTGCCCCGGCGGCGATATCGAAGCCGCCGTCGCGATGGGCGCCATTCCGCAGGATGCCTTCCCGATCCCCGGTGACGGGCCGGTCGAGATGATCGTCTTCGCCGATGGCGCCCGCATCTCCTACGATCCGGAAAACCACGTGCTCGAGGCAAGCCTGCCCGACGGCGCCACCGCGCTGGTCGAAGCATCGGGCGGCCTGACGATCCGTGGCGATGTGACGATAGAGGGGCGGGTCGCGGTCGAGGGCGCGCTCGACGTGGCCGAGGCCGCCAGCTTCGCCCAGACCCTCGCGGTGCAAGGCGCGCTTTCGGCGGGCTCGATCGTATCGGGCGGGATCGACCTTTCGACGCACATCCACGCCGGCGTCTCGCCCGGCACGGGCATTTCCGGGGCGCCCCAGTAATGCGCGGGATGGACCGGAACACCGGCAAGCCGATCGATGGCAATGCGTGGATATCACAGGCCGTGGGCGACGTGCTGACCACGCCGCTCGGCAGCCGCGTGATGCGCCGCGACTACGGCTCGCTCCTGCCGATGCTGCTCGACCAGCCTCTCAACCCGCGAACGATCATCCAGCTCTACGCCGCGACCGCGCAGGCCATCGCCCGCTGGCTCCCCACGCTCAAGCTCTCGCGCGTGGAGCTGGTCGTCGGCGCGTCGGGCAAGGCCGATCTGCTGATCGAAGGTCACCGCACCGATACGGCTCCCGCCAACGCGCTCGCGCGGCTCACCATTCCGCTCGGCCGCGCATAGCGCCGCGCAAATCGAAAGGGACTGATCCATGAACTTCCATCACGGCATCAAGGTAACCGAACCGATCAGCGGCGCGCGCACGCTCGCGGCGGTCGCAACCGCCGTCGTCGGGATCGTTGCCACCGCTGGCGATGCCCAGGCCGATGTGAAGGCGACGCTCGAGACCGGCGTGGTCCCGGACGACAATGCCCTCACCTTCACCGCCGCGAAGGCGGGCAAGCTCGGCAATACGATCACGCTTGCCCTGGTCGATCCCGCCGCGAACGACGCTGCCCTGCAGGTGAGTGTCGCCGGCGATGCGATCACCGTTTCGCTGGCGACCGGCGGCGATGGCTCGATCACTACCACCGCCGCGCAGCTCGTCACCGCGATCGAAGCCAGCGCCGCGGCCGATGCACTGGTCGCGGTGGCCGATACCGGCACCAGCGACGGTTCGGGCGTGGTCACGGCCCTTCCCGCCACCGCGCTGAGCGGCGGCGTCGACGAACCCTTCCCGCTCAACCGCCCCGCTCTGGTGACCGATATTCGCGACGCGATCGGCAAGGCCGGCGACGACGGCACGCTCAAGCCCACGCTCGAAGCGATCGCCGACCAGGCGACGCCGATTCTCGTGGTCGTCCGGGTCGAGGAAGGCGCGGACGATGCGGCCACCGCCACCAACGTGATCGGCGGCGTGACCGACGGCCAGTTCACCGGGGTCGAGGCGCTGCTCGCGGCCGAGGCCGAAGTGGGCGTGCGGCCGCGCATCCTCGGCGCCCCCGGTCTCGACAGTCAGGCCGTCGTCGAAGCAATGGTGGTCGCGGCCAGGAAGCTGCGCGGCTTCGTTTACGCGGCCGCCAAGGGCGAGGATACCGCCGCCGCCCTGCTCTATCGGAAGAACTTCGCCGCACGCGAGCTGATGCTGATCTGGCCGGACTTCTCGACCGGCGGTGCCTTCCCCGGCGATGCCGTCGCCCGCGCGCTCGGCCTCCGCGCCGCGATCGACGAGAGCGTCGGTTGGCACAAGACGCTCTCCATGGTTCCGGTGGCCGGCGTGACCGGACTCACCAAGGACGTTCATTTCGACCTGCAGGATTCCAGCACCACCGCCGGCGTTCTCAACGCGGGCGAGGTCACCACCATGGTGCGTCTCAACGGATACCGCTTCTTCGGCAATCGCACCTGTGCTGACGAGCCGGCCTGGGCGTTCGAGAGCCGGGTGCGCACCGCACAGGCTCTTCAGGACACCATCGCCGGCGGGCTTGCCTGGGCGATCGACAAGCCGCTGACGCCCGGCCTGGTGCGCGACATCATCGAGACGATCAATGCGGAGTTCCGCCGTCTCGTCGCCGAAGGCCGCCTGATCGGCGCGGAAGTCCTGCCGCTCGATATCGAGCTCAACTCCGAAAGCTATCTCGCCAGCGGCAAGCTCGCGATCGATTACGAGTTCACCGACGCCGCCCCGCTGGAGAACCTCAATCTGAGCCAGCGCGTGACCGACCGCTTCTACGCCGATTTCAGCCAGCAGATCGCCAACGGCTGACCGCCCGCAACCTGACACCTGCAGGGCCGCGCGCCCGCAGCAACTACGAGGAACCCAGCCATGCTGCCGAGCAAGCTCAAGAACTTCAACGTCTTCAGCGAGGCGGTGCCCTATCTCGGTATCGCCAAGGAGATCGAGCTGCCCAAGATCACGATGGCCGGGGAGGAATATCGCGGCGCGGGCATGCTCGCCCCGGTCGATATGGATCTCGGTCTCGAGAAGCTCGAGCACACCGTCACCTATGGCGGGATCATCCCGGCCATCATGCGCCAGCTGGGCGAGCCGCGCTTCGATGGCCTGCAGCTGCGCTATGTCGGGGCATACCAGGCCGACGACACGGGCCTGCCCGCGATCGCCGAACTGGTTACGCGCGGCCGCATTTCGGAGATGGACCCCGGCAACGCCCAGGCGGGCGAGGACACCGAATGGAAGGTCCAGTCGACGCTCTCCTACCTCAAGTGGTCGGTCAACGGCACCGAGGTGATCGCGATCGACGTGCTCAATGGCATGTACCGCGTGAGCGGGGTCGATCGCATGCTGGGCATCCGTGCCGCGCTCGGCGTCTGATCCGCACCGCCGAACACTTCCACCAGACGAAAGGCAGGGGACATGAAGGACAACGACAGCGCAGCCGCTCCGGCCGCACAGGATAACCCGGCGCCCGCGCGCGGCGAAACCGCCACCGTAACGCTCAATCGGCCGATCATGCGCGGCGATACCGAGATCACGTCGCTTACGCTCCGCGAGCCCCTCGGCGGGGATCTTCGCAAGCTCAACTCCGCGCAGATCGTCAACGGCGACACCGACGAAATCTTCAAGCTGCTGCCCCGCATCAGCAACCCGCCGGTCATCGCCGCGGATCTCGAGGCCATGCCCGGCATGGACGTCATGGAGATCGTCGGCACCGTTATCGGTTTTTTTCTGACGCCCGCCCAGAAGCTCCTGCTCGAGGAGATGAAGGGGAACGCCTGACCTTCGAGGATCTGCAGGCGGATATCGCCGCGATCTTCCACTGGCCGCTTTCGGAGCTCGACGCGATGACCATTCCCGAGCTGCTCGACTGGCACGCTCGGGCCGTCCGGGTCTGGAACCGCATGAACCGGGTGGAGAAATAGCGCGTGGCGAACAACCGCCTCAACCTGCTGGTCAACTTTTCCGAACGCGGCCTGTCGAAGCTGTCGGGCGGGATGAAGACGCTCGTCTCGGTCGGCGAGAAGGGCGGCGACACCTTCCGCCGGATGACCAGCGAGGCGCGCGCGCTCGAGAATGAACTGCGCGACGTGCGCCGCGAACTGCGCGGCGCATCGGGCAACGTGACCGAGCTGGTCGATCGCGAACGCGCGCTCGAACGGCAGGTCGAACAGGCCAACGAAGCGCTCCGCCAGCGCAAGGCGCTCTACAGGATCGACAAGGGCGCCGATGCACTGCGCGATCGCGGGCGCAATCTGCGCGCCAGCGGCCGAGAGGATATGGTCCGCGGTGCCGCACTGCTGGCGCCGGTCTTCCTCGCCGCGAAATCGGGTGCGGAGTTCTCCAGCACCATGGTCGACATCCAGCAGAAAGCCGAGCTGACCGACCGGCAGACCGCCGGCATCCGCAACAACATCCTCGCCGCCGCGCGCGCCGCCAAGCAAATGCCGGGCGACATGGCCGCCTTCGTCGATACGACCGCCGGGCTCGGTATCCTGACATCGCAGGAAGCAGCGCGGCTCGCCAAGCAGAGCGGCCGCTTCATGACCGCCTTCAAGGTCGAGGGGACCGACGCCGCCGCCTCGCTCAGTGCGGCCGTCGGCAACCTCGAACTGCCGGTCAACCGCGCGACCAAGCTGTTCGACATGATGGCCCAGGGCGGCAACGAAGGCGCGTTCGAGGTCCGCGACATGGCCGCCGCCCTTCCCGGCCTCACCGCGCAGATGAAAGGCCTCGGCCAGGTCGGCGACGGCGCGGCCGCGGAGCTGATCGCCGCCCTGCAGATCGTGCGCCGCGGTACCGGCGATTCGGCGTCGGCCGCCACCAATGTCGAGAACCTGCTCGCCAAGCTGAGCGCGACCACCACTCTCAAGCAGTTCGAAAAACAGGGCATCAATGCCTTCGCCGCGATCAAGCAGGGCGCGAAGGACGGGGTCTCCCCGCTCGAAACGATGATCCGCCTCACCCGGCAGGCGACCGGCGGCGACATGCAGAAGCTCGGCTTCCTGTTCCCCGACATGCAGGCGCAGAATGCCATGCGTCAGCTGCTGCTCGATTACGAAGACTTCCACGCAATGCAGAAGTCGATCGGCGGCGCCAAGGGCGTGACCAACCGCGCCTTCGATCAGCGCGTTGCCAATGATGCGACCGTCCAGATGCGCGAGGTCCAGAGCGAGCTTGCCAACATGGTCCTCGCCGCCTCGCCCGTCCTGCTCCCGATGTTGAAGGAGTTGACCGGACAGATCACGGCCGTGACCACCGCGGTTTCGGACTGGGCGAAGAAGAACCCCGCCGCCGCGAGCGCGCTGCTCAAGCTGGTCGTCTTCGCCGGCATGGCGAGTGTCGCGATCGGCGGGCTCAAATTCGTCTTCGGTGGCCTCTTCTCGATCCTTGCCGGCGGCTATCGCTATTTCAAGGTTGTCGACGGTGTAAGCCGCGCCGGACGCCATCTCGCGATCTTCCGCGGCGTTGTCAGCAAGACGGCTTCGGTAGCGGTCAAGGCCTTCGGGCTGCTGCGGATGGGGGCGATGTTCCTTGCCCGCGGCCTCATGCAGGCCGGGCTCATGATGCTCGCCAACCCGATCGTCCTCGCGATCGTCGCGGTAATCGCGGTGGTCGGCCTGCTCGCCTGGGCGATCTATGCGAACTGGGACAAGATCAAGGCCGCCTGGGCGAAAGGGATGGAATGGCTCTCCGCCAAACTCGCCACCCTCAAGGAATGGTTCGCCGGCCTGCCGGGCTGGATGAAGACCATCGGCAAGTCGATGATGGCCGGGCTGCTCGGCGCCATCAACCCGGTCGCGCTCGGCGCGAAGCTGATCGGGATGGCGAAAAACGGCATCTCGGCTTTCAAGAACTTCCTCGGCATCAAGTCCCCCTCGCGCCTGTTCATGGAATATGGCGGCCACATCGCGGGCGGGCTCGCGCTCGGCGTCGATCGCGATCGGGACAAGGCCTTCGCCTCCGCCCGCCGCCTCGCCACCGGCGTCGCCGGGGCAGCCGCCGTCAGCCTCTCGGCTCCGGCGGCGGCCGATAATGGCACATCCCGCCCAGCCTCTTCCTTTGCGCGCTCGACGAACATCGAAATCAAGATCGTCACCCAGCCCGGCCAGTCCTCCGAGGAAATCGCCCGCGCCGTTCGCCTGGAGCTGGAGCGCATCCAGCGCGAGGATGACGCACGCGACGCCAGCACCTTCGGGGATTATTGATGCTGCTCGCGCTCGGCCAGTTCACCTTCGAGATCGGGACCGCCGCCTTCCTCGAACTCAGCCGCCGCCGCGAATGGCGGCACGAGGCGGGCGATCGCATCGGCGTGGCGCCCGCTTATCAGGCGCTCGGCCCCGGTGCCGAACCGATCAGCCTCACCGGCATCGTGGCCCCCGGCATTTCGGGCAAGCACTCCGCGCTCGATACGCTCGAGGAAATGGGGGATGCCAACGAGGCGCTTCCCCTGGTCGATGCCAGAGGCCGGATCTACGGCCAGTTCGTCATCACCGCGCTCGATCGCAAGACGACCGAATTCCTCGGCACCGGCGAGGCACGCCGCGCCGACTTCACCCTCGAACTCACCCGCGTCGGCTGATGTCCGCCCGCCCGATCTACCGGCTCTCGCTCGAAGGTGTGAACTTGGGCCTCGGCCCCCCGGTCGGCCTCGACGAAGTGCTCGCCGGCAAGCTGATGAAGACGATGGACGCGCGCCTGATGTCCCTCACCCTGACCGAGAAGCGCGAAGGCGGTGCCGACCAGCTCGACATCAAGCTCCACGATTTCGACGGCCGGCTCGAGATCCCGAAGCCCGGCCAGGTGCTCGCGCTCAAGCTGGGCTGGGAATCGGGTGCGCAGGTGGTGCCCGGCCTGATCGACAAGGGCCGCTTCAAGGTCGACGCCGCCGAATGGGAGGGCTGGCCCTCGATCATCACCATCCGCGCCCGCTCGGCCGACTTCGCCGCCGGCATCGATCGGCGGCGGGAGCGCAGCCATGTCGACCGCACCCTGCGCGCCATCCTCGGCGATATCGCCACCGCCCGGGGCCTCGCCCTGTCGGTCGACGATGCACTTGCGGGCGAGACCGTCCCGGTGTTTGAGCAGGACGAGCTGAGCGACGCCGCCATGCTCCGCTGGCTCGGCGCCCGTTTCGATGCCGCCGCCACCGTCAAGAACGGCACGCTCGTCTTCGCGCACATCGGCAACGGCACCAATGCTTCCGGTGCGCCCCTCCCATCCTCGACCCTCACGCCCTCCATGGGCGACCGGGTCCATTACAAGCGCGGCGAGCGCGGGCAGTTCGGCGGGGTCGAGGCGCGCTGGCACGATCGCAGGAAGGGCAAGCGCTCCACCGTCTCGGTCGGCGGAGGCGAAGGCGGACGCCCGCCCAAGCGATTGAAGCGGATCTATGCGAGCGAAAAGAGCGCGCGCCATGCCGCCGATGCGGCCAACCGCAAGATGAGCCGCGCCGCCGCGACCTGCGAAATCGCGCTCGCCCTCGGCCGCCCGGAGATCTACCCCGAACAGCGCCTGCAGCTGCAGGGCTTCAAGCCCGAGATCGACGCCCAGGCATGGCTCGTCGCCGAGGCTCGCCATTCGCTCGAAAGCTCCGGCCTGCGCACCGGGCTACGGCTCGAGGCGGGTTAGATCCAGTATTCCGATATCCGGCCACGGCGTCACTTTAGATACAGTTCGGCAACGGTGGGCGAGCGGCCTCAAGGGCATAGCCGGTGCCGATTCCCTTTAAGCCCGCCGTCTGTTTTCGCGACGCGAAAAGGGAGCGACATGGCGCAGCAATCCACAATTGAAGGCGATCAGGAAAAGCCTAGAATTGCGCGGGTGCTGCATCTTTGGGGGCTATGCCATGGCGAACCAATTTGATCCACTTAGTGAGACTTTACCTCGTGGAGCTTATGTCCGCGCGAGACAGTTCCCACATCAAGGAGTGACAGACCCTAACTCTGGGGATAGTGGAAATCCGACATGGCAGTGTACGCAATCATCTCAGAATTCCCGCAGCCAGAGCTGAAGGAGTCCATCTCCCAAAATTTTGAGGGAGCCTATTTCCACTTCACCGACACCGTTTCCTTTGTTCGTTCGACGGGCACATCGAAAGCGATTGCGCGAAGCGTTGGCATCAAAGATGTTGACGATGACGGGCACTCAACGGGCAGATTTGAAAATGTGGCCGTTGTGCGAGCCAACCCATCGTATTGGGGCTTTTCAAAGGCTTCATTATGGGATTGGCTCAAGGATGCATTCGAGGCTGACGATTGATGAGCCGGTGGGGGAAAAGCGAGCAAGGCTCGCCTACGGACGAACCTCGCGGCACGCCTCGCGATTTGCATCCCACCTCGGACATTCGTTTCGCGATCACTGAAATCGCGAAATACGGCGAGCGAATAGATAATCTTGCCGAGAAGATTGCCGAGATGAAGGCAGACGTAGCGGGCGCAGACGGGCGGCTCGATCAAATTGAGAAGGGTATCTCGTTTGTAAAAGGCGCGGTGTGGGTTTTCGGCGGACTATTTGCCGTCACCCTTGTCGGTTTTGGCGTGGTCCTTACTGTCATTCTTAACTGACCGAACGAGCTTTTCTAGCGGCTCTTTAAAGCGCTGTTCGTCGTCGTCGCATTCAAGCTTGCGCGTGGCTTCCTCAAACTTTTGCCTTTGACTCTTTTCAGTTTTCGAGGTTGCTTCGGTCATCATGCCCTCGGAACAAAAAGAATACGGGTACATAGCGTACATCGATGAAGCTGGCGACCCCGGCCTGAAGACCGTTCGCCCAATAGATCCCAATGGCGCAAGCGAATGGCTCGTTTTGAGCGCGGTTGTGGTGAAGGCAGAGCGCGAACCCGTGGTTATTGATTGGGTGCGCGATATGGTCGACGGTCTCGGTATAAGCCAGAGACGAGATCTGCACTACAGAACCCTGTCGCCCACCAGGAAGCGCGTTGCGGGCGAGCGCATTGCTTCACTCCCACTTCGCGGCTTCGCCGTTTGCTCGAACAAGAAGAACATGCGCGGCTATCGAAACCCGAAGGCAGAGAAAATTCCCTCGCAACAGTGGTTTTACAATTTCTGTGTTCGATTGCTCCTGGAGCGTGTGACGGCGTTCTGCGATAGGCGCACCATCGAGGACTATGGCGAGCGCCGTAAGATCAAGATTGAATTTTCGGAACGTGGCGGGCACCGCTACAGTCAAACCAGTGCCTACCATTACTACCTACGGCATCAGCAAAAGGCGGGCTCGCTCTACTTGACCAAGCGGGCGCCAGTTAGCGACTTGCTCGACTGGCAAATGATGGAGGCGCATCCTCATGGCGAGCGTGCCGGGCTACAGCTTGCGGACTTCGTCGCCAGCTCGTTTTACCAAGCGATTGACACCGGCGGTTCAAGCCAGTGGAACCTTGAACCCGCCCAAGCGCTCACGCCAATCATGGCTCGCGAAGGGCGATCCGCGAAAGATTTCGGGGTGGCACTCTTCCCTTCTCGCTGGTGGGAGGCGAAATTATCGAAAGAGCAACAACGGATTTTCCGCCACTACGGCTATGAATTTGTAAGGTGGTAGGCCCCCGGCACCCGAACCTTACGCGCTGTTAGGATGCCATCCCAAGGGCAACCGTCACGCAAGGGGCGATCCGTTCTTAACCTCGGATCACAGGGCTTATCCGGCGTTGCCTACCACGTATCGATAGAGCAGGAATGCGGCCAAATGTCAAGATTCGTCGAGCGAATCCAGAAACTTAAATCTAAGCTGTTGAAATCGATTCGGAAAATCTTGACGGGCGCGACTCGGCTTGGCGCGTTTTCCCCGGCCACGGCTAGGCAGGGAGGGTTATTCCGCCGAGACGTGATGCGCTTCCCGACGATGCCCTTGACCGCTACCGCGCCGCGCTGGCGATCATCGAAGCCATTGGCGGTGCGCGTGTTGTAGCGGAACTCGTATTCGGCAAGGTAGCGGTGCAGGTGCCCGCCGACCTTGTTGGTCGAACGTCGTGCGCCTGCCATCATACTCCCCCCAATTATTCAAGGCCAAGGTTTCGCCAAGTCGGCAGCGAGGAGTGCTGTGCCCAAGTCCACGCTACCGGCACTGCAGCGCGCAACCGGCCGGCCAAATCGGTCCCGGCTCTGAAACCCGGCAACGCGCGGGTCCGCATCGACCAGCTCGCAAGTGACGTCCCGCCCCTCGATCAGCTGTGCAAGTGCCTCCGTCGCTTCGTCGAAGCCCGGCTCTCCTCGCTCTGGCGTATCGATCCGCGCCAGGCGGACCCGCCCGTTCGCGTCGGCAACGTTCTGGCAACGCAAGGTGTCGCCATCGACGGCGACTGCGGCAAGGCAAAGAAACATGAGGCCGATCACGGTATCTCGAAGGTCGGCCGATCGTCGAATTGGTTCGGAGCGAAACGCCCCGTCATTGGTCCGACTTCGCATGTGTCCGGATCGATATTCCCCCAGACCCAAAGGTTGGAAGTCTCGCCTTCATGAGGCGCGGTCATCAGAATCGAGAGGCCGGTTTTGGTTTCATCGATCACGGTCCCGTTCATCCCTGAGGAGGTGTACATCCTCTCATATCGCAAGTCGAAGGCGTCGCTGAGGGAAATCTCTGAACGCACGCGGTCCATCAACTTCATCAACCACCTTTGATCCCGCTGCATGCAGTATTGGTAAGCGCTGTCTTCAAAGGCGACTGTCTCAGAATTTTCGGGGATCGTTTCGTTCTCGCCGCTCAAGCAGGAGGTCAGGCCCAACGCCGCAATGACTGCGAGTGACAAGCCTCCCAAGAATCCGAACAGCCCGATGCGGAGGTCGTCCTTTTGCCTCTGCGCAGATTCTCTCTCGGGCATCAAAGCTTGCTCACCTTCGCCACCACGCGGCCTATCAGAAACAATTCGTCATCCACCGCACGGTCTTCCGGCACGTTGGGATTGTCGGACAGGATGGCGATGCTGCCGTCGGGCCGAGGCCGGAGCCGCTTGATCATTCCCACTCCGCCGAAGCTGAACGCCCAGATCTGGTCGGAGATTCTCAACGACCTGTCGCTCTGGTCGATCAGCAGCAGGTCGGTGGTGAGAATGGTGGGCGCCATGCTGTCGCCCAGTCCTTCGGCGAACACGAGCTGGTCAGCCTTGGCACGGGTGTAGCGGCGGATAAAATTGAGCGGAAACGGCTCGGTGCGGATCTGCGCCTCGTCGCCAATATCATCGAGATAGGTACCCCCCATCCCGTAGGCGAGATCGATCATTGGTACTTCGATCACTTCTTCGTGCACGACCGGCGGAGCGTAGTGCTCGCTGGGATCGTCCGTTTCGCCCAAGAGATATTCGACCGAAGTTTCCAGTTCGCGCGCGATCTTGTGGAGGTAAGAGCTGGAGCGGGAGCCGCCTTTTACGAGGCCACTAATCGTGCTTTGCCGAGTCCCTACACGCCTCGCGAGCTCCGACTGGGACATTCGCTTGGCGTGAAGGCGCTCTTCAAGGCGTTCCCCGAGGGTCATCGGCTCCTTATCTAACCAGTTAACGTTAGCTGCCACTTCTATTTCCGGGTTGACCGACTAACCTTATGCGGGTAGTCAAACCTAATGGCGTTAGAACACGAATCATCGACTGGCCTTGCTCTGGCGGTCCGCACCGCCGGATCGCAGACCGCATTTGCAGATGTGATCAGGCGTCGTCAGTCGACGGTTCACAACTGGCTGCGGGGCGGAAAAGAGCTGCCCGCAGAACTCGTCTTCGAAGTCGAGGCAAAGCTTGGCATAAGCCGCCACGATCTTCGCCCGGACCTCTATCCACGCGAAGACACTGCCGAAGCTTCGGCTCTCGGTGACGAGGAGCTGGCGGCATGAAGCGGTCACGGCCCACACCTCTACCGCCTTCCGCGACCTCGCACCCGTGCAATCGCGGCCAGTTTTCGCACGGCGCGGTCCGCCTGGTCGATCGCAACGTACTTCGCCCCTTCGTGCTGGTGCGGGAATGCCAGTGACCAAGCTGCGCCCCGCCCTCTCCTACGAAGGAGCCCTTCTGCAGGTCGCCGCGCGCCTTGGCTGGTCCGCAACGTCCACGCTGCTCGATCTGGGCGAGCGCGCCGCGCGCAACCTCTCCGATCCCGAGATAGACAGTTGCGTCCGCCTCGATGCCGCCGAGGCGCTCGATCGCGCATTTATGGAAGCCGGCGGCCTGTGCGCGCCCTTCCACGATGTCTACGCCACTCGCCTCGAGCTTGCGCAGTTCCTCGCGAGCAGCGATTGCGGCACCATCGCCGATGCCGCCGCGCTCGCCGCCAAGGAAGGCGGCGAAGCGGTTGCCGCCCTTCTCTCGCAAACCGACTTCGCAGATCCGCGCAGCGTCGAAGAGACCGAGCGCGAGATCGGCCAGGCCATCATGGCGCACACCGCCGCCCTCGCCTTCGTTCGTCGCCAGCGCGCAGAGAGCGCCGCCGCGCGCCCGCCCGCATCCGTGACATCGATAGACCGGGAGGCGAGCTGATGAATGCCGCGCGTAAAACCCAGCCCACGGCGCGCGCACTCGACGGGCCGATTTTCGCCCTCCTGTGCCCCCATTGCGATTCGAAGTGCCGCATTCGCGGCGGACGCGCGCTGACCCGCCTTGCGCGCGAGGTCCGCGTCCAGTGTCTCAACGTCGAATGCGGGCACACCTTCGTCGGCCAGTTCGTCATCACCCACACGATCTCGCAGAGCGCATGCCCGCGCGACGGCGTCGACCTTCGCATTGCGCCGCCTCGTCGACCGATCGCCAATGACAATCCCTCCGCCCCCTCTCCCCCGACCGGCGCTCCCCCGGACGCCGCCCCCGACCGCGGTCCGGAGGTGCCGCCGCGCGTCGACACCAGCTGATCGCTAGCCACCCGCCAACCCTTCTCCCCACCACCCTGCCGCATGCCGGACCCCGCTTCCGGCAGCGCATCCCCTTTGCCCGGAGAGTTCCATGTCTGACCCGATCTCCCGCCGCCCGATCTCCAACCGCGACGATGGCCCTGGCGCCTACATGCGCGCCCGCCGCCTCGCCGCTGGCAAGACGATCGCGCAGTGCGGTGAAGCCATCGCCGCGCTCGGCCATGGTCCGATGGCCGCGCACGATATCACCGCGCTCGAGGCCGACCGCCCCGGCGATTACCTTCAGCTGATCGATGCGCTCCACGCGCACCGGGTCTTTTCCTTCGATCGCGCTCATGTCCTCGCCCTCATGGCGCGAACCGCGGATCCGGCGCTCGAAGAACTCTCGCCGAGTATCGCGGCATGAGTGTCCGCCTGCTCGGCATACGCCATTGCGGCTCCTGCCGTCGCCTGGGTCCGGTGAGCAATGCTTTCACCAACGGCCTGGGCTGGCGCGAGCTGTGCGATCCATGCGCCGAAGGCGCTCCCTCTCTCGGGCGCGCCCCGGCCCTGCCCGCCCTGCGGAGCACCGCGCGATGACCGCCCGCCTTCTCCGCCTCGCCGAGGACGCGCTCGCCTTCCTCGCGACGATCGTCGGCACGCTGCTGGTCTGCCACGTGATCGACCGCATCGCCTTCGGCCTCGCCATGAACGGAGCGATCTGATGCCCCCCCCCCGGAACGCACACCGTAAGCGCACCCAACAAGACGGTCGCGAGAGCGGCCGAGCGCTACCGAAAGCGCCTCGCATCGGGCGACTTCATCGTCCGCGATTCCGCCGGAAACATGTTCTGGCAGAACACCGGCCGCGCCGCCGGCAAGAAGACCGTGCGCTTCATGATCGACGCCGGACAACTCTTCGAGCGCGACACCGACATTTTCGGGAGCTTCGCGCACGGACAAACAATCGGAAAGGAACCCTGTGATGGCTGACAGCGAAGCTGGGGCGAAGTCCCAACCCACCGACGACCGCCTGCGCCTGCTGATCGAGCGTATCGAACGCCTCGAGGAAGAGAAGAAGGGCATCGCCGACGATATCCGCGACGTCTACGCCGAAGCCAAGGCCGTCGGCTACGATCCCAAGATCATGCGTCAGGTCGTACGCCTGCGGAAGATGAAGCCCGACGACCGGGCCGAGATGGAAACCATCTTCGAAACCTACAAAGCCGCGCTGGGGCTCGGGTGATGCTGGTCGTCCGCGTTGAGCTCTGGTCTGCGATTGACGGCAGCAAGCAGGAGCTTGCTCGCATGGTGATCGACAACACCGGCGGTAGCGAGCAACTCGGGAACTACCGGGCTCGAACCCTACGCGGCCGATCAGCAAGTGCTCTTGACCGGGCAATGTCCCCGCCCCTCGCTGTAACCCGGGAAGGTTCGGTGCATGGCCACCCGCGCCTTCGAGAGCACGTTTGGAATCTGGTCGCAAAGGCGCTGAGATCCATGCGCTACGGGAGCGCAGCCTGATGGCCTGCGAACAGGTATCTCTCCCCGGCGGCGGCGTGGCGATCGTGTGCGGAACTCGCTCTCGGCAGCGTTGCGGCTGCGGGACTCACGCGACGCGCTTATGCGACTGGAAGGTGGCAGGCAAGCGGTCGGGAACCTGCGATAGGCCGCTCTGCGAACGCTGTTCCACCAGCCCTGCGGCAGAGAAGGATCTGTGCCCCGACCATGCGCAGGCCTTTGAGGACTGGTGCGCCAGGCGGAGTGCCTCATGATCCGCCCGCTCCGCTTCCTTCTCGCCCAGCGCCGCCCGCAATCCGCCATCCTCCCGATGGACCGCGAGGATCTGGTCCACCGCCATCGCCTGCGCGCGGCCCGCCGTCCGATCGCGCGCGAGCTGCGCCAGCGCATCGCCGTCGCCGCCGGTGGCGGTGTCCTGGCTTTCTTCCTCGTGATCGCGCTCGGCGGTATGCTGGGGCTCGTGCGATGAGCTGTGCCGCGTGCCGCCATCCCGACTGCGACCATCCCGATCTGGTCTACAACGGCAACGTGCCCCCGCGCGGCGCGACCCGATCGACCCTGCGCATCCTGGGGAAGGCGGGCAAGGAAGCCCGCCCTTGGTGGGAGCGCGCCCGGTGACAAACAATGCTCTCGATCTCGCCGGCGCGATCCTCACGGGCCTCGCGATGTTGGTCCTGCTCGCGTGCATCTGGAGCGTAGGCTCTCCCCCCTGGGCAGGCCGCGCTGGCGATGTGCTCAAGGGCTTCGGCTTGGTGGCCCTGATCTGGCTCGCCGCATCATGAAGACGCGCGGCATGAAGAACACCGCCCAGCGCCACCATTTGAGAACCCGCCTCGGCTCGCTCGACGGTATCCGCCGCAAGAAGGCGGCGAAACGCACCGTACCCAAGAAGCCCCAGCCCCGTCTCTCCATGCCGTCGACCGGCCCGGACGATCCGCGCCCGATCGCCCTCAACCGCGAACCCTGCCCGCGCTGCAGCACGCGCGGCGATCTCGGCTGTCCCCACCAGCAACCCTTCGCAGCGAACAACCGGGAGACCGTTCCGTCATGACCCGCCCCATCGCCTTCACCATGCCCGCCCTGCGCTCGCTCGACGAAGGCAGGCTCCACCACTTCCGCCGCCTGGAGCTCGGCGCGCTGATGAACCTCGCCCAGGGCGATCTGCTCTGGGTGCGCGAGCCCTATTTCCTCGAGCGCGGTTTCGACGATCACAAGCCGACCTCCGCACACGCGATGGGCGCCCTGCCCACGTTCCTCGACGAGGTCGACTACGCATCGCGCCCGCCCCGCCTCGGCCGTCCACGCCGCGCACGCGAGCTGCTGCGCGACTGGCACCGTCGGTACCTGGTCGTCACCGAGGTCCGCCGCGAACCGCTGCAGGCGATCACCGACGAGGAAATCGCGGCCGAAGGCCACGCCGACCGCGAGGCATTCGCGGCCCTCTGGAACGCCAACATCTCCGCCACGGCGAGCCTGCGCGAATTGTGGGCCGGAAATCCGCCCGTCCTGCGCGTCGCCTTCGAACTCGTCCCCACCCCGCTTCCTGCCCCGGCCGCCATCGCGAGGATCTCCGCATGAACCAGCCACAGATCCAGTACGCCTACCCCGTCGACTGGCCGATCGGCCGCAAGAAGGAAGGCGGCCGCAAGCAGGCTCTGTGGAAGAGCGGCGGATCGCGTCTCAATTGGGACCAGGCGGTCGGCCGCCTCCGCGAACAGGTGAACGCGATCACCCGGCCCGGCCAGCAATGGCGCGCCACCGAACTGACGCTCTCCACCAATTTCGAGCTGCGCGCCGATGGCCGCCCCCGCAGAGACCGGGGCCGCCCGATCGATCAGGCGGTCGCATTCTTTTTCGAGCTGGACGGCACCCCGCACGCGCTCGCCTGTGACCGTTTCGACCGGATCGAGGACAATATCGCCGCGATCGCCGCGCACATCGAGGCACTGCGCGGGCAGGAGCGCTGGGGCGTCGCCGACATCAAGCAGGCCTTCGCGGGCCACGCCGCCCTGCCCGCTCCCGAACAGTGGTGGCAGGTGCTCGGCGTCTCTCCCAACGCGACCCCCGACGAGATCGATCGCGCCTACCGGGCCAAGGCGAAAGACGCCCACCCCGACCGCGCGAGTGGCAGCCACGACGCGATGGCCCGGCTCAACCGCGCCTACGAGGAAGGCAAGCGCCGGTGAAACGGAAGCTGACCCCCGAAGAGGTCCGCGATCGGGCCGAGGACCGCTGGTTCTCGATGGCCGAACTCGAGGCGGAGCTCACCTTTGGCAGCTCCACGATCTACCGGCTCATCGAGCGCGGAGCGCTTCCGCAGGGGACCAAAGTCCTCGGCTACCGGAAGGTCTGGTTCGAGCGCGACGTTCGCGCGCTCAAGCGGGAGCTTTGCGCCCAGGCCGCCTGACGAATCCGGGGCCATCATGGGGGCCCCAAACTTCCGACAATCTAGAAAATATAATGTGTTGAGGGACTTATGACTACGCGCCGTATCCTGCCACCCCAGCCAACTGGCCTCGAGAGCATCCGGAAAGCCGGGAATTCCGCGCTTTCCCAAATGCGGATTCACAGGCGGTTGCTCCATGTCGGGTCGACCCGACACGGAACAACACACCCACCCTTTCCCACATCCGTTCGCCGTCAGCGGACGAGCGACCAGCCGCCCTCGCCATCGGGTTCGAGCAGGGTCAGGCTGCGATAGTCGATGTCCTCGTAGGCATCCTGCCCCCGGTAGATGAACCAGGCGTAGCCCTGGAACACCCGCCACAGGTTCGCATCATCGCCATATCCGTAGGCTCCGCAAAGCTGCGCGGGCGGCTGGTCCTGCGGCTGGCGCGCGCGCATCGCTGCGCTCACATCGACGATGTAGCCGTCTTCGACATCGTCCATCTTGCGTGCCTTGCAGCTCCTGGGCACCTCGCGCTGGAGGCCATAGAGCGCCCGATGCTGCACGTCCTGCGCCGGTTTACCCTTGAACAACGTCATGACATCGGCGTAGCGGATCGGTTCCTCGAGCTTGCCGAACGCGCTGCCGTCCTCGTGATAGGCGGTCTCGATCAGTTCGAGGCTGGCCATATGGGCACCCGCGCCTCCGAGCAGGCGCGAGGTACGCCCGCTGCATTGCGCGGCGCGATAGAGCACCAGCATGTCGGCCAACCAGGCCTCGCCGAGCGCCCACTCGCAGGACTCGGCAGCCAGTTCGGGCTCGGGCCCCTCGACCACACTGAGATAGGCCGCAGCCGCTTCCGGGCACAGGCCGCTCAGCGGCAGGCGCAGACCGTCGCTGCGGCATGGGGGCATGCGATCCTCGGTCTCCTGCGCGTAATGCATGGCCATGTCGTAGCATTGGTCGAGCGAGCGTAGCAGGACCTCGCCCGTGCCGATGGGGAAGGCCATCTGCACTTCGTCCGTGCCCGTGCGGTTGCCCGGATTGCTGACCTCGAAAACGATCTGGTCGGCGGTATATATTCCGCCGAAAGCACCGTCGCCATGCAGCTCTTCGCTGGTGGAAAACGCACTCAGCCAGTCGTCGTCGGGAAACGCCGGGTCCTTTACGAAGCGGCCCATGCCCTCGGTCGCTATAGGCGTTTCCGAATCGAACCAGAAGGCCAGCGGATATTCGCCATCCTCCCCGAAGCTGTCCCTGCTGAAGCCGTTCACACCGAAGACGTAGCCATCCGCCACGCGCTCGATGCGAACCGCGTCGTACGAGCCGGGCAGGCTGGCGACCGCCGCGCAGCTGAGGCCGAACGCGTCCGACCCTGTCTGGTAGATGTTCCAGGGGCCGTATTGCGCATAGGCCGCCGTGCCCTCGACAAGCTCGGGCTGCACATCCGGCGACGCCTGGGCGCTGCAGGAGACCGCACCGAAGGTGGCGATGCTCGCGATGAATCCATTTGCGATCGTATTTCTCATCGAATGTCCTCCTGCAGCGGCCCGGCGGGCCCTCAGAACTTCTTGGCGTAGGCGCAGACCTTCAGCAGATCGCCGTTCCAGCAGGCGTCCTTCGTGCTGGCGCGGCTTACCTGGCCGCCGGTCTGCAGTTCGCCGTCGGTGTCGCGGAAGGACATCATGGCGATCTTGTTGGTGTCCGCCTCGACGATCACCTCCTCGAACTGCGAGGTCATCGGGTAGCCGTCGGCCCGCGAAACCATGAAGCTCGCGCCGCCGAAGCTATCGAAAAGGCACGGACCACTGTAGGTGTAGCCTTCGATCGTCACGTCGCAGTTGGCGTTCACGTTGTTGGCGAGCTCGTCCTCGGTCGGCATGCGATACTTGCCATTGCTCTTGGACGCGGAGGCGGCCTTGGGCGCGTCGCTGGACGATGCCTTTCGCGCCGATGGGGAGGGCGTTGCCGTTGCTGCCGCGCCGTCGGGCGAGCCGGACGCCGCCATTTCCGCCTTCATCGCAGCGGTCTCCGCCTTCGCAGCCGCGGCTTCGGCCTTGGCGGTTGCGAGTTCGCTGCTGTCGTCCGCGCTCGCATCGCCGCACCCGTAAAGGATGAAAGCGCAGGAAATCGTGCAAAGTAACCGCTTCATGATGGCCTCCGGGAAGTAGGGAAAAGATCGTTCGTGGGGTGGGATGATGCGGATGGGTTCCGGCCCGTTCGTCGCTCTGGCGATCTTGAACGAGCCGGAAGAGATCCGACTACGCTCGATCAGGAATTGGGCGTGATCGTGCAGGTGCCGGTGACGCCGTTATTCGCGTCGGCACTGATGCGCAGCAGGCTGCACTCCCCCGTGCCGACCACATAATCGCCGGTGTAGAGGATCAGCCCGCTCCGGTTGCCGCTCGCCTCGTTCTTGCCGATCGCAACGAAGTACTGCGCATTCACGCCGTCCGAATGCTGGAGCCAGGTGCCGATGACCCGGCCGTTGTACGAGACCGTGAAATCGCTGTTCAGGTCGTAGGTGTTGGTGAAGTTGGGCGAGGTGATCCCCCATTTCACACCATTGCTGTTGTACATATTGGTCCGGTTCGACTGGGCCAGCGCGGTGGTCCCGGCCACGAGCGCGGCGGACGCGATCGCACCTGCGAAAATTGCCTTCCTGTTCATTGGTCACTCCTCGAAAAAGGGGTTGCTACGAAAGTCTTCACGCATTCGGGCGGGGGTCTGGGTTGAGGAAATCTGCCCCGCCGAATCTCCTATTCCACCTGAGTCCAGCGCCCGTCCGCGCCCTTGGCCAGGAGGGTGAAAGAGGCAGGGTCGACCTGCCAGACGTCCTGCCCCAGCTGGAAAAACCAGCTGCGCCCCTGGAACACCCGCCAGAAGGCCGCCTCATCCTCGTTCAGGCCGAAGGGTCCGCAGGCCGCGCGCGGTTCGTCAGGCGGTGCCTTGGCTGCTTCCGACGCACTTACGTCCACGACCAGCGCGTCTTCGGGCCATCCCTCGATCCGGATATTGCGGACCGAACATGCCTGCTGTTGCGCGGGATCATCGATCGCGTCGCGCGCGATCCGCAAGAGCGTGGCGGTCCGGTCGCTGCTGTCGCTTCCGGCAACGCGGGCCAGGACCTGGCCCTTCATCGCGTTCTCGGCATCGCCGTAGGCAACGCTATCGTAGGCAAGGCTCGCCATCTCTGCGCCTTCGGCAAAGGCAAGCCGGGTGGTCTTCTCGCCGCATTGGGTCGCACGATAGAGCAGGGCCTCGTCCTCGAAGCGGGTTTCCTGCACGATCCATCCGCAGCCCTCCGGCGCATCGGGCGGTTCGCCTGCAGACGGGTTCAGGTATGCGCTTGCGGCCCCTGCACAAATGCCGGTGATAGGCAGGCGGTCGCCCCCGCCCGGGCAGGTGGCTCCGATTTCTTCGGCCTCTGCGTCACCCGCAGACGGCTCGCGGGTTGAGCCGTCTCCGCACGCCGACAGGGACAGCGCGAAGGCGGCGGGTACCGTAATGGCGATCCAGTTCCGCACTGTCTTGTCGTCCTCCGCTTCCGTGTCGCCACATCAGCCTAGGTCGAGCGGGAATTTAGGGAACTGGTAGGTCTGCTAGGGTGCGCCGGCACGAGGATCGGGCGCGTGGCACCTGCTCCGGTGCTAGAGATCGAATTCGTCGACCAGCTGTTCGCGCACCGCGATCGCCGCGGCTTCGGCGCGGTTGGATACGCCAAGCTTGGCGAGGATCGCGCCGACATGGTAATTCGCCGTCGACACCGAAAAACCCAGGTAATTGGCGATCTCGGCGTTGGTGAAACCCTTTGCCAGCAAGACGAGCACACGCCGCTGCTGGCCGGTGAGCGAGCCTGAGAGGTTGGGGCCCGGATCGCTCTTCGCGGACTTCCCGGACACCGTGGCCGCCTCGCCTTTCACGACCTTGCGCACCGCATCGATCAGCTCGTCGAAGGTGACGGACTTGGGAAGGTGCGCGGAGGCGCCGCTCGCCATCATGCTGGCCACCATGTGGCTTTCCGCGAAAGTGCTGAGCCCGATGATCCGGATGTCGGGATGCGACCTGTGGATCGCTTCGGTCGCTGCTAGCCCGCCCATGCCCTGCATCCGCAGATCCATCAGCACGATGTCCGGCGAGAGCTTTCCGCACAATTCCAGCGCGGTCTCGCCGTTCTCCGCCTCGCCGACGATCTCGACCTCGGGCGCGTTCGCCAGCAGCTGGGCGATGCCCCTTCGCACCATCAGATGGTCGTCGACGACCAGGATCCGAATCTTCGCGTCCATCGCCTTATCGAAACCAGATCATGGTCACTCGGCAACCCTGTTGTGGCGCGCTGTCGATTTCGAGCCTGGCCCCGATCGTTGCCGCGCGGTCGCGCATGATCGACAGCCCCAGCCTTTCGCGCCGGCCTCCGGCGGTCGGATCGAAACCGCGTCCAGCGTCGCTGACGCTCAGGAGCGCACGGTCCTCCATCGCGTCGAAGACCAGTTCCACCTCGCTGACACCGCTGTGCTTGAGCACATTGTTCAGCGATTCCTGGGCCACGCGGTAGAACATCGCGATCACTTCGGGCGGCAGCGATGCCGCTTCGTTGATGTCGCACTCGACCTTGAGCGCGTAGAGCCTGGTGAAGCTCTCCACCAGCTCGTTCAGGCGGTGAGTGAGCGACCATTGTTCGCCCTCGTCACGCAATTCGGACAGCAGGTGCCGCATTTCGCTCAGCGCGTGACGGTTGAGCCGCGCGACCTGCTCGGCCGCCTCGCGATCGGGAGGCGCCAGCTGGTGCAGGCGCGTCGGAAGGGCGCTTGCATGAAGGGCGGCCGATGCCAGGGTCTGCGCGATGGCATCGTGCAGATCGGCCGACAGCCGGGCGCGCTCTTCCAGCTTGGTGCTCTGGATCGTCATGTCGGCGATCTCGGCCACGCGATCGGCGACGCGGTCCTCCAGCCGCCGGGTCAATGCGGTCTGCTCGCGCGCCAGCGCATTGAAGGATTCGATCAGGAACCCGATCTCGTCGCTGAAGGCGACCGGAACCTGCGTGTCGCTATCCCCCTCTCGATAGCGCCGGATGCCGCTCATGAGCCGTTCCAGCGGAGCGAGAAGGAAGCTGCGGAAGATCAGCGGCAGGCCGATCAGCGCGGCGAGCGCGGTCAGCAGGATGAACAGCACGAAGGGGGCAAACAGCCTGTCCAGATGGACCATGAAGGTCCGGTAATGATCCTGCAGCAGCGCGGGGCCGGCATCGGCCTGCCCGCCCGGCGTTATCCCGATCACCCAGGGGGCAGCCAGCGGGCTGAGCATCGCATAGCGCGGGGCCGGCGGCACATCGAGAAACTGCATCGCGATGCGGCCGTCGGAATGCAGGATGGTCTGGATCTGGTAGCAGCGGCTCATATCCTCCCGGTTGCAACGGTCGCGCCGGGTCACCACCAGCCGCTCGCGGTCGATGACCGCGGTGATCTGCGTCCCGGTCTCCGGCAGCTCGACCAGCATCGGGTAGATCGCTGGCAGGCTCCCGTCCTCGAAAGCCGCATCGACCGGATGCGGCATCCGCCCGAATGCAATCGTGCCGAGCGCGCCCACGTAAACATGATCATACGCGCGTCCGTAGAAAGGAAACTCGAACGGCAGGTCTATCCGTCCGCCATTGCCGGCAAGGGCGGGGCCCCTGACGCGTTCGGGCAGGAAGACCGTAGGCTGTACCGCATAGCCCAGATCGCCGCCGCGCGGGACGAACAGCAGTGCATCGCCCGAAGAGGGCAGGTCAGGCGCCCGGAACTGCTCCTGATAGGCGGGCGCGACAACCCAGGCGGCCCCATTGACCGCGGCGAGCAGGACCGCGAAGCCGATGACGGTGAGCTTGAAAAGAAACGTCGTGCGTTCGGGCAGATAGCCGACCAGCACGAGCGTCAGGCCGACCAGTTGCAGCAGCACCAGCCAGCAGATCAGGATCTCGAAGGGAAAGTTCGCAAGGCTTTCGTCGGGAAAGTACAGCGCAGCCGTGTGGAGGATAGGCAGGATCGTCAGGAACAGGAACGCGCGCGCAACCTTCGCCTCGCGCGAGGATGCGGGGTGCCAGAGCAAGGCGAGCCTGGACAGCGGGCCCTGCCGCGCGGGGCGCTGCAAGTCGATCGGCTGGGCCGCTATCAGCTGACGCCAGAACACGATTGCGGCCCAGATCATCCCGACATGCATCCAGCCCGCGAGCCATTGCGGGCGCCACCAGGCTTCCCGCGCGATCATGGCGATGTCCGCACGGATGGCGATCACCGTCTCGGCAGCGATCAGCCCGGCGAGAAAGATCGCCACGATCCGCATCTCGCGCCGCGCGCCGGGCAGGGGATTGGGGAACACATAGGCGAGCGCGATCATCGCGAGCGGCGCGATGGCTCCGAAGGGCCGGGCCCAGGGCATGGCAAGTGTCGCCAGTCCGCCGGGCTCCGACCAGGGCATTGCGTAGCTCAACCAGCCTCCGCCCGTCAGCACCCGCAGCAGGGATGTGAACAGCGCGAAGACCAGCGACAGCATGAGGATGGCAAGCAACCAGGTCGCCGGATGAAAGCGCCCCTGCGTGGAATCCGCGAATGCCCGCCGCGTCAAGTATGCGGCCAGCACCAGAGCCAGCAGAACCTGGCTCAGATAGCTGATGGCGGCGGGATTCCAGAACAGCGACGCATCCGCTGTACTGGCCGCTCCCCATTCCATCGCCCCGAATACCGCCCCGTTACTGTCCGCCGACGAACCTAGCTCGAAATGGCGGCTGCACAAATGCGATGTTGCAGCCGTTGCTTTTCGGGAGTGTCCGGAAGCGGATTGCCGCAGGCCGGGCCCGGACCGACCCTCGCGCGGCCGCTAGTCCCCCGTCGTCCCGACTTCTTGCGCCTGCGGGTTGTTCGGCACGAGCACCAGCGTCCCCTGCTCCACCCGCCATTGCGCGAGGCGGCTCAGCAGGTTCATCCCGATCACGTTGGTCTCGCCGATATTGGGCGCGATCACCGCGTCGAGCCCGAAGGCCGCGACATTGCCGAAACGCAGTTCCTCGACCGTTGTGGTGCCGACGCGGATCGTGCCGTTGGCGGTGGTCATCATCACCGGCAGGCGGTCGGTCCGCTCCTCCAGCCCCGCTGCTTGCGCGGTGCTGGCCGAGATCGCGGTCAACGTGGCGCCGGTATCGACGAGGAAGCGGGCGGGCACGCCGTTCACTTCCGCGTTGAGCCAGTAGTGCCCGTCTGGCGACAGTTCGACGCGCGTTTCCCCGCCGACGACGCTTTGTTCGGCAAGGCCGACATCGGACATCGCGACATCGAAGCGCGGATCGAGCCGGGCGAGTTGCAGCACGATCAGGACGAGCACGCCGCACAAAACCAGCGTGCTGCCGGTGCTGAGGATGCGCCCGAGAAAGAGGTCGCGCCGGGCAAGCGCGCCGCCCAGCCAGCCGAACAGCATCGCGGCGACCGCGATAATCAGCAGCCCCGATTGGGGAATCGTGCCGATGGTCGCGGCGAGCTGGTCGAACACGGGCTTCAGGTCCATGGCCGCAATATAGACCGCCCCGCCCCACTATTCCATGAATGGAAATGGCTGGGTTTCCGCCTCAACCCGTCATTGCGAGTAAAGGTGCTTCGCAGCCCTGGATTGCTTCGCCACGCTCGCAATGACGAGATACGAAAAGCTAAGGCGCGCTGCGGGGCACGCTCGCTTCGGCCAGCACCACGCTGAAGCGCTCTTCGGCGTCGAGCCAGCGCCCCACCGGGGTCCACTCGCCCGCAAGAAGCTGCTTGTCGGCGCTGCGCCGGTCGAACTTGTGGCTGTTCTCGGTATGGATGGACTCGCCCGCCTGCATCGCAAACGTCTCGCCCGCAATTGCGAAGCTTATCGCTTCCTGCGCGACAAGATGCATCTCGACGCGCGCGAAACGATCGTTCCAGCGCGCCTCGTGCCGCAGCTTCTCGACCGGAATCGTGCCCCCCAGCTCGCGGTTGATCCGCCGTGGGAGGTTGAGGTTGAACTCGGCCGTGACGCCGCCCGCATCGTCGTAGGCCGCCTCGAGCACGGCCCGGTCCTTGATTAGATCCATGCCCACCAGCAGCAGAGATCCCTCGCCCAAAGTCTCTCGCATGGTGCGCAGCAGGTCGGTCGCGGTGCGCGCAACCATGTTGCCCAGAGTGCCGCCGGGGAAGAAGCCGAGCTTTGGCATCTCGGCGACTTCGGCTGGCAGTTCCACCCGGCGCATGAAGTCGGCCTCGACCGGATAGACCGGCAGGCCCGGAAACTTGGCAGACAGATCGGCGGCGGCGGCACGCAGGAAGTCGCCCGCGATATCGAGCGGGACGTATGCCGCCGGGTCGATCGCTTCGAGCAGCAGCGGCGTCTTGACCGAGGAACCGCTGCCGAACTCCACCACCGCCCGGCCCTTGCCGATCGCGGCGGCAAATTCGCTCGCACGCGAGCGCAGGATCTCGGTCTCGACCCGCGCCGGGTAGTACTCGGGCACCTGCGTGATGTCCTCGTAAAGCTGCGAGCCCGCATCGTCGTACAGCCAGCGCGCGGGGATCGCCTTCTGCTCCTCGCGCATCCCGGCCAGCACGTCGGCACGGAACGCCCGGTCGATCCCGGTCTCGTCGAGATCGACCAGCTTGAGGCCTGCATTGTCGGTCATCGGATATCCTTGGCGAGACGCAGGCCGGTGAACTGCCAGCGCTGGTGCGGGTAGAAGAAATTGCGGTAACTGGCCCGCGAATGGCCGCGTGGCGTGGCGCAGCTTGCGCCTTTCAGGACGAACTGCCCGCTCATGAACTTGCCGTTATATTCGCCGACCGCGCCTTCTGCTGGCTCGAAGCGCGGGTATGGCAGATAGGCGCTGCGGGTGAACTGCCAGCAATCGCCGAACAGGCCTTCGCTGCCGGTCGGCTGCGCCGGGCCCGCTTCGTCGAGCTGATTGCCGGCGCAAGGATCGTGGCTCGGGGCCTCGTCGGCGTGCTGGCCACGCGCGATGGCTTCCCACTCGAACTCGGTCGGCAGGCGAAACCCTGCCCACGAAGCGAACGCATCGGCTTCGTAGAAAGAGATGTGCGTCACGGGCGCATCGGGATCGCGCTTCTGCCATCCGGCGAGCGTGAAATGCTCATCGTCCCGCCAGTAGTCGGGCGAGCGAACCTTGTTCTCGTTAACCCATGCCCACCCGTCAGACAGCCACAGCGCGGCAGTCTCGTAGCCGCCATCGGCGATGAACGCGTCCCACTCGGCATTGGTGACGAGCCTGTCGGCAAGCCCAAAGGGTTCGAGCAGCACGCGGTGGCGCGGGCCTTCGCAGTCGAAGGCAAATCCGCTTCCATCGTGGCCGATGGCCGCGATGCCGCCGGGATGGTGGGTCCAGCTTGCATCCGAATCCCAGCGAAAGCTGGGATCTCGACCGGCTTTGCGCTCCGTCTGTGGGAGGTCCCTGCTTTCGCAGGGACTCACATCTGCATCCCACATCGCCGGGCCCAGCGGGTTCTGCAACAGCGCATGCTTGATATCGGTCAGCAACAATTCCTGGTGCTGCTGTTCGTGCGCAATGCCCAGCTCGATCAGCGGGGCCAGTGCGGGATCGTCGAGCAGCGGCGCCATCGCATCGGTCACCGCCGCGCGCCAGCCGAGCACTTCTTCTACCGTGGGGCGCGAGAGCATCCCGCGCGAAAAGCGCGCGATGCGCGATCCTTCGGCCTCGTAATAGGAGTTGAAAAGAAACGGCCAGCGCTCGTCGTGCAGTTTGTAGCCGCTCAGGTGGTCGCGCAGGAGAAAGGTCTCCCAGAACCATGTCGTGTGCGCGAGATGCCACTTGGCGGGCGAGGCATCTTCCATCGACTGGATGGTCGCATCGCTTTCGGAAAGCGGTTCGACGAGCGCCTCGGTCAGCGCGCGGGTCGCCAGGAAGCGCTCTTCGAGCGGGCTCTCCTCCGCCTGCGATCGGAGTCTTTTCGAAGCCACGGATTTCCCTCCCACCTGGCGAGCAATCCTGTCCCACCCTAGAGACAACAATGCGGCGGGGGAAACCCGGTTTCCGAATTTCTCCTAGGTTAGGTCCAAAGCAGGTGGGAGTTTTTGCTCCGGGCCGTTCGCGCTAGCGAACTTCCAACAAACTAAGCCGCCGCGGCCGAGCGATCGACCTGCGGCTGGAGCATCTCGGCAATCGCGAAGGCCAGTTCGAGCGCCTGGGCCGCGTTGAGGCGCGGGTCGCAATGCGTGTGATAGCGGCTGGAAAGCTCCGCATCGGTGATCGCCACCGCGCCGCCGACGCACTCGGTCACGTTCTGGCCGGTCATCTCCAGATGGACCCCGCCGGGATAGCTGCCTTCGGCCCGGTGCACCGCAAACACGCTCGCCAGCTCGCTCTTGATCCGGTCGAAGGGCCGCGTCTTGTAGCCCGAGTCCGACTTGACGACATTGCCGTGCATCGGGTCGCTCGACCACACGACCGGGTGCCCTTCGCGCCGCACGGCGCGGATCAGGCCCGGCAGGTGCGCCTCCACCTTGTCGTGCCCGTAGCGGGTGATGAGCACGATCCGGCCGCTCTCGCGGTTGGGATTGAGCGTATCGAGCAGCCGTAGCAGGACATCGGGGTCGAGTGAGGGACCGCATTTCACACCGATCGGATTGCGGATGCCGCGCATGAATTCGACATGCGCGCTGCCTTCGAACCGGGTGCGGTCGCCGATCCACAGCATGTGCGCGCTCGAATCGTACCATTGGCCGGTGTTCGGATCGCGCCGGGTCATCGCCTGCTCGTAGGGGAGCAGCAGCGCCTCGTGGCTGGTGTAGAAATTGGTGCCCTGCAGCTGCGGCATATCGCTCGGATCGATGCCGCAGGCCTCCATGAAATCGAGTGCCTCGGTGATCCGGTCGGCCATCGACAGGAACTTTTCCGACCACGGGCTGCGGGTCATGAAATCGAGCGTCCAGTCATGCACCTGTCGCAGGTTGGCATAGCCGCCGCCCGCGTAAGCCCGGAGCAGGTTGAGCGTCGAGGAAGCCTGGTAATAGGCGCGCACCATCCGCTGCGGATCGTTGCGGCGCGATTCGGGCGTGAAGTCGATCCCGTTGACGTTGTCGCCGAAATAGCTCGGCAGAGTGACATCGCCTTGCGTTTCGGTATCGCTGGAGCGCGGCTTGGCGAACTGGCCCGCCATGCGGCCCACCTTCACCACCGGCAGCGATCCGGCATAGGTCAGCACCACCGCCATCTGCAGGATCACGCGGAAGGTATCGCGGATAGTGTCGGGCGCGAACTCGGCGAAGCTTTCCGCGCAGTCGCCGCCCTGCAGCAGGAAGGCCTCACCCGCCTCGACCCGGGTCAGCTCGGCCTTCAGCGCATCCGACTCTCCGGCGAAGACCAGCGGCGGGCACGCGGCAAGCTCTGCCTCGGCCTTCGCCAGCGCGGCTGCATCCTCGTAGGCGGGCAGATGCTTCGCCTCGAATTTCGTCCAGTTCTCGGGGCCCCAGTCGGAAGCCATGACAAATTATCCTGCGGTTTCTCGTCGCTAACGCACAATGGAGTGGCGACTCGACGACGGGCACGCAAGCATATTTCTCTATCCCGAACCCTTATGGAACTTTTGCTTTGGCGTCAGACCTCCCGCCCCGCCTCCCCGCCCGGCCACCAAGGGTACACCCAGGATATGGTGGCAGGGCGGGGAGGCGGGGCGGGGCCAGATGCGACGTTCAGTCGCTCAACGACGTCCCCTCGGGCACGATGGCGATCTCCAGCGGCTCCCGGCTGCCGAGATATTTCGTCGCCAGCGCCTTCATCGCCTCGGGCGTGGTCCGCGAATAATCGTCGAGCAGCGACCCAATCACGCGCAGGCGCTGGGGCTCGCGCGTGCTCCCGCGCAGCTGCCACATCCAGAAGCCATTGCCGGTGGTCGCACGCAGGATCGTCTGCCGCAGCGGCTCGGTCACGCGGGCGAGCTCGTCCGCATTCGGGCCGTTTGCGGCGAGATCGGCGACGATCTCGTCCGCCGCGGCATAGAAGGCGGGCACATCCCCGGGCCGCAGCTGCGCCAGCGCGAGGATCGTCCCTCCGCCGACATCGTCCATCGGCCAGTCGACCCGGACCTGCGGCGCATAGCTCGCACCGGCGCGCTCGCGCATCTCGTCGAACAGGCGGTTCATCACGATCTGGCCGAGAATTTCGAGCTGCCGCCCTTCGGACACCTCGGCCAGCCCGCTGCCCACGGGCCACGCGACCACGGCCGCGGCCTGGTTGGCATCGCCCCGGTGGTAGAGAACCTCGCGCCCGCCGGCCTCGGGTGCCTCGGGCTTGGGTGCGAAGCTTGCAGGATCGAGCGGAGCGCGCGGTGGCAGTGCGCCGAAGCTCGTCCGCAGCGCCTCGACTGCGCTGTCGCGCTCGAAATCGCCGAAGATCAGCACCTCGACCGGGCCCTTCTGCAGCAGCGGCTCCCACACCTTGCGGAATTCCGCCGCGCTGGTCCCTTCGATCATCTCCGGCCCCGGCGTCGCGAAGCGCGGGTCGCCATTGCGGATCACGGTTTCGAGATCGCGGTTGAGCAGGCCTGCCGGGCTGGTGGCGTAGGTATCGTAGGCGAGCCGCGCCCCGGCCTTGGCCCGGGCGAGCGGCCGCTCGTCCCATTCGGGCAGCGCCAGTTTGGCGGCGAACAGGTAGAGCTGGTCGGCGAGGTCCGCCTGCCGCGTTTCGGCGGAGAAGGTGAAGTTCGCGAGGCCGACGGTGAAGTCGAAGCCGAACTTGCGGCCCGTGGCCAGCCGGTCGAGGTCTTCCTGGTCGAGCCCGGCGAGGCCCGAACTGATCAGCGCGGTCTCGCCGAGCGGGATATAGGCGGCGTCATCCTCGTCGAAGGCACGGATACCGGCCCCGAAATGCACGTTGACCGCGACCCGGCCCGGCTCGGCCTGGTTGGGCCACAGCAGCGCGGTGACGCCATTGGCAAGCTCGACCCGCTCGATCTCGAGCACGCCGAGCGGACGGGCGGAGACGACCTCGCCCGGCGGGCCGATCTTGGGCAGTTCGGCGAAGTCGATCGTGCTCGCCGCGATCCGTGCGGAGGCATCCGCCTCGACCGGCGCGGCCATCGCGGCGCGCAGTTCCTCGGCGTCCGCCTCACCGACCTGCGGCGTCACGTAGACGGCGCGGATCACGTCCCCGGCGAACAGCGCGCGCGTGCGTTCGAGGATCGCCTCGGGCGTCACCTTCTCGCGCATTCCGCGAAACACATCGAGGACGGTCTGCGGCGCGGCGACCGTCTCGCGGATATCGACCGCATTGACGAGCGTGTCGGCCAGCTGGGAGCCGGGTTCGACATCGGCCTCCTCCACTCCGGCCTCGAAGGCGACGTCGAATTCGGCGATCTCGCGTGCGAGTTCCTCCTCGGTCGGCGGCGTGGTGGTCGCATCGGCGATCACCGCGCGCACGTCCGCCAGCGCATCCTGCCAGTTGCCCGTAAGCGGGGCGAAGCTGACGAAGGTGGCGTCGGCGCTGCGGCTGACGTCCTCCTGCTGGACCTGCGCATAGAGATAGTCGCCCCCGCCGCGCGCGCGCGATTCGAGCCGCCGGTTGATGAGCGATTCGGCCAGCGCATCCATCAGCAGGCCTTCGTTATAGACGATGGTATCCTGCACCGGGCGCCACGGGCGCAGGATGGAGTAGGTGAGCGAGCGCGGCAGGTCGGGTTCGACCAGCACCGCGGTTTCGCCCACCGGATTGTCGGCAGGCGTCCCGGCGGGTGCGACCGGGTCGCCGAAATCGGGCTCGGCCGAGACATCGCCATCGACATCCCACTCGCCGAAATACTTCTCGATCAGGCGTGCCAGCGCCACCGGGTCCGCGTCTCCGGCGACCGCGATCACCGTTTCCTGCGGGCGATACCAGCGCTCGTGGAACGCCTCGACCGCCTCGGCCTCTGCCGCGAGCAGGGTTTCCTCGGCTCCGATCGGCGGACGGCTGGCAAGGCGCTGCGCCTTGAAGAAGACCTCGCGGCTTTCGCGCGCGACACGCTCCCCCGGTCCGCCGATCTCGCGTTTTTCGGCGAGCACGATGGGCACTTCGGCATCGACATTGGCCTGGGTGATGATCGGCTCCTGCACCATGCCCGAAAGCAGGCGGAAGGCCTCGTCCAGCTTGGCCATGTCGGCTTCGGGCAGGTCGAGCTGGTAGACCGTCTGGGTCGGGCTGGTCACCGCATTGGTGTCGCTGCCGAAGGTCGCGCCGAGGCGCTGCCAGGTCGGAATGGTCTCGCCGACGCCGAGATAGCGCGACTGGCGGAAAAGGAGGTGTTCGAGCAGGTGCGCAAACCCGCGCTCCTCCTCGTCCTCGTGCAGCGAACCGGCATCGATACGAATGCGGATCGAAACCTGCCCCGGCGGGACGCCATTGTCGCGCGTGGCGTAGCGCAACCCGTTGTCGAGCACGCCGAAGCGCCACTGGCGGTCGACCGGGATGTTGCTGCCCTCGTAGAGCCACGGGGTTTCGTCGGGCGGTTGGAGCGAGGCGGGCGGCGCCGGATCGACGGCCGGGGTGTATATCGCCGCATCCTGCTGGGGCGCGGCCTCGTGCCTGGAAGACGTGGCGACCGGAGGTTCGGACGCGCTCGGGACAGAGGCCTGCTCGGCCTGCATGCCAGGGGTCGCACAGGCCGCCGCGAAGAGTGGGAGAGCCAGGGCGAAGCGGCGCAGGCCGGACGGAACGAAATTCATAAGCACGCCTATAGGGGTCGAAGAAGTGAAGGCCCAGTGAACAGGCCAGTGAACAAGTGGGCCTCGACGGCGGCGATTTTCCCTCGCCTTCCCGCTTCGAGACGAGCGACCGCTTGCCGCGTTCCCGCCCCGCCCCTACATCGCGGTGCGCAATGTATATCGAACCCGAAACCACGCCCAATCCCGCCACGCTCAAGTTCCTGCCCCAGCAGCAGGTCATGCCGCAGGGCACGCGCGACTTCGCCAGCCCCGAGGATGCCGAGGCCAGCCCGCTCGCCCAGGCGCTGTTCGACACCGGCGAGGTGACGGGCGTGTTCTTCGGCAGCGACTTCGTCTCGGTGACCAAGGGCGAGGGCGCGCAGTGGACCGATCTCAAGCCGCAGGTCGTCGCCATCCTGCTCGACCATTTCGTGTCGCAGGCTCCGCTGTTCCACGGCGGCAGCGCTGCGGGCATCGCGGTGCCCGCCGAGGATGTTCTGGTGGTAGAGGAAAACCCCGCGGACGCCGATATCGTCGACCAGATCAAGGATCTGCTCGAAACCCGGGTGCGCCCGGCGGTGGCAGGCGACGGCGGCGACATTGCCTATCGCGGCTACAAGGAAGGCGTCGTCTTCCTCGCCCTGCAGGGCGCGTGCGACGGCTGCCCCTCGGCCACCGCCACGCTCAAGCACGGGATCGAAGGGCTGCTGAAGCATTACGTGCCCGAAGTGACCGAGGTGCGGGCGAGCTGATCGCCGGGCATCCACTGCTCCCACCCGAAACAGAAGGCCCGCAGAACGCATGACAAAGCAATTCCACGGAAACACCCTTTCGCACGAAGCGCTCGAGCAGCTGTTCCTCGAGGCGCGCAGCTATAATGCCTGGCTCGACAGGGACGTGGACGAGGGCACGATCCGGCGCATCTACGACCTGCTGAAAATGGGCCCGACCTCGGCCAACCAGCAGTCCGCCCGGTTCGTGTGGTGCCGCTCCGACGAGGCGAAGGAACGGCTCGCGAAACACGCGATGGAGGCCAACAAGGACAAGATCCGCACCGCGCCGTGGTGCGTCATCATCGGCTACGATATCGATTTCCACGAACAGCTGCCCTGGCTCTTCCCGCATACCGACGCGAAGAGCTGGTTCACCGGGGACGTCGAAGGCCGCATCCAGCAGGCGAAGCGCAACTCGGCCCTGCAGGGTGCCTACCTGATGCTCGCGGCGCGTTCGCTGGGCCTCGATTGCGGGCCGATGTCGGGGGTCGATCTCGACGCGGTCACCAAGGAGTTCTTCGCCGACCAGCCGCAGTATCGCGCCGACTGGATCTGCTCGATCGGCTATGGCGACAAGGACTCGATCTTCGACCGCAGCCCGCGACCCGATTTCGACACGTTCAACCGGATCGACTGACTTTGCGCGCCATGCGGCGGGCACGCTGAAGGGGGCGGACGATAACAGCGGAACGGACCCTGGCGATCGACTGCGCCACCCCGGCCTGTTCGGTCGCCCTGTTTGCGCGGGGCGAGCTGGTCGCGGGCGAATTTCATATCCTCGGGCGCGGACATGCCGAAAGGCTGGTCCCGATGATCGCCGGCCTGCCCGACCGCGGGCGGGCGGACATAATTGCGGTCGCGCGCGGGCCCGGCAGCTTTACCGGCGTGCGGATCGGCCTGGCGGTGGCGCGCAGCCTTGCGTTCGCGTGGGGCGCGCAGCTGGTCGGCTATTCGACCATGGCACTGGTCGCGGCGATGGCGCGGGCGCAGGAAGGCGCGCAGCCGCTGACGGTCGCAATGGAAGGCGGCCATGGCGAATGGTTCGTCCAGGGTTTCGACGGGAGCGGTGTCGCGACGGACGAGCCCGTATCGATGCGGCCCGAAGACGCGGTCGCGCACTATTCCAGCGCGCTCGTGGCGGGGACCGTGGCCGAGGACTTCGTGGCCCGCGCGGGTGAAGGCACCGCCCTGCCCCTCCACAGCGACGCGCGCGAATACACGACGCTGCCCGCGCACGCCCTCACCGCCGAGACCGCACCGATCTATGGCCGCGGCCCCGATGCCCGCCTGCCGTCCGCCACGGGGAGCGCCACGTGAATCCCGCCACACTCGATGCGATCATGCGGATCATGGACGCAGCGTTCGACCCGCAATGGGGCGAGGCCTGGACCCGCGCGCAGATCGAGTCCGCCCTGCAGCTGGCGAACACCCACGCAACGCTGATCGGTGCCGATGGCGGGCAAGCCCCTCTCGGCGAGGATGCCGCCGGGTTCGCCGTTGTTCGCGCTGCGCCGGGGGAGGAGGAAATCCTGCTGATCGCGGTTCTCCCGACCGAGCGGCGCAGGGGCCTTGGCAGACAAATCATCGCCAGACTTGCCGAAGAGGCGAAACAGCGCGGCTCGGAAAAGCTGTTTCTCGAGATGAGAGAAAACAATCCGGCCCGCTCGCTCTACGAAGCGATGGGATTCAGCCCCATTGGTCGGCGCAAGGACTATTACAGCCTCGGCGACGGCACCCGGATGGACGCCATTACCTTCGGGCTGGTCCTTGACGTAACGTAAATCTTGTTAACGACAAATATTCGTCGCGAAAGACGATCTGGGGCATTGCATTTGATCAAGCCATGCTACAGGGATTTTTGCGTATGTGGCTGAGTACCCCGTAGCCCGACACATGAAAAACCCCAGAGGAAATGATGGAAGACCAAGATATCGAAATGACGCAGACGCTTATCGCGTTCACGTCCAACATCGTCGAAGCCTATGTCAGTAACAATTCCGCCGAGCTCGACGATGTTCCGGTGCTGATCAACAATGTCTATTCGGCACTGTCCGGCCTCAGCGGCGCGGGCGAGCAGGAAGAAGAACGGCCCGAACCCGCCGTCTCGATCCGCGCCTCGGTCAAGCCCGACTATCTCGTCTGCCTCGAAGACGGGAAGAAGCTGAAGATGCTCAAGCGCTATCTTCGCACCAATTACGACATGAGCCCGGAAGAATATCGCGAGCGCTGGAACCTGCCGAGCGACTATCCGATGGTTGCGCCCAACTATGCCGAGAAGCGCCGCGAACTGGCGAAGAAGATCGGCCTGGGTCGCGCCCCCGGCCAGAAGCGCGGTCGCCGCAAGAAAACCGCCGAATAATCACGCTCTCGCCGGTCGGTCGCCACGCACCGCCCGGCGAGGCTTGAGTGGGGCGCACGGCGCGCCTATGCCCGAAGCGAAAGCTTGAGGAAGTCGCGGCCGTGCCCCAGAAGATCGATCTCGAACAATTGTGCGCCGACAAGGGTCTGCGCATCACCGAGCAGCGCAAGGTGATTGCGCGCGTGCTCTCCGACAGCGAGGATCACCCCGATGTCGAGCAGCTGCACGAGCGCGCATCGAAGATCGATTCCGGCATCTCGATCGCGACCGTCTATCGCACGGTCCGCCTGTTCGAGGAGGCCGGCGTGCTCGACCGGCACGATTTCGGCGATGGCCGCGCGCGCTACGAGCCCGCGCCCGAATCGCACCATGACCACCTGATCGACGTCGAAAGCGGCAAGGTCGTCGAATTCGTCGACCCCGAGCTGGAAGCGCTGCAGAAGCAGATCGCCGAGAAGCTCGGCTACCGCCTCGTCGATCACCGGATGGAACTCTATGGCGTCCGCCTCGAACGCGACAACTGATTCCTCTGCCGAATGGGCGAAGCGGCAGGCCGCCGCGCGGGGCGAGAAGACGCCGATCTCCCTCATGGGCTGGGTCCGCCTGTGGACCCGCACGATCGCACTCGGCCTCGGGCTGCTGATCACCGTTCCCTGCCACTACCTTTTCAGGATCGTTTCCTACGGGTCGCCCTTCCCCAAGTGGTTTCTCGGCTATGCCGCGTGGGTCGTCGGCGCGCGCGTGCGGCGCCACGGCACGCCCTTGCGGCGCGACGTGTTCTTCATCGCCAACCATGTCAGCTGGGTGGACATTCTCGCGCTGGCGGGCGCGAGCGGCACCGCCTTCGTCGCGAAGAAGGAGCTGGCAACCTCGCCGCTGGTCGGCTGGCTCGCGGGCCTCAACCGCACGGTTTTCGTCCAGCGCGAGGACCGGCTGCGGGTCGCGGACCAGATCAACGCGCTGCGCGAGGCGCTGATGGACAACTGGTCGGTCACCGTCTTTCCGGAGGGCACGACGACCGACGGGCATTCGCTGCTGCCGTTCAAATCCTCGATGCTGAGCGTGCTCGAGCCCCCGCCGCCGGGCGTGCTGGTGCAGCCGGTGGTGCTCGATTACGGCAAGGTCGCCGAGTGGATCGGCTGGATCGGCGAGGAAGGCGGGCTCAACAACTACAAGCGGGTGATGGCGCGCAAAGGGAGCTTCCCGCTCGAGCTCCATTTCCTCGAGCCCTTCAGCCCCGCCGAGCATCGCGGGCGCAAGGCGGTGGCAACCGAGGCCAGGGCACGGATCGTCGAGACGCTGGAGCGCGAGATGGGCCACGGGTTGCGGCCCTTCGACCATGACGTCGCACCGATCCGCTACTCCAAGGCGAAGCTGCCGCCGCCCGAAAACGCCCCGGCTTCCGAAAATCCCTCGTCACCCCGGACTTGATCCGGGGTGGTGCTTTTCTTCGTCCGAACATCAAGGAGCTTTGCCCCGGGTCAAGCCCGGGGCGACGACAGGGTTGCGAGTGTTGCGTGGTGCGCGAAGCGAGCGTAAATGCCGCCCTTCCCATGAAACCCACGACTCCCCCCAAGACCTACCGGGTCAAGAGCTTCGGCTGTCAGATGAATGTCTATGATGGCGAGCGTATGGGCGAGCTGCTGGCGGCGCAGGGCATTACCCCCGCGCCCGAGGGTGAGGACGCCGATCTGGTGGTGCTCAACACCTGCCATATCCGCGAGAAGGCGACCGAGAAGGTCTATTCCGACATTGGTCGCTTGCGGCGCGAGGATGGCTCATCGCCGCTGATCGCGGTCGCGGGCTGCGTCGCGCAGGCAGAGGGCGAGGAGATCATGGCGCGTGCGCCCGCGGTCTCCATGGTGGTCGGCCCGCAGGCATACCAGACCCTGCCCGCCATGCTCGAACGCGCCGCCAGAGGCCAGCGCAGCACCGAGATGGACCTTGCCGCCGAAGCGAAGTTCGCCGGGCTCCCGCAGCGACGCACCGCGCCGCCCGCCGCCTTCCTCACGATCCAGGAAGGGTGCGACAAGTTCTGCACCTATTGCGTGGTGCCCTACACGCGCGGTGCGGAAATCAGCCGTCCCTTTGCGGAGCTGGTCGCCGAAGCGCAGCGGCTGGTCGATGGCGGCGCGCGCGAAATCACGCTGCTGGGGCAGAACGTTTCGGCATGGAGCGGGGAAAATGCGAAGGGCCACAGCACCGGGCTCGCCGGGCTGGTTCGCGAGCTGGCGAAAATCGACGGGCTTGCGCGCATCCGCTACACCACCAGCCACCCCGCCGACATGGA
>PAVA01000027.1 GCA_002712945.1 Citromicrobium sp.
ATCAGCCCTCCACCACTTCGATGCCCATCGAACGGGCGGAACCGGCGATGATCTTGACCGCGTGATCGATGTCGTTCGCGTTCAGATCCTTCATCTTCTGCTCGGCGATCTCGGCCAGCTGGCTGGTCTTGATCGAGCCGATGATGTTCTTGCCCGGCTCCTTGGAGCCCGACTTGATCTTCATCGCCTTCTTGATGAGGAAGCTGGCGGGCGGGCTCTTGGTGACGAAGGTGAAGCTGCGATCCGCATAGACCGTGATCTTGGTCGGGATCGGCGCGCCCTTTTCGAGATCCTGCGTCGCGGCGTTGAACGCCTTGCAGAATTCCATGATATTCACGCCGCGCTGACCCAGCGCGGGGCCGATCGGCGGCGAGGGGTTGGCGGTGCCGGCGGGCACCTGAAGGTTGATGTAACCTTCGATCTTCTTGGCCATGGGAGGCCTCCTTTTCTCACTATCGGCACCGCCTGAAACGATGCCTCATGGTAAGCGGTCAGACGGGGAGCCGAAGCGCCCCTCCCGCATGGAAATCCCGAACTGTCGCTGGGAAGCGCGCCATCTAGCGAAATGCGCGACAATTGCAAGCCTTGCGCCGCGTTCCCGCAGCTTGCGCCGAAAGCGCCCCGACCCGTCCCGTTCGCGGACGTGCCTGGCACGTCGACCTTGCGAAACGGTCCGCCTTTCGGCAGGTTCGCGCGGAATGAAGCAGCGCTCCCTAGCCAGAAACCGCTTGAGGCGACTCAGCTGGCTGCGCTTCGTCCTTCAACTGGCGACTGTCGCCCTCGCCTATTTCATCGCGAGCATCCCGCCCATCCTGCTGTTCGGCGAGACGAATGTCGGGGTGCTCGGCTCGGTCGTGGCGAGCATGGTCGCCGCCCTGCTCGTCGCCCGACTGTGGCTCGCGTCCGACAATTGCCTGCAACAGGCGTGGAATATTCGCCCGCCGATCAACATCGGCCGCACGCTCGGGCTGGCTGCGCTGGGCACCGGCGCCATCATCGCCCTGTTCGTACTCGGCGACATCGTAATCGACCGGCTCGGCCTGCCGCCGATCGATGTCAGCCTGGTGATGGATTACGTCACCGAAAGCCCGCTGAGCTTCGGCCTGTGGATCGTGCTCGTCGCATGGCTTGCCGCGGGTTTCGGCGAGGAGCTGCTCTATCGCGGCTTCCTGATGGACCGCCTGATGCGGCTGCGCGGAATGCGGGGGCGCAAGTGGCCCGCCGCGATCATCCAGGCCGCGCTCTTCGGCCTGCCGCATATCTACCAGGGCTGGGGCGGCGTGCTGGTGACGGCGAGCATCGGCCTGTTTCTCGCCTGGCTGCGCTTCGCCAATCGCGGCAACCTGTGGGCGTGCATTCTCGCCCACGCAGCGGTCGACACGATCATGCTGACCCTCGCCTACAGCCACAGCCTCGGCTGGCTGGGTTAGCGGGCGCTAGCTACTGCCGATCTCGTGGCGCGGGGTCTTCATCCCCTTGGTCCGGCTGGTGAGGTGGAACTGGCGGCATAGCGCGCAGCGATAGGCGCGCAGCGTGAACGGCGCCTTGCGCGCGGCAAGCTCCGCATCCTCCCGGCTGGCGTAGCGCCGCTTGCGATTGCAGATGCCGGGGCGCGTTTTCATGCAGCGCCCGGCCCCTCACGCGCTCAAGCAGCGAAGCGGTAGCGCGAAAAAACGCTACTTGACCAGTTCGACCTGCTCGAAGTCCAGCTCGACCGGGGTTGCGCGGCCGAAGATCGAGACCGACACCTTGACCTTCGCCTTGTCGAAATCGAGCTCTTCCACCACGCCGTTGAAGCTGGCGAAGGGCCCGTCGAGCACCTTGACCTGGTCGCCGATCTCGTAATCGACCGAAACCTGCTGCTTGGGCGTCGCCTTGGCTTCTTCCACGCCGCCGAAGTAGCGCGCGGCCTCCTTCTCGGAGATCGCCTGAGGCTTGTTGCCCGCACCCAGGAAGCCGGTGACCTTGGGCGTGTTCTTGACCAGGTGGTAGATATCGTCGGTCATGTTCAGCTTGGCGAGGACGTAGCCGGGCATGAACTTGCGCTCGACCTGCACCTTCTTGCCGCGCTTGACCTCGGTCACGGTCTCGGTCGGCACCTCGACCTCCTCGACACCTTCGGACAGGCCCAGGCGCTCTGCCTCGGCGATGATCGCGTCGCGGACCTTGTTCTCGAAACCGGAATAGGCGTGAATGATGTACCAGCGTGCCATTGAGTGTCCTGCGGGAAAAGGCGGCTCAGACGAGCGTGAGGAGGAAGCGGACGATCGCCCCGAACAGCGAGTCGATGCCGAGGAAGAACAGCGAAAGGATCAGCACCAGAATGCTGACGAAGATGGCGGTCTGGATGGTCTCCTGCCGGGTCGGCCAGACGACCTTGCTGGTCTCGGCGCGCACCTGACGGGCGAATTCGCCGATCGACGTCTTGCGCTTCTTCGTCTCAGCTTTGCTTTCGGCCATGTCCGCCGTTCCCACCTGTTGAGTATCGATCCAATTTCACGTCTCTTTCGGGAAGCCGCCATCGCCCTCGCAATCGGATGATCGGGAGGGCGGGTCGAGGCTTCGATGTGAAGAGACCCGACCGCATCTAGGCGTCGCCGCACGCAAACGCAAGCGCGCCCGTTTCCCCGATGCAAAAGACGTTGCCATGCCTCGGTGCCCGCTTTAGCGTCCGCGCCTTTAGGGACGCATTCGGGGGAAACGTGAATGGCTGCGGATACGCAGATGACTTTCGGCGAGCGCATGGTTGCGCCGGTCACCAACATCTCGGACTTTATCTGGGGCGGCACATGGAATGGCGAGGCGGTGATCCCGTTCCCGCCGCTGGCATTGATCCTGCTGGGCGTGGGCCTGTGGTTCATGGTCGGCCTGCGATTCTATCCGCTGACCAAGCTCGGGTCCGCCATGAAGGGCCTGTTCGCAGGCCGCAAGGGCGAGGGCGCGGGCGAAATCTCTCCCTTCGCGGCGCTTTCCACCGCGCTTTCCGGCCAAGTCGGCACGGGTAACCTCGCCGGCGTCGCCACGGCCATCGCGCTCGGCGGGCCGGGCGCGATTTTCTGGATGTGGGTCACCGCGCTTTTCGGCATGGCGCTGGCCTTCGCCGAAGGCTCGCTCGCCATCCGTTATCGCGAGACCACCAGCGACGGGGTCAAGCGTGGCGGGCCGATGACCTACATCATGATGGGGCTCGGGCCAAAATGGACCTGGCTGGCGATCATCTTCTGCATCGGCACGCTGTTCTCCGCGCTGGTGACCGGCAACTCGATCCAGGCAAACGAAGTCGCGAGCGGTCTCAACGAGCTGTTCGGGTGGGAGCGCTGGCTGGGCGGGCTCATCGTCGCGATCGCCGTGTTCGTCGTCATCATCGGCGGGATCAAGTCGATCGGCCGGGTGGCCGAAAGCATCGTGCCATTCATGGCTGCCGCCTATATCGTGATGGCGGTGATCGCGCTGATCCTCAACTTCGGCGATCTCGGCGAAACCTTCGGCCGCATCTTCGCAGGCGCATTCAACTTCCAGAGTGCAAGCGGCGGCTTTGCGGGCGCGGCGCTCATCCTCGCGATCCGTGCGGGTGTCGCACGCGGGCTGTTCTCGAACGAGGCGGGCCAGGGCTCGACCCCGATCGCCCACGCGGTCGCGCAAACCGACGATCCCGAACAGCAGGGCCGGATGGCGATGCTCGGCACATTCATCGACACGCTCGTGATCTGCACCATGACCGCGCTGGTGATCCTGACCGTGCAGGGCGATTTCACCTTCGAAGGCCAGGCAGTCGATCATGTGTGGCAGTCGGACCTCGGTACCACCGCGATGAGCGGGTTCGTCACCACCTCGGGCGCGTTTGCCGCGGCCTTCCCCTACGAGATCGCCTCGATCCCGCTGGGTACGCTGGTGGCGAGCGTCGCGCTGATCCTGTTCGTGTTCACCACCCTGCTCACCTGGAGCTATTACGGCGAGCGGGCGATCACCTTCATCTACGACCGCGTACCCGGCTCGACCCGTGGCGGCGAAAAGATCCTGCACATCATCTGGCGGGTAATCTGGTGCATCGGCATCTTCATCGGTGCGACCCAGCCATCGCAGCTGGTCTGGCGTCTGGGCGACATCTCCAACGCCACCATGCTGCTGCCCAACGTGCTTGCGTTGGCACTGCTATCGGGCGTGGTCTTCGCGCTGTCTCGCGGGGACCGTACCGCAGGCAAGGACTTCCACGAGGAGACGCCCGAAGAGCCCGAGGAATACTGAGGACACAGCAAAAGGGCCGGAGCGCAATCAAGCGCCCCGGCCCTGCTTGTGATCGGATTGGGCAAGCGTCAGACGGCGCCGAACAGACGTTCCCAGAACGTGGGCTGGTGCATCGGCTGAATCTTGCCGTACTTCATCATGCGCAGCGTCGCGTCGGTATGCGAACGCGGGCTGGTCCAGCTGTCCGACCGGCTGGAGCGGAAAGGCATGCTCGACATTGGTGAACTCCTGTAAAGCGCACGTGCGTGCGATCTGACGCGAAAAATGCACGGGTCGCGCAGGGGGTTCCCGGAGGATTTTCGGGAACGAAACGATGGTTGTGCGAAGGTGCGCAAGCCCAGGCAGGCCGCCGGGGTTCCCGCCGCCACGCAAAATCCGCTTACTGTGATATATAGGACGCTGAGCGCGTCCGCAGCCTACCAGGTGCCGGTATTTTCCATCGAGGCCCAGGGTTCCTGCGCGGGCAGCGCATCGCCCTTCTGCAGCAGTTCGATCGAGATGCCGTCGGGCGAGCGGATAAAGGCCATGTGGCCGTCGCGCGGCGGGCGGTTGATCGTCACGCCCTTGTCCCGCAGGCGCGCGCAGATCTCGTAAATATCGTCGACCCGGTAGGCGAGGTGACCGAAATTGCGCCCGCCCGAATATTCCTCGGGATCCCAGTTATAGGTCAGCTCGACCATCGGCGCTTTCGCCTCGCGTGCGTGCGCCTGGTCACCCGGCGCGGCGAGGAAGACCAGCGTGAAACGCCCTGCCTCGTTGTCGTAGCGGTCCGTCTCGACCAGCCCGAGCTTGTTGCAGAAGAAATCGAGCGATTCGTCGAGATCGCTCACGCGGACCATGGTGTGAAGGTATTCCATAGCTCGGCTGCCCTTTCCCGCGCGTTCGAGACCGACGATCCGAATAAATGGCAGGGGCGAAGGGACTCGAACCCATGACCCTCGGTTTTGGAGACCGATGCTCTACCAACTGAGCTACACCCCTGCAGGCGGAAGCGCGCTCTAAGGCGGGTGCAACGCGATGGCAAGCACCGATCCGCCGGGGGCCTGACGGGCAGGCTCTGCCGAACCGCTTCATAGGTGCTTCCAACTGCTTGTTTGCGCGCTGTTCCATGGTTAAGGCGACGCGAGTTTGAGAGGGGAGCAAGGTGGCGTTCGAGCCTCCGCGGATGGCACTGAAAGAGGGCGACGTCGCCGCATTGCCCTCGCTCGGCAAGGTGTTGCGCGATCCGTCTTCATGCTGGCCTGCCCGCCTCCTCGACACTGGTATCGAACTGGCCAGCGCCGGTCGGCGTACCATTGCCTTTGTGGCGGAGCCGGGCGCGGTGTCCACCATCCTGCTCAACCGCAACGACGCCTTCCCCCGTGCGCGCATGCAGGACCGGATCATCGGGGCAGGCTACGGCGAGAATCTGATCCAGGCCCAGCAGGAGGACTGGCGGCGCACCCGCCGCGAGGTTGCCCAGCCGATTACTCCCGAGCGCGCGCTCAGCCTCGTCCCGCGGATCGAGCTTGCGGCATCGGACATGCTGGCAGAGTGGGAGGGATACGGGGCGGACGCTCCGATACCACTGCAACGCGATGCCCGGCGGCTGACGCTCGACGCGCTGTTCCGCGCCCTGTTCGCCGAGGAGGACGAGGCGCGGCAGCGCGACAGTCAGGTGGAGGAAACCGCGCGGACCATAGCCACGCGCCATCCGATCGAGCTCAAGGAGGAACTGGCGCTGCTGGCAGAGCTCGCCGGGCGGCTGATCCGCGACTGGGAGCGCAAGAGCGAGGGGCGGGAAGCGCCGCCCTTCCCGCAGGACCGCAACACGCTGACGCTGTTCCTCCATGCCGGCCACGACAACGCCTCGGCCGCGCTGGTGTGGATGCTGTGGCTCGTCGCGCATCGCCCCGACCTGCAGCAGCAGGTGCGCGAGGAGTGGCAGGCCTACCGCCAGCGCAGATTCTCGCTGCGCAATTTCCCGGTCGCACAGGCGATCCTGCGCGAAACGCTGCGGCTCTATCCGCCGATTATCCAGCTGATCCGCGATGTGCGCGATGGTCTGGAGGTCGGCGACCAGACGATCCCGCCCGGCGCCATCGCGGTGCTTTCGCTCTACGCCATGCAGCGCCACCGCGCGATCTGGGATCGGCCGGACGCATTCGTGCCCGAGCGTTTTCTCGACCCCGCCGGAACTGCGCGCGAGCAGCGGGCCGCATGGCTGCCCTTCGGCACGGGCCCGCGCGGGTGCATCGGATCGAGCCTCGCGCAGGTCGAACTGGTGCTGTTTCTCGCGCGGATCTGCGACCGATTCGAGATTGCGCCCAATCCGGACTGCCCGCTGCGCGCCCAGGCCGAATGGACGATCCGCCCGGTCGGAGATGCGCCCGTTTTCCTGCGCCCCCGCAGCTGACGGCCCGAGCCGCACGCCCTCGCAAGCCGACCGACGATGATCTTCCACTCGATCGACTACCTGCTGTTCCTGCCGCTGGTCGCCGCGCTCTATTTCTGCGTACCGCACCGCTGGCGCTGGGTGTTGCTGCTGGTGGCGAGCAATATCTTCTATGGCAGCTGGCGGGTCGAATTCCTCGCCCTGCTGTGGTTCACTACGCTGGTCGATTTCTTCGTCGCCCGCGCGCTCATGCGGACCCGGAACAAGATACGGCGGCGCCTGCTGTTCGCCGCCAGCATGTGCTGCAATCTCGGGCCGCTGATCTTCTTCAAGTATACCGCACTGCTTGCCGGGACGACGCTTTACGACCTGCGGGTCGGCAATTTCACCATGGCAGACGTGATCCTGCCGCTGGGCATCTCGTTCTACACCTTCCAGACGCTTGGCTACACGATCGACGTGTTTCGCGGGAAGCGCGAGGCGGAGACCCATCTCGGCATTTTCGCGGTCTATGTCATGTACTTCCCGCAGCTGCTCGCGGGACCGATCGAGCGGCCCTACAAGCTGTTGCCGCAGCTGAGGAAGGAACAGAGCTTCGACCTGCGGCGGGTCGCGATGGGCTGCGCACTGATCCTGGTCGGCTACTTCAAGAAGCTGGTGATCGCCGACCGGCTGGGGCTGCTGGTGCCCGGCATCCTCGCCGCGCCCGAAGCGCATACCTCGCTCACCGTGACGCTCGCGACGCTCGGCGCACTCTACCGCTACTATGCGGACCTTTCGGGCTATGCGGACATCGCCATCGGATCGAGCCTCATCATGGGCATCGCGCTGACGCAGAACTTCCGGCGGCCTTACGCGGCGGTTTCCATCGCCGAGTTCTGGCAGCGCTGGCACATCACGGTGACGCGCTGGTTCACCGACTACGTCTACATCCCCATCGCGCGCAGCACGAAGGTCTGGTCGCGCTTCGTCGCGACCATCCTGACGACCCTGCTCATCAGCCTGTGGCATGGCGCATCGACTTCCTGGCTGGTCGCGGGGATGATCGCAGGGCTGCTGATGATCGGCGAAGGCTGGGTCCGCCGCCAGCGCAAGATGCTCGGGCGATCGAGCCGGGCGCTGGCGCGTGCAGGGATAGGCGAGCGCGGATCGCGCATGCTCGGGCGCAACCTCAACCGCGCGGTCCTGTGGTTCTTCCTGCTGTTCCTCGGCTCGATCGTGAACGCGCCGGGGTGGGACCAGACCGTCGCGATCTGGGGCAAGATCGCCGCGCTGTCGGGCGATGCTCTCACCCTGTCGGCCGGGTTCGGCGCCATGCATATCAGCGCGCTCTTCCTGCTCGCCATCGCGGGGCTCGAAATATACCAGTGGCTCGATGAGCGGCGGCCCGTGTTCGATCGGCTGGAGGCTGCCGGAGCGCTTATCGCCTGGCCGTTCTGGTGGGGGCTGGCCGCGATCATCCTGGTGTTCGGCGTGTTCACCGGCAGCGGCTTTTTGTATTTCGAGTTCTGATGCGCTGGTCTTTTCCTTCTGCCCTGGCCTTTCTGCTGTTCGGCGCGCTGGTGCTGGGCGCGCTCAACCTCGCGGGCCGGATTCCGATCCACGGCCCCACCCCGCCCCAGGAAATGAAGGCGGCGTTCGATCGGATCGCAGGCAAGGAGGCGGTCTCGCTCGGCGGGTCGGTCGGCACCGCGATCGATTTCGACGCGATGTGCCTCTCGGGCACGCCCTTCTGGAACAACGGGCAGGATCTGTTCGAGGCCGAGGCGCTGGTCGACCTGATTCTCTCGCGCCCGGACCCGCCGCGCCTCTACTTCCTCGTCATCAGCCCGACGAGCCTGGGCCACGACAATGGCCTGCCCTCGCTCGGCGGAACCTACCGCCGGCGCTTCACCTATCGCTTCCTCCATGCCGAAGGCCACTGGGGCCTGATCGGCGGCGACTGGCGGCAGGCGTTTCAGGCCCAGGCCATGCCCGCGAAAGGGGAGCAATTGCGCAACCCCTGGCATGCGGCCCTGCTCGATGCGCTTCAGCTGCTGCCTCCCCCCGATCCCGGGGTATTGGACGACACCCGGTCGATCGACCCCCGCCAGGCACCCGCGCTCGCCAAGGCGACGATGGCCGAATGGCAGGAAAACGCCGAGGATGTTGCCTATTTCGACCCTCAGGTCGGCGAACGGACAAGCGCGGCCCTCCTGCGGATTGCAGACCGGATCGACGCCCGAGGGGGCCGTCTCATAGTCGTCTCCCCGCCCTACATCGACGAACTGGTACAGCCCATGCAGCAGGCCGAGTGGTCGCGGATCGACCGATTCGATTCGGTGCTCGCACAGCTCGAAGCGCGCGGAGCGCTCGTCATAAATGAATGGGATAATCGCGGCACGCGCTACGGCCTTCGCCATTTCCGCGACCCGAAACACCTGAACGCGCCGGGCGCGCGCGCCTTCTCCCGCCAAATCGATACGTATCTCGCCCGAAAAGGAATCGTGGACCGGAGAGCCTGTTCGTAAAGACAAGGATTTATTGTCCTTCAAACCGACGCTAAAGAAGCAACGTGGAGATGCAACCAGCGACAGTATCGGTCACGGGACGCAAGCAGCGCATGGCGCGGCTTGCGCGCCTTTTGCGTGAACACCCCCAGCTAAAACCGGGTTACGAGCGCGCGAAGGCGGTGGTTCGCGCCTTTCGCAAGCCGGCGTTCTACGAGGTCGCGACCCGCTGCAACCTCTTCTGCGAGGGCTGCTACTATTTCTCGGACGATTTCTCCGCCCCTTCGCACGAGGTGAAGGATCGCGCCGCGTGGGAAGATTTCTTCGCCGCCGAGGGCGAACGCGGCGTCACCATGGCCTATTTCGTCGGCGCCGAACCGGCGCTGGAACAGGAGCGTCTGCTCGCCGCCGCCAACCACTTTCCCTACGGCAATATCGGCACCAACGGCACGATCCGGCTCGACCCGGCCATTCCCTACCGCATCGGCGTTTCGGTCTGGGGCGTGGACGAGGAGGTCGACACCAGCCTGCGCGGGGCAAACGCCTTCGCCAAGGCGATCCGCAACTATGCGGGCGACCGCCGCGCGATCATGCTCTACACGCTGACGAAATCGAACCTGGGCGACGTGCGGCGGCTGGCGGAAATCTGCGCCGACCACGATCTGCCGCTGACCTTCAACATGTATTCGCCGACCCAGACCTATTCGCGCAAGCTGGCCGAGCGGATGGGCCCCGACGGGAAGTATTTTCGCATTTCGTCGGAAGAGGACAATCTGCGCTGGGACGAAGACAGTCTTGCGGAGGCACGACGCCTGATGGACGAGGTGCTCGACGATTATCCCGACACGGTCGTCTATTCGCACGCCTACAACCACTGGGCGACGCAGACGGGCCCGCTCTACGACATCGACCCGGAAACCGGCATCGCGCGCGATTGCCATTCGCGGATGGTCGAGCCGATGCGCTACTTCAAGACCGACATGAAGCACGCCGCGCTGGAGAAATGCGGCACGTCGGACGCGATCTGCTCCGAATGCCGCATGTATTCGGGCGGCTGGTCGTCCAAGTTCGAGCCGCGCGAAGAGGATGTGCGCGACGCAAACACCTTCGCCGCGTGGACCGGCATGGTCGAGACCCTCGGACGGATATTCCTGATCGAGCGCGAACCGGCTTCGCCCCGTACGTCGCGCAAGACGGACCCCTCCAGCCTGGAGCCTGCAAAGTGAAAGTCTCCCCTATCAACAACGGCGTCGAGGTTTCGGACATCGACCTGTTCGACGACGAAGCCTGCCGCGAGCTCGGTCGTCTCGTCGCGCACGAATGCGTGGTGCTGGTGCGCCAGGCGGTCCCCGAAAAGCGACTCTACGATATCCAGATGCTGTGGGGGCAACCCTGCATGCCGATCGTCAATCGCTATGTGCTCGAAAAGCGCCTGACAGGCCGTCACTGGCGCAGGGCATTCATGGCCATGGGGCAGGTTTCCAACGGTCTCGACAAGACGGGCGCGCTGCCGGGCATGGCGCGGGTCAGTTTCGAGAAGGACGAGCGCGGCAAGCCGACGGGGCTGTTCCCCAATGGCGAGCTGGACTGGCACGCGGACCAGCAGGCCTATCACGACAACCAGCGCGTCATTGGCCTGATGAGCCTGTGGGGCTCGGAAAACAGCCGTACCTCCTTCATGTGCACCGCCCCCTTCTACGAGGCGCTCAATCACGAAGATCGCAGCATGGTCGACGAGACGACCTGCGTGTGGCGCTGGGACGGTGGCGGGATGAGCCCCAATATCGAGAAATGGCACCTCGAGATCAGCCGTTACAACATGGTTCCGCACGAAGGCATGGAAACCGCGCTGGTCGACAGCACGGCGACCGGGCGCAAGGGCCTCAGGTTTCCGAGCCATTGCTTCAGCCACTTCAAGGGGATGACCCGCGAGGAAAGCGGGAAGTTCAAGGACCATCTCTGGCAGAAGCTGAACCGCCCCGAATATATCTACGATCACGACTGGCGCGACGGCGAGATCGTGTTCATGGACCAGAACATCACACTGCACGCCCGGCCGACCAATATTCAGGACGGCAATCGCCGCACGATGAACCGGATGATTTCCTATGTCGACCGGCTGTTCCCGGGTCAGGGCCCGGCTGACCATGTGCTGTTCGACGGGAAGCGTCTTTCTCACGAGGAGTTCGCAGCGCTGGTCGACGAACAGCGCAAGGCCGAATTTGCCGAAAGCATGGCGGCCGCCTGACACCCCGTGCTAGGCCCTTGGCCAGCATGCTTCCGATCGTCCCGCCCCCGATCCTGCTCTCCGCCTATCGCCAGGGCCTGTTCCCGATGGCGGAGAGACGATCCGACCAGGACATCTTCTGGGTCGAACCGCGCGAACGCGCGATCATTCCCATCGGCGAATTTCACTGCTCGCGCTCGCTTGCCCGCACGATTCGGCGCGATGTCTTCACCATCCGGGTCGACAGCGATTTTGCGGGGACGGTGCTCGAATGCGCCGCGCCGCGCGGCGACGGGGAGGATACCTGGATCAGCGGGCGGATCGCGGCGAGCTACCAGCGGCTGCACGAGGTAGGCCATGCACATTCGATCGAATGCTGGCAGGGCCCGAAAGGCGAAGAAGAGCTGGTCGGCGGGGTCTACGGGGTCGCGTTCGACCGGGTGTTCTGCGGCGAAAGCATGTTCAGCCGCCGCCGCGACGCATCGAAGGTGGCGCTAGCCTGGCTGCTCGCGCTGCTGGAGCGTGCGGGATGCGTGCTGTTCGACTGCCAGTTCATGACCGGCCATCTCGCCTCGCTCGGTGCGATTCCGATTCCGCAGAGCGAATATCTGGATCGGCTGGGGGCGGCGCGCGGAAACCAGAGATTGAGCCTGCCGCAGGCGCTGACCGAAGTGGAAGCCGAAGCGGCCGCTCAGTCTTCTTCTCCGGGGAAGCTCATCGCGCATTCCTTGACCCACACATCGTAGATCGGGTGCTCGACCACGTTGAGGCTGGGCGAGTTGCGGAAGAGCCAGCCCGAAAACACCTTGTTCCAGCTGGGCTCCGGCTCGTTGCCCTGCCGTTCGCGCACGAAGACCTGAACGAAGGCGCCTTCCTCTTGCGGCAGCTCCCAGGGCGCGGTTTTCTCGCACGCTTCCAGCCGAATCACGACATCGCCCACGCGGGTCGCATCGCCGGGCGACATCTCGAAATCGCGGCTGACATTGTTGCGCTTGTTGAGCAGGCCGATGGTCGCGACCCGCTCCGCCATCGGCGTGCCGATTCCCTCCTCGCCCTCCGGACGCTCCGCCGAACCGCCCTTGGCGAGTTCTTCGGGAACCTCGGTTTCGATCGGGGTAGGGTCGGGCGTTTCGCTGTTGCAGCCGCCAAGCACCAGCAATGTGGCCAGACCAATGGCAGGCGCGCGCATGCCCATTACTCGCCCGGAGCCCACGCCTCGTAATCGCCGGTGGCGCGGGCGCGCTGACCGCCGCGTTCCAGCGCGCCGCTGGGCCGGTAGGCCCTGGGCGAGCCGGTCGCGTTGGGCGAATAGTCGGCTTCCCAGATGCGCGGCGGGGGCAGATGGCTTTCCGGCACGTCCTCGCCCGCGCCGTGCAGCCAGCCATGCCATTCGGCGGGCACGCGGCTGGCATCGTTCGCGCCGTCGTAGATCACCCAGCGCCGCTCGGTTCCAGTATAGGAGCCCGCGGTGGGCGTCTTGTCGCGCCTGGGCTTGGCGCGATAATACTTGTTGCCGAAGGCGTCGGTGCCGACGTGTTCGCCCTTGCGCGAGGTGAACAAGGCGGTGCCGATGGTCGCGCCATCCCACCAGGTGAAGATTTTGCCGAGGATGCTCATTGCGGGGGAGCGATTAGCGCAAGGCCGGTGCCGGGCCAAGCCGGTTTAGTCCCGCAGCTTCACCATTCCACACGGTCGCCCGCCTCGATGCCGAGCTCTTCCGCCCGCCCGCCGGGAATTTCGAGCACCGCGCTGGTCGGCCCCAGCGCGCTCACGCTGTCGAGCGAATAGGGCGTGGTCCGCGCGGCGATATTGATGATCCGCCGGTCCTCGCCGATGAAGATGATGTCGAGCGGCAAGGGCGTGTTCTTCATCCAGAAGCTCGCCACATCGCCCTGACGCGGAAAGATCATCGCCTCGTCCGGGCCCAGTTCGGTGCGGAACATCAGCCCGCGCGCCTGTTCCTCGCTCGTGGCGGCGACTTCGGCGGTGAACTCGTACTCCCCATCGGCAGTCGTCACGGTGACCGGGATCAGTTCCAGCCCGGAGGCAGGGTGTACCGAAGGGGCGGCCTCGGCGGTCGCGCCGTCCTGCCGCGATTCGCTGCCCGCCTGCGGCGAACACGCCGCGAGCACGCCCGCCATGGCGAGCGCGATCCATCTCAATCCTCGATGCTGTACGCCCATTCCTCGGCTTCTTCCTCGCTCGCGGCATCGACCATTGCGCGCGCCGCCTCGAAATCATGGCCAGCGCGCACGAGCGCGGCAAGCTGCTTCTCGCGCCCCCGCTGGTCCGGCGGCTCCGCCCCGAAAGGCCCCAGCCGCCGTCTGCGCGCGAAGGCGAGCGCGGCGGCACGCGTTTCCGCCGCGCTGGGCGGTGGCAGGTCGATCGCCTCGGCGTCGACCCCGGCATGGTGCAGGGCCTGCGATACGCGGCGCGCGCCATAGCCGCGCCGCAGCAGATCCCGCGTGCGCGCCTCGGCATAGGCTTCGTCGTCGATATAGCCCAGTTCCACGAAGCGGCTCACGATCGCGTCCACCGGCGGTTCATCTTCCCCCGCCCAATCGCGCTCTCGCAATTTTCGCTGCAGATAGTGCTTGAGCTTGGCCGCCGTGGTGGCGTAGCGGCCCGCATAGCTCAGCGCGAGATCGCGCAGGGACGCATCGTCGAGGGGCCGTATCGGCCTGGAACGCCGTCGCGAAGTCTCGTGGGCTCTCCCCATGGGTCATAATGATGCCACACTCCTTGGAGATTGGAACCGCCTTCATGACGGGATCGACGATCATGACCGACAACTCGCCTGCACGGCGCCTGGGCAACTAGGCACCGGCCCCGAAGCGGTTAACAGACGGATTATGCTCTCCCATATGCACGACAGCCAGATTCAACCCCAGGTTCGCCCGACGCCCAATGATTGCGCGCTGCCGCGACGCCGGGCCGACTTCACCACCTTCAACGAAGCGATCGACTATGCCGCGCTTTCGGAGAAGGGCCTGAATTTCCACGATATGCGCGGCACGCTGGAGCGTGCCTATTCCTATCGGGAAATGCGCGAGGACGCGCTGGCGATGGCCCATCGCCTCGTCGCCGCAGGGATCGGCCCGAAGGATCGGGTCGCGCTGATCGCCGAGACCAGCCCCGAATTCGCGGCGCTGTTCTGCGCCTGCATCTATGCCGGTGCCTGGCCCGTGCCGCTGCCCTTGCCGACCACCTTCGGGGGCAAGGAAAGCTATATCGACCAGCTGGTCGTCCAGCTGGAAAGCGCGGACCCCGCGCTGCTGATCTTCCCTCCCGAAATCGCCGAAATGACGCAGGCCGCCGCAACGCGGGTTGGCTGCAAGGCGATCGACTGGGACACGCTCGCCGCGCAGGACGCGCCCGAGGCCGAGCTGCCCCAAGCCGTGCCCGAGGATATCTGCTACCTGCAATATTCCAGCGGATCGACCCGCTTCCCCACGGGCGTCGCGGTCACCCACAAGGCGCTGCTGCACAATCTCTACGGCCACGCACAGGCGATGGAGCTGGGCACAAACGATCGCTGCGTCAGCTGGCTGCCGTGGTATCACGACATGGGGCTGGTCGGCTGCTTCCTCAGCCTGATCGCCAACCAGGTTTCGGCGGATTACCTCAAGACCGAGCATTTCGCGCGCCGCCCGCTTGCCTGGCTCGATCTCATCAGCCGCAACAAGGGTACGACGCTCTCCTATTCGCCGACCTTCGGGTACGACATCTGCGCGCGCCGCATTTCCAGCCAGAGCAGCGTGGCCGAGCGGTTCGACCTGTCGCGCTGGCGCACGGCGGGCAACGGGGCCGACATGATCCGGCCCGACGTGATGCAGAACTTCGTGAATGCTTTTGCCGAAGCCGGCTTTAAGGCTTCCGCCTTCACGCCCAGCTACGGCCTCGCCGAAGCGACGCTGGCGGTCACCGTGATGCCGCCGGGCGAAGGCATCCGGGTCGAACTGGTCGAGGAAGAGCGCCTGTCGGGCGCGCGGCCCAACCTCAACCGCCCCGCCCGCTATCGTGCGATCGTCAATTGCGGCAAGCCGCTCCCCCAGATGGAAGTCGAAATCCGGGGCGAAGGCGACGAGATCAAGGGCGACCACCAGATCGGCAAGGTCTGGTGCCGCGGCCCCAGCATCATGCACTCCTACTTCCGCAACGAGGAAGCGACCAAGGACTGCCTCGTGCCGAGCAAGGATGGCGGAGCCCCTTGGCTCGACACCGGCGACATGGGCTACATGGCCGATGGCTACCTGTTCATCGTCGGCCGGGCGAAGGACATGATCATCATCAACGGCAAGAACCACTGGCCGCAGGACATCGAGTGGGCCGTGGAGCAGCTGCCGGGCTTCAACCATGGCGACATCGCCGCCTTCGCGGTCGAGAATGGCGACGGTGAGGAAGCGCCTGCCGTACTGGTCCATTGCCGCGTGTCCGACCCGGAAGAACGCCGCGTCCTGCGCGAGCGCATTCGCGAGAAGGTGCAGTCGGTCACCGGCATGAACTGCGTGGTCGAACTGGTGCCGCCGCGCACCCTGCCGCGCACGTCCTCGGGCAAGCTGAGCCGCGCGAAGGCCAAGCGCCTCTACCTCTCGGGCGAAATCCAGCCCTACAGCCTCGCGGCCTGACGCCGCCGATCGCTCGACCAAGGGCGTGTCCGCATCGGCGGGCGCGCCTTGATTTGCGTGTCTTATGCAATTAATACAGTAATTGCAGCACATTTCGTGCGAAAGAGGACACATTGCCAGCCATGGCCACCCAGACCGAGACCGCCACTTCGACCGCGACCGAGCTGAACCTGACTCCGCCCGAGCCGATCCCGACCGTGGATGTCGAAAAGGCCGTCGGGCTGGTTCCGGTCGACGAGGGCAAGAAGAGCGAGCTGGACAGCAAGGTCGACAGCTTCGTCGCCGATCTCGTCGCGCATGACACCAATTCGCCGGAGTTCGGCAAGCGGGTGGACGAGATTTCCAACATGGGCCGCAAGGAAATCGCGGCCGCCTCCAGCATGTCCAACCGCTTCCTCGACAGGCCGATCCGCGCGATGGACCGCGATGAGGGTGTCGGCGCCAATCTCGCCGAGCTGCGCAGCACGGTGGAGGAGCTCGACCCGGCAAGGCGCGGCAAGAGCACCGGGCTGCTTGCCAAGCTGCCCTTCCGCAACAGCCTGAAAAGCTATTTCCGCAGCTACCAGAGCGCGCAGAGCCATATCCAGGCGATCCTCGACAAGCTCCATTCGGGCCGCAACGAACTGCAGAAGGACAATGCGGCGATCGATGTCGAGCGGCAGAAGCTGTGGGAGGCGATGGGCAAGCTGGAGCAGATGATCCACATCTCCAAGACGCTCGACGCCAAGCTGGAAGACAAGGCCAACGAACTCGAGGCGACCGATCCGGACAAGGCCAAGGCGATCCGCGAGACCGCGCTGTTCTACGTCCGCCAGCGCACGCAGGATCTGCTGACCCAGATGGCGGTGAGCGTGCAGGGCTATCTCGCGCTCGACCTCGTCAAGAAGAACAATGTCGAACTGGTGAAGGGTGTCGACCGCGCCAGCACCACCACCGTTTCCGCTCTGCGGACGGCGGTGACCGTGGCCGAGGCGATGACCAACCAGCGCCTCGTCCTCAAGCAGATCACCGCGCTCAACGAGACCACGGCGGGAATCATCGATTCGACCGGCAAGCTGCTGCGCGAGCAGACCAGCACGATCCACGAACAGGCCGCCGCCAGCACGATCCCGATGGAAACGCTGCAGAACGCCTTCAAGAACATCTACGCGACGATGGACGAGGTTGACACCTTCAAGCTGAAGGCGCTCGACACGATGAAGCAGACGGTCGACACGCTTTCGACCGAGGTCGAGAAGTCGAAAACCTATATCGCCCGCGCCGAAAGCCAGGCGCAGGCCCAGGCGCAGATCGACGCTTCGGAAGACTCGCTGCTCAAGCTGGAGGGCTAGGGGGCAGGCATGAACGATCTGACCCGCGACAGCGACCGACTGATTTCCGAAGCCAGGCGTCTGCGCGACGATAATCGCAGCGGCGGGCGGCACCGCATGGTGCGCTCGATCGGCAAGGGCTCGGCCGAGGCCAAGCTCAAGCTGTGGGCGAAGCGCGGCGGGATGTTTGCAGGAGCGGTCGTCGCAATCCTGATCGCGATGTCGATCGCCGGGGCCGTGCTCGGCGGGATCGGGTTCTGGGGACTCGTGGTCGCGTTCTTCGCCGCCCTTGGCGCGGCCGCGCTGTTCGCGAATTATCCCAGGCTCTCCGTCCCGCAGGCGGGCGACCTCAACAAGGGCACGCCGCGCCAGATGATCGCACGCACCGAATTGTGGCTGGAGGCGCAGCGCCCCGCCCTGCCCGCACCCGCCGTGGCGCTGGTCGACGATCTCGGCGTCAAGCTCGACCTGCTCGGCAAGCAGCTTGAAACCGCGCCTGCGAGCCACGATTCGATCCGCGATATCCGCGAGCTGGTGGGCGAGACCCTGCCCGAAATGGTCCAGTCCTATACCCGCGTGCCCGCCGCCATGCGGCGCGAGGAGCATGCGGGCGCAACCGCCGATGACCGGCTGGTCGAAGGCCTCGGCAAGATCAGCGGGGAAATCGACTCGATCAACCGCACCATCGCGGACGGAGCGCTCGACGATCTGGCCGTCCAGCACCGCTATCTCGGCTATCGCTACGGCAACGGCGCGGCATCGGGCGGCTCAACGCAGGAAAGCGCGCCCAACTGATGCGCGTGCCGATCCAGCACGACCTGCCCAAGGAAGAGGTCCGCCGTCGGCTGCGCGAACGCATGCCCGAACTGCCCGCCCACATGCCCGGCGGTACGGCGGACATGACGACCGAATGGCCCAGCGAGGACTGCATGAAGCTGACGGTCGGCGCGATGGGGCAGACCGTGCGCACCACGATTACGATCGAGGAGCGACAGGTGATCGTGGAGCTCGATCTTCCCGCGATGCTGTCCTTCTTCAAACCGCTGATCGCCAGCGCGGTGGCGGACAAGGGCAGCAAGCTGCTCTCCGGCCCCTCGGCAAAAAGCTGAAATTCGAAAGGTTTCCGGGAACCTCGCGCGGTCTCGTGCATAGAAGCCCTTATCGTCTCCCGCGAGTGGTGGCGCGGGATCAGGTTTTTCAGGTTCAAGGGGATCGCGCGAATGTCTGCCAGGTGCATTGATGCACCCGCGCTGCGCGCACGGCTGCGCGCTGCCACACGAAACGAACACCAGTCTCTCGACGATGCGCTCGGTCGGCTCGATCTCGCCGACCGGGGCGATTACGCGCGCTTCCTGCGCGTCCAGTCGAGAGCGCGGCACGGTGTGCAGAAATGGCTCGAGTCGACGTGCCCGCCCGAGTGGCTGCCCCCGTCGCAGGCCGATCGGCTCGACCGCGATCTCGCCGCACTCGGTTGCGAGGCCGAGGATGACGCGCCCGATTTCACCTGCGCCGACGAAGGCCCGGTGGCATGGCTCGGCGCGGCTTGGGTTCTGGCGGGCTCCTCGCTCGGCAACCGCGTGATGGAGCGCGATCTGGCCGTGCGCGCGCACGATGACTGGCCGATGGCCTTCCTGCGCGACGAGACCATGCCCGCCTATTTCAAGGCGCTGCGTCCGCTGCTGGAGGGCACGGACCTGAACCCCGGTGCGGAACGGACGGCAGCGGCGGTGTTCGCGCATTTCCTGGCCGAGACCGACCGGCAGATGGCGACCGCCGCCGCATGAGCGATGGCGCATCCCAGGTCGACCTGACCAGCTGCGATCGCGAACCGATCCATCAGCTCGGGGCCATCCAGCCCTTCGGCGCGATGCTGGTCGTCTCCACCGATAATTTCATCGCCCATTTTTCGCAGAATGCCACCGATTTTCTCGGTCTGAAAGGGATCGAGCAAGGCGCGCGGCTGGGCGACGTGCTGTCCCCCGATGCGCTGCAGGCGCTCCAGGGCGCCGCCGCGCGGCTGGAGGAGCCCGAAGATACCGAGCGGCTGTTCGCGCTGTCGCTCGACGACGATCCCGCGAGGCGGTTCGACTGCTCGATCCACCGCAGCGGCGGGCAATTGATGATCGAGTTCGAGCGCCACGATCCGGCGGGCTTCGGCAACCACATCGCCTCGATCCGCCCGATGATGGCGGGGCTCGACGCGATCGAGGGTGTGGACGCGCTGTGCGACGCGGCGGCGCAACGCCTCAAGGCGCTGCTCGAATTCGACCGGGTGATGGTCTACCGCTTCCACCCCGACGGCACGGGCGAAGTAATCGCGGAAGCGCGCGAGCGCGAAATCGACAGCTTCTCGGGGCTGCGCTACCCCAAGAGCGACATTCCCGCCCAGGCGCGCGAGCTCTATCTGCGCAATCGCCTGCGGATCATCAGCAATGTGAACGATACGCCCGTTCCGGTGGTGCCGCGCACCCATTTCGGCGAACCGCTGGACCTCAGTCTCTCGACCCTGCGCTCTGTCTCGCCGATCCATATCGAATACCTGCGCAACATGGGCGTGCGCGCCTCGCTGTCGATCTCGATCATTGTGCGCGGCCGCCTGTGGGGACTGTTCGCCTGCCACCACTATCGGCCGCGCGTGCTGCCCTTTTCCAACCGGACGGCGGCGGAGGTCTTCTCGCAGATCTTCTCGCTGACGCTCGACCGCGCTCTGCACGATCAGGGCACTGCGCGCCGCGCGCTGGGCCAGAACCTGCACGAGCGGCTGATGACCCGGCTCGCCGGGGGTGCATCGCTGCGCGATACGCTGACGCAGGTGGGCACGAGCATCGGCGACTCGATCCCGCATGACGGGGCGAGTATCTTCATCGACGGCGAATATGTCGCGACCGGCCATGCGCCGACCGAGGAGGAGTTTCGCGAGCTCCTGCCCATGCTGCATTCGGGGCCGGCGGGCCGCATCCTCGCGTCGAGCCAGCTTACCCGTGGAATGGACGCCGCGAAGCCCTTTGCCGCGCGTGCGGCAGGGGCGCTGATCATCCCCGTGTCGCGTTCCCCGCGGGACTATTTCGTGTTGTGGCGCCGCGAACTCAAGCAAGTGGTCACATGGGCGGGCAATCCCGAGAAGCCGGTCGAGGATGGTGCCAATGGCGATCGCGTTTCTCCGCGCAAGAGCTTCGCCGCCTGGCAGCAGACCGTCGAGGGGCGCAGCGCCGACTGGACGCAGCCCGAGCTCGACCTCGCCGAAACCTTGCGCATCACCCTGCTCGAAGTGATCCTGCGGCTGACCGATGCCGCCGCGCAGGATCGCAAGCGCGCGGGCGAGCAGCAGGATCTGCTGATCGCCGAGCTCAATCACCGCGTGCGCAACATCCTCAATCTAATCCGGGGGCTGGTGAACCAGTCCCGCCACGAAACCGGCGATGCGGTCACGCTGACCAAGCTGATCGGCGGACGGATCGGCGCGCTGGCCGCCGCGCACGACAATCTCACCCGCGACAACTGGGGGCCGACCTCGCTCAAGAAGCTGATCGCGGACGAAGCGGATGCCTATCTGGGGGCGAAGACCTCGCGGCTTTCCGTGGAAGGGCGCGACGTGCTGATCGTCCCGCAGGCCTACACCGTGCTCGCGCTGGTGCTACACGAGATGATAACCAACTCGGCGAAGTATGGCAGCCTGTCCGATCATTCGGGGGATCTGCTCATCACGCTCGACCGGCAGGAGAACGGCGACCTCGAGCTGGGCTGGAAGGAGCGGGGAGGACCGCCGGTGAAAGCGCCCGAGCGTCGCGGCTTCGGCAGCACCATCATCGACAAGTCGATCCCGCACGAATTGCAGGGCGAGGCCCGCGTCGACTTCGCGCTGAGCGGTGTCGAGGCATGCTTCGTCATCCCTGCGCGGTATCTCCAGGATGCGGAGAAGGAGCACGAAATGGCGGATCAGGTCGACCACGGCGAGGAGACGCCAGAGGGTGGCGGGGAAGCGGACCTGCCCGAGCGCGTGCTGCTGATCGAAGACAACATGATCATCGCGCTCGATACCGAGGAGATGCTGCGGGAACTCGGTGTGAGCGAGGTGCTGGTCAGCGCAAGCGTGACCCAGGCCCTGCGCGCGATCGAGGCGGACAAGCCCGATTTCGCAGTGCTCGATTTCAATCTCGGCGAGGAATCGAGCGAGCCGGTCGCGCGCGAGCTTGCGCGCCACGACGTGCCCTTCGTTCTGGCGACCGGCTACAGCGCCAAGGAGGTGCGGTTCGAGGAACTCGGTGCGCGCGCGATCATCAAGAAGCCCTACGACAAGTCGGACCTCGCCAAGGTGCTGTCCGCGTAGAACGGCCGACCGCAGGACGGCTCATTCGAAGAAGCGCTGCTGATAGTGAAACCGCGAGGCGACCGGGTTGCCCGCCGCGTCGCGCGCGGGCTCGAAGCGGATCTGCTCGTACGCCAGTTCGCACACCTTGGCATCGGTCTCGGGAAAGCCGCTGGACCGCGTCACGCGGCATCCCGTCACGCGGCCTTGTGCGGACACGTCGAGCATCACCAGTGTCCGCGTGCCAACCCGCGCCTGCCGCCCGCCCGGCGGAACCGGGAAGGCCGAGACGTCGGTAATCGAGCGGGTGAGGCTCGGCTCGGTCGCGATGCCTCCTCCGCCACCGCCCTGCCCCTGGCCGCCCGCGCCGGTGCCGAGGCCATCGCCCGAAGCGCCTGTGCCTTCGCCCGAGTCGGCCGCGCCCGATTGGCTCGCCGTGCCGGTCGAAGCCGCGCGCGGCGCGGCGCTGCGACTGGGAAGCGGAATCGGGGGCCGCGGCGCGGAGATGGCGCTCGCCACGGCCCTCTCGCCCGGATTGCCCGCCGCCCCGGATTCATCCTCGGGCGGCCCGGCAGCCTGCGCCTCGGCGGGCTCCTGCGTCGGGCTTGGCGACGGCGAGGGCCGGGGCTCGGCAATATCGAAGGATGAGACCTGCGGGCCGAGCGCGCTGGTCACAAGATCGGGCGCAAACGCCTGGATCAGGCCATAGAACAGCAGCGCATGCAGGATCACGATGCCCGCCAGCACGGGCACGCTCGGCCTCGTGGTGGCATCCGAAAATCCCCGCGCGTCGTCCATGCCCGCAAAACTCCGGGCCGGTTGCCCCGGTTCCGCAAATGGCCGGCCCTCGCCAACGAAAAACGGCGACCTCCGCCCCTATTCCTAAGGGGGAAGCCGCCGCTTTTTCAGGTCCGATGGTCGGTTGGCTTAGTAGCCGAAGACCAGCGAGATGCTCGCCGCGCGGGGCGGGCCGATCTGCACGAACGGGTTGGCGTTCGAGAGGTCACCGCCGAAGCCGCCGACATAGACCTCGTCGAAGAGGTTGGTCAGGTTCAGCTGCAGAGCGATGTCGTCACCCCAGGGGTTCTCGGCGAACGTCCAGCGCACGTCGAGGTCGACCAGCGTGTAGCCGTCGGTCTCTGCCGTGTTGGTGTCGTTCACGTAGCGCTTGCCGGTGTGCTTGACCTGCGCACCCAGTTCGACCGGGCCGAGGTTGTACTGCACGCGGCCACCGACCGACCACAGAGGAGCGCCCGATTCGTTCTTGCCGGCAGTCGGCAGGAAGATGGGTGCGCCCGAGCCGTCGACACCGTCCTGCACGTCTTCCTTGATTTCCGATTCGTTGACCGAACCGAAAACGTAGAGCAGCAGGTCGCGCGTCGGCTGGTAGGCGAGGCTGGCGTCGACGCCATACTTGTCCACCTGGCCGAGGTTGCGGGTGATCGTTTCATCGAGGATCGGATCGTACGAGGCCGCGAGGCGATTCTCGTAACGGGTGAAGTAACCCGCGATCTGGCCCTGGATGTTGCCGGTCGTGAAACGGAAGCCCGCATCGATCGTGTCGGTGGTTTCCGGAGCCGGGCGCGCGCTGGCGGCGGTATCCGGATAGTACAGCGAATCGTACAGAACGTCGGTGCCGGGGACCGAGAGACCCTTGGCATAGTTCGCGAAGATCGACGCATCGCCGAGGTCGAACACGAAGCCGACGTTCGGCAGCAGCTCGTCATATTCGTAGATGCGCTGCTGCGGCAGGGCCGAGCCGGTCACCACGCCGGTGGTCGGATCGAACGAGTACGGGTTCGCCGCTTCGTAAGCTGCACGCGCCGATTCGGGGATGCAGTCGAGGAAACCGCCCGCCGAGGTCGTGTAGCAGTTCTGGTTGAGGTTGCGGCGGAAGAACGGCGCACGCAGACCCAGCACCGCGGTAAGATCGCCGAAGGTGCCGCGATACTCGCCCGAGATCTGGTTGAGGATCGCGTAGGACTGGCGATCGCGCTTGTTCAGCTCGTAACCGTCCGAGGTGAGAAGCGGATCGTTGACCGGGAAGACCGTGGTCGGTTCGCCATTGGCGTACAGGTAGGTCGTCTGGCCGGTCTGGCGGTGGTCCGCATCGTCGTAGGTGTAGGCGAGACGAACGATGTGGTTCTCGTTGATCTCGTAGGCCAGGTTGGCGATCACGCCGATACGGTGCGTGCGGGTCTGGCTCGGGTCGCTACCCGCAACGCGGTCGAGCAGGTCGCCGTCGCCATTGAGGTCGCGCCCATAGTAGTAACCGCCGTTGAGGAAGCCGGTGATCGGCGTGCCGCCAACCGTGAAGAAGGCTTCGCGCAGATCTTCCGGACCGCCGCCATTGGCCTTCACGTACTGGTAGCTCGGGTCGACCGTGAGAACGAGACCGTCGGCCAGCGTGAAGCGCGAGGAACCGCGGATGTTGCCGGTGTTCGACGGGTTGTAGCGGCGGTCGAATTCAGCGCCGCAGCCATTGCGATCGTCGTAGCGATCCGAGGTGCCCGTGGGGCCGCCGCCGCCGAACAGCTGACCCTGCGGAATGGTGCAGGGATAGTTGATGTCGTAGAAGCGGCTGTCGGCGTCGGTGATGTCGCCGATGGGAACCGAACCGGCGAAGTTGTTGCGGTTCTCGTTGTAGTGGCCGGCCACGGCGATGAAGTCGCCATTGGAGCCGATGTCCTGCCAGATGCGGCCATTGTACTGCTGCTTCTCGACCTTGCCGTAGTTGTTGTACGGGTTGTCGTAGCGGGTGTAGCTGGCCGAAACGAAGGCCTTGGTACCGAAGCCGGTGAAATCGCCGGTGTCGACCATCGCGAAGCCGCGCATGTACAGGCGGCTGCGATCGTTGCCTTCGGCGAAGACGTCGCCAGCAGTGATGGTGGTGGTGATCTTGAACTCGTCGCTCGGCTCGCGGGTACGGATGTTGATCGTACCGCCGACCGCGGAGGCCGTCGGGCTGTCGACGTCGGTCGCGCCGAGGTTCACGCTGACCGATTCCAGCACTTCGGGGTCGACCTGCTGGTTGGTGTAGAGCGCGTAGTTGCCCGAGTCGTTCAGCGGCAGGCCGTCGAGCGTCTGCGAGATGCGATCGTCGGCGAAACCGCGAATGGTGAAGCTGCCGCCCGACGAACCCCAGGGGTCGTTGTTCTGGAAGCTGACGCCGGGGACCAGGTTGACGATGTCGTTGACGGTCTGGCCGGGGCGCTGGCGGCGGATGATCTCTTCGTTGAGCTCCTGCTTCGCCTTGGGAGTGTCGGGGATTTCCACGCCGCCCACGTCCTGTGCGCGGGTGCCGCTGACGACGATGGTGGTGCCTTCCTCGAACTCGACCGAGCCGGTCGACTGCGCGGATGCCGGGGCCGAAACGGCTGCGGCGGAGAGGCCGACAACGCTCGTTGCCAGCAAATACTTGAGCTTCATGGACTAACCCCTTTGAAGACGCTCTGCGGAAAAAAGGAATCTAACGGGCCGACCCCCCTGGGCCGGTCGCTGGCGCCTAAGGCTTGTTTTGTGACATGCAAATTACCGAATGGCGGCTGGACGACTCACCAATCCGTCGCACCCCGAAAAACCGCACGAATCTGCCGTTTTTGGGGTGTTGCTGCAGCGCAACATTCGGGACTTTATTTTAGCGGGCTCTGCGCGGGGCCGGATTCGGGCGCGCGCTCAGGCCAGATTGATCTCGCGCAGCCGCTGCATGAGAAAGTCATGCGCGAGAATCGGGGGCGGTGCCGAATCCTCCTCGCCCTCGGCAATGCACGAGGGCAGCGGCGCGATTTCGAAGTCGGGCCGGAAATGGAGGAAGAACGGCATCGAATAGCGCGCCCGGCGCGCGGCCTCTCCGCTCGGGTTGACGACCCGGTGCGTGGTCGAACGCAGGTGTCCGTTGGTCAGCCGCTCCAGCATGTCGCCGATATTGACCACCAGCGCTCCGGGCGGGGGGCGCACCGCGAGCCACTCGTCCTTGCGGGTGAGCAGTTCCAGCCCGGCTTCCTCGGCGCCGAGCAGCAGAGTGATCGCGTTGATGTCGCCGTGGGGTGCGGCGCGAATCGCGCCGTCGGGCGCATCCTCGGGCAGGGGCGGATAGCGAAGCAGGCGCAAGACCGAATTGCCGTCCTCGATCGCCGGGTCGAAGAACGCCGCATCCTCGCCCAGATGCAGCGCGATGGCAGTAAGAATGCGCCGCCCGCTCGCCTCGAAGGCGAGGAAGAGTTCGCGCATGGTCGCCTCGAACTCGGGCACTTCGGCGGGCCGCACGTTCGGCTCCATGAACTCGGCCAGCGGATGGCCTTCATCCAGATCGCGCCCGACGTGCCAGAATTCCTTCAGATCGAAGATGTCGGCGCCCTTCGCCCGCTCCTGCCCGAAGGGCGTGTAGCCGCGTGCGCCCGCATTGCCCGCGATATGGTAGGCGCGCTTGGTCTCCTCGGGCAGCGCGAAGAAGGCGCGGCTGGCCGCTTCGGCCCGCGCGATCAGGGCGTCGGGAATCGCATGATCGCGCACGACCCCGAAGCCGAACTCGGCGAAGCTGCGCCCCAGCTCTTCCGCGATCTCCTCCAGCGGACGATCGAGCGAAACGGATGCGATATCGGACATGGGATAAGCCTCTTGTCAGGCAGGCAGGAAGAGCCCGGCGAGCGCCGCGCTCATGAGGTTGGCGAGCGATCCCGCGACCAGCGCGCGGATGCCCAGCTTCGCGATCACGGGCCGCTGGTTGGGTGCCAGCCCCCCGGTCACCGCCATCTGGATCGCGATCGAGCTGAAATTGGCAAAGCCGCACAAGGCAAAGGTGATGATCGCGCGGGTCCGCTCGGAAATGGCGGCGGCGTCGAGCTGGCCCAGTTCGATGAAGGCGACGAATTCGTTGAGCACGATCTTGGTGCCGAACAGACCGCCGGCGAGGCCTGCATCCTCCCACGGCACGCCGATCAGGAACATGATCGGCGCAAAGAGGACGCCGAGCAGCTGCTGGAAGGAAAGATCGTCATAGCCGAACCAGCTGCCCGCCCAGCCGAGCAGGCCGTTGGCCAGCGCCACCAGCGCGACGAAGGCGAGCACCATCGCGCCCACCGCAACCGCCAGCTTCACGCCGGTCTGGGCCCCTTGCGCGGCGGCCTCGATGACATTGGCGGGGCGTTCGCCCTCCTCGAAGGTTTCGGCGACCTCGACCTCGTGCGCGCGCTCACCTTCGGTGATCGCGGCGGGGCCTTCGGCGCTGATGCGCCCGCGCGGCAGGGCCAGTTCGCCCTCGGCCCCGGGCGAGGCCTCGTCAACGTCGGGCATGATGATCTTCGCCATCAGGATGCCACCGGGGGCGGACATGAAGGCTGCGGCCAGCAGGAAGGGCAGGTATTCGTTGCCGAGCAGCCCGGCGTAAGCCGCCAGGATCGTGCCCGCCACACCCGCCATGCCCACCGTCATCAGCGTGAACAGGCGGCTGGGCGCGAGCGAAGCGAGATAGGGCCGCACCACCAGCGGGCTTTCCGACTGACCGACGAAAATGTTCGCCGCCGATCCCAGCGCCTCGACCTTGCTGACGCCGGTGATCGCG